>CAXYEO010000052.1:0-17989 GCA_964276085.1 uncultured Thalassobaculaceae bacterium | reverse complement strand
TTATTATTTCAACTAGACACATCGCTTTTTTTAGAATCAACCTTCCATTATACCTGCAATTGTAAAGCCACCGTCTGCACTTATGACGTGTCCTGTTGTAAAACTGCAAGCGGGAGAAGCCAAAAAGGCCGCAACTTCTGCAATCTCTTCTGGCCGACCAAATCGATTTAAAGGCATTCGCATTGCAACACTTGGCCATGGCGCATCGGGTTGGTCTTCTCGTGTTTTTGTCGGGCCTGGTGCAACAGCGTTCACAAGTATGTTGTGTTCAGCCAATTCAATAGCCATAGTTTGAGTCAAGTTTATGATCCCGGCTTTACTAGCGCCGTATGCCGCTCTCCCTCTCCCCCCAAAAATACCCGAATTGGACGCTACATTTACAATCCTACCTCCTCGAGAGCCTGCGATCATATATTTTGCTGCAGCTTGCCCACAACGAAACACGCCCCCTAAATTTACATTCAGTACATTTTCCCATAAATCTTCGGTCATCTCGGTAAACGGAGCGCGATCCATTATTCCTGCATTACAAACCAGAACATCTATAGAACCAAGACGTTCGTGGACATTTTCAATCATTGTTTCAACAGACTTGCGATCAGAAACATCGACGCCAATACTGATAATTTTTGATCCATTTTGAATACTGTCTGCTACTTGGGCCGCTCGTTTTTCCTCCTTATCAGCAATTGCTACTGTAATACCATCATTTGCTAAACGTGTTGCTATGGCTTTACCAATACCACTGGCACCTCCTGTAACAATTGCTGTCCGTTTAATGTTCGCCATCATCTGCGATCCCTCATTTTTTTACTCGCATACAACAAAGCATTTGTAGTGTTAAAGTGGAAATTATTTATTGTATATAAGCAGAAATTTCATAAGATAGCTTCGCATGATAATAGGTATTAAAATTTAATATCTGTTAGAACCAAAATTAAACTGAGTGGGGTTTTTCAATGGCATCGGTAAAAAATCTTTTCAAACCAGGGAATTTGATATCGGCACCAGGTATCTTTGATGGCATTTCTGCACGAATGGCTGATCAATTTGAATTTGATTTACTGTACATGACTGGATATGGAACAGTCGCGTCACATCTTGGTGTCCCCGACGCAGGGATAGCTAGTTACGCGGATATGGTTGGTCGAGTACAAATGATAGCTAGTGTCGTCAAAACGCCTTTTATAGCTGATGGCGACACTGGTTATGGAGGCCTTCTGAATATGCACCACACTGTAAAAGGGTATGAGGCAGCTGGAGCTGCCGGCATCCAAATTGAAGATCAAGAATTTCCAAAAAAATGTGGGCATACCCCAGGTAGAAAAGTAATCCCACTGGAAGACATGATCCAGAAAATTGAAGTTGCCGTTGAGGCAAGAGTATCAGAGGATTTTCTAATTGTGGCACGCACAGATGCTAGGACGGGTTACGGGCTTGATGAAGCTCTCCGGCGCGGCGAAGGTTTTGCAAAAGCTGGCGCTGACATTTTATTCATTGAATCTCCAGAATCTTTAGAAGAAATGGAGAAAATTTGCTCAAGTTTCGACACTCCATTATTAGTAAATGTGGTCGATGGTGGAAGCACCCCAGTTCTGTCTAAACAGGCATATATAGATCTCGGGTATCAAGTAGCTATATATCCGGGTACCGGATTCATGGCTACAGCCCAGGCTCTGCACTCCGTATACGGAACCATCAAGAAAACAGGCTCTTCTGTTGATGTCGAGGTCCCATTGAGAGACTTTATGACTTTCTCAGAAGAAATGGGATTCAAAGAAGTTTGGGATTTTGATAAGAAGCATGCAAGAGACTAATTATTAAAACAATGAGATTATTTTAGCCTCTTAAGAGAAGGTAATACATTGACAAATTATATTGAGACATACCGCGGCAACGTATCGCCTTGGGAAGTTGATTCTACCGAGCATTTTACTGTTGCATTTTATTATGAAAAATTCGAGGCTGCTACCTGGAGGTTTTTGCGACAAGCAGGCGTAGATCCTCGTATTTGTAAAACGACGGAAGCACTGACTCATTATAAGGCAGAACTAAGAAATCGAGATATTTATAAAATTGAAACAGCCTGTATCCAGAATGGCGATCATCCTCGGATTGCACATAAATTGTTCAATGCTGAAAGTGGCGAATTATGTACCACAATGCAACAGGATATAACTGGCATTTCATTGGATATCCCAAAAGAAAACTGGGATGGAGATATTCGAGAAGACAGGGCCATACCTAATAGCATGGCTAAATGGCTGCCCACATCAAATGACGTGACACGGCCAGAAGAGACTAATTGGTCTGGTAATTTATCAATGCCTGGATTTATACATCGATATTCTACAGCGAATAGTTTTATTCTTGCCGCTTTTGGACTTACTTCTGAGTATCTTACTAAATCCCGTATTGGTTTATCTACTTTCGAATTTCAGCTTACATTTGAAAAAGCGGTAACGCCTGGAACCTTGCTAGATATTGAAAGTTGTATTGCACATTTAGGAGGCTCATCAATTCGTCTGTTTCATAAGATGACAGACGCTGAAACTGGAGAAGCGATATCAAGCCTCAGTCAATTTGGTGTTCATCTAGATCTTGACAGCAGACGACCCTCAAGAATCCCAGACAGTCTAAGAGATAGAGCCAAAGACTTTCTTTAAATGAGAGTTTAAGGTGCAAACTTGGTTTAGGAAGTGAGGATCCTCAATGCGCGCAGCAGTATTAACGGCAAAGCAATCGATACAAACAATTGATCAACCAACAACAACTCTTTCTGAAACTGGAGTTAGGGTTCGAATTGGCGCAGGGGGAATTTGCGGATCTGATCTACATTACTTCCATCACTACAAAATGGGAGATTTCCCCGTTCGAGAAGCGTTTATACTTGGGCATGAAGCAGCGGGGATCGTCGAGGAAATTGGACCGAGAGTAAATGATGTCGCAGTGGGGGATACCGTGGTTATCAACCCTAGCCACCCATGTCAAAATTGTGAATATTGCCTTAAGGGAAGCGAGCTTCTCTGTAATGAAATGAGATTTTTGGGTAGTTCCCGAAAATTTCCTCATATACAAGGGATGTTTTCTGAAATATTCGTCACTGAGCAAAGACAGTGTTTTAAAATGCCTCGAGGGCTATCCTTAAATATTGCAACGTTTGCAGAACCTTTGGCCGTGGCACTACATGCAATCAATCAAGCGGGCTCTCTTTTGGGCGCAAATATTCTAATTAGCGGCTCAGGCCCAATAGGAGCGTTAGTTCTACTATCAGCAAAACTAGCAGGAGCATTATCCATCACAATGACGGATATTCGTGACGGGCCCTTAACGGTGGTTAACGAACTTGGAGCAAATAAAACCCTAAATGTTAGTTTTGGAGCTTCCAAATTAATCGAAGAAGCTAATCCGAGAGGTAGTTTCGATATTGCTTTTGATGCTTCTGGAAGTGAAACCGCAGTATTAACCGCTATTAAAAGTTTACGCCCTGGCGGATCACTAATCCAGATTGGAACTTTTGCTGAGCCTAATATTTCAATTCCTTCTGATCAACTTATGGCCAAAGAACTTACAATGAAGAGTTCATTTAGGTTCGACAAAGAATTCTCTTGGGCAGTCGATTATCTCGCAAAAGGCCGGATTGATGTTATGCCACTACTCACCCATACATTTCCAATGGAAGACGCGAACGAGGCATTCCTTACTGCATCAGATAGAGAGAAAGCAATGAAAGTTCATTTAACATTTTAATGTTATCTAGAATTCCCGCTGGACACAAAAGTCAATCACCTCAGTCAGCGCACGTTTAGGTTCGCCATCAGAAAATAGACCTAGGGCATCACGCGCAATAGCTGCATAATGTTGAGCTCTAGATATTGTATCGTCTAGAGCCCCATACTTTAAAATGAGCTGCTGAGCTTGTTCCAAATCTCCATCGACTTGCTTTAATTCCCCCAACGTTCGGTTCCAGAATTTTCGATCCTCCTCTGAACCTCGTCTAAAAGCTAAGATTACCGGGAGTGTAATTTTTCCTTCACTAAAATCATCGCCAACAGTTTTACCTAGTTGCGCTTGTCGAGCAGAATAATCCAGAGCGTCATCGACAAGTTGAAAGGCAATTCCCAAATTTGTACCGTACGAAGTCAGTGCTTCCTCTTCATTTTTAGGGCGATCTGCAACCACAGCTCCAATACGTGCGGCCGCCGCAAATAATTCTGCAGTTTTTGATTGTATAACTTCTAAATAAGCTGTTTCGCTTGTAGTTGTATCGTTTGTTGTTATTAGCTGCTGTACTTCTCCTTCGGCAATAATCGCTGAAGCGCCCGACAGTATTTTGAGAACGTGCAACGAGCCATCGGTTACCATTAATTGAAATGAGCGACTAAACAAGAAGTCTCCTACTAGGACACTTGCCTGGTTTCCCCAAACTGTATTTGCGGTTTCTTGTCCCCTACGAAGCTTACTTTCGTCTACCACATCATCATGCAGCAACGTCGCTGTATGAATAAACTCAACGCATGCCGCCAATTTAATGTGCCTATCGCCCGTATACCCACAAAGCGCCGCAGCACCAAGAGTGAGCATTGGTCTTAATCTCTTTCCTCCAGCCGCTATTAAATGTCCAGCTAATTGAGGTATCAAGTGAACCGGGCTCTCCATATGTTTCAAGATAGTGGAATTGACACGATCTAAATCGCTTCTAACAAGCCGCATTAAAGAGTCTAATGATGGCTTGCTTATAGAACCATCCAACTTTTTAAATTCAACGACACTCGCCACTTTTAAAACTCCGATCAACTTGACTAACTATTTCCTGGGAGGTTAGGGATGCTTTCTATACGATCAAGCCCAACAATGAAACCTTTGTGCGTAAGAAGAATACATACAACCTCACCGAAAGAGGATAAAGAATTGAAAGAGCTGTTAAGAAGCAATAACATAGTGCAAATTTCTTACCTCACCAGTCTGTTAAAGTCTGAAGGTATTGGTGTGCACCTTTTAGATACCAATATGAGTATAATTGAGGGTAGCGGTATGGCTATTCCTCGTCGTTTAATGGTGAATGATGCAGATTTTATAACTGCAAAGAACCTCTTAGAGGAATTGGGTGAATAGTGCCACAACAAATAAACCTAAGCTTACTCGCGATCTATTTCTGGGCGAGAAACTAATACTATGGCAGGATGCTGAAGGCTATAGAGCTGGGATTGACCCAATACTATTGGCCGCTTTTAACATGCCAAAGAGATCTGAGAGAATTCTTGATTTAGGTTGTGGAGTAGGAGCAGTTTCTTTATGTCTTTTAACAAAAAACCCGCAAGTCTTTATTATGGGTTTAGAGATACTCAAAGAAACTTTTGAACTAGCAAAACTAAATGCGGCCGAGAATAACCTAGTAGATAATTTTGTCCCTGTACTCGGTTCTGTCTCCAATATTCCACCCATCATAAAGATTGGTTCTTTTGATTTGGTAGTATCTAATCCCCCCTATACTATGGCAAACACTACAAATCTCTCCCCATATACTAAAAAACAAATTGCTCACGTGGAAACACAAGCTAACATCGAAATCTGGGTTAAAACGGCTTCCGTAGCTCTAAAGCATAAAGGATTATTCTCATTCATTCACCGAGCAGATCGGTTAGATCATTTACTAGGCGCCTTAAGGCCTTTTTTTGGCGGGATAACGATACACCCGCTTTGGCCAAAGTCAGGTAAGCATGCAAAACGAGTTCTAATTAAAGCGAAGAAAGGGAGTAAAGCTCCCACTGTGTTAACATCGGGCACTATTATCCATATGAACGACGGTTCTTACACTCCCGAAGTAGATTCCATCCTTAAAGGAAATTCTTTACTAAATTTTGAATAATTTATATTCGTCCATCGTAACTTCCACGAGGGATTTTGCAGCAAATGATACTATAATTGTCCGATAGTAGAGCTTTCTGTATAGCCACTTCCAATGACGCTCTATCTTTTACAATTACACCCTGTCCTCCTAGGGCATTTGCGACCTCTGAAAAATTTGTTTCACGCATATCTACTCCTGCATTTTTGTAATTCATTTCCCGTTGTTTTTTCTCAATTAACGCCAAGGAAGCATCCACAAACACAACAATTATTACTGGTAAAGCAAGATCGCGAAGCGTAATCAATTCTCCAAGAACCATTTCCAATCCACCATCACCTGTAAAAGCGATTACTGGTCGATTTGGAGAGGCTAGTTTTACCCCCGTTGCAATTGGAAGCGCGCATCCCATCGTGCATAACGCACTTGACTGCAACACCGAGTGCGGTTCGAAAGTTTGCCATACCTGACTTAGCAATATCCTATGTGCTCCCGAATCCATCGTAACTACTGTATTTCTTGGTGTTAGAGAACGGATGGTTACCGCAATGGCTGCAGGTCCCCAAAGATCTTTTTGACCATAGAGCAATCCATTCTCTTTTTTTATTATACTAGGTTGATTACTTACCCATGTTTGACCGTTTGCATTATTCTTTGATAAGGCATTCAACCCCTCGGTAATATCGCAAATAAAGCTTATCGAGGATTTATGCATGAATGAGTACTCAGGAGCTGCAAGCAACTCGACAACATTTTTTTCTGATATATTCCAAATACTGCGCCAACCACTCCGCATTTCAATGGGATCGTATCCCACAAGCAAAATAAAATCAGACTGCTCAACCAGCGGGATTAGTTTTCTGTCTCCCAGCGGCGACAACCCCGCGCCGCCAAGACTAAGGTCTTCATCGTCTGCTATAATTCCTTTAGCTTTGTACGTAGATATTACTGGTGTTCCAAACTTATTAGCGAATGTGGTTAAGGCCTTGCTTGCCCCCTGATTAACAGCATCGACCCCTGCAATTATGAGAGGCCGCTCTGCTTTTGATAACCATTCTTTTGCCGTAGTAAGATTATACCCTTCAGCAGGAGCAACAATCGCTGGAGGTCGGCGATACGTGACAGACTCAAAATCGTGCAATTGGGCTGACATAGCAATTGGCAGATCCAAATGTACTGGACCGGGACGGCCCTCTGTTGCAATAGCTACCGCTTTGTCAATTAACTCTGGAACATAACCACTCGGAACAGTAAAACTCGCCTTACAAATAGGTGTAAAAACTGCTCTGTGATCAAAAACTTGATGATTATAAGTTACTGTATCTTCGGGATCCACACATCCTGTGATTACTATCATAGGGACGCGATCCTGCAGAGCATTAGCAGTTACATTGACGGCATTTGCTGCACCCGGTCCAACCGTCGCGACCAATACACCGGGAGCACCAGTCATGTGGTAGACTCCCTCTGCCATGAAACCCGCAGCGTTTTCGTGTTTTGATAAAATAAAACGTATGCCAGCTTTTTCTAAGCCATCTATAAGGGTTAAAACTTCACCACCTGGAATACCAAATGCAAAACGCACGCCGGCATCATACAAACGACGTCCTATAATATCGGCTGTCCTGATGATTTCCGACATGATTGATTTTACTCAGCAGCCTGTAGACTGTTTCTCGCCGAGGCTAACTCTGCAAGTTTTGTAAAACCATCTCTAGTCTGCGGCAGTTTAGATCCCAAAATACGAGATGCAACGACGGTTCGCAGGATCTGTGCAGTCCCACCTCCAATGGTAAACATTCGTGCATCACGAGCAAGCCTCTCCATCGGGTAATTTCTGGAATAGCCCCTAGCCCCAAAGACTTGCAGAGCATCGGTCGTTACTTTTAGCGCCATTTCCGATGTAAATATTTTCCCTTGGGCTGCAAGAGTAGCATCAGGAAAAGGACTTCCATTATGACCTGCGCTCAATGCGGCTTTGTGCAAAAGCGCTCTTGCTGCCTCTAGCTGCACCGACATATCCGCAAGCATCCATTGTAACCCCTGGAATTCGGCTATGGGTCTGCCGAACTGTTCGCGCTCTTTAGAAAACTCTAAGGCATTCCTATATGCACCAGCGGCTAACCCAAGCGCAACAGTCCCAGCTCCTACACGCTGAGAGTTATATGCATTCATAAGGTCCGCAAACCCCCTTTTAAAACCAGATGGAGGCATTAAAACCATGTCTTCTGATATTTCTAAATCCTCAAGAATAAGCTCTGTCTCTGGGATACCTCGCAATCCCATTGTTGGCTCTCTAGCACCAACTCTCAAACCCTCTGATTGGCCGCGAACTGCTAAAAAACCTCCAATCCCTAGTTCTAGGCCCTTCTCATCAAAAACCCGAGCAAATATAAGGTGGAGGCGAGAAACCCCTCCACCAGTGATCCAATGCTTCTTACCATTAATAATATATTTATCACCCCGCTTATCCGCCCTAGTTGTCATTTGCGACGCCGCACTTCCAGCATCGGGCTCCGTAATACAAATAGCCGGCTTATCTCCATCCAAAACTAGGTCGGCAGCTAATCGTTTCTGGCTTTCTGTGCCATAATAAACAACCGCAGAAATAGCACCCATATTTGCTTCAACGGCAATACGCCCTGTCGGGCCGCAATAGGACGCCATTTCCTCAACGACAAGATTGGCATCAAGAAAGTTACATCCAGGACCTCCAAGTTCTTTTGGAATTGTCATCCCCATAAACCCAGCCTCTTTGAGAGCTTTCACGTTCTCCCAGGGATACTGCTCTGACTTATCAACCTCGGCTGCATTATCTGCAATAATGCCCGAGGCTAGATCACGAGCACGGGCCTTTAAATCTATTTGTTCTTTAGTTAAATCAAAAGACATCATAAAATTCCTAAACGCTTATTTTTAAATCTAAAAAAAGTTTCTATACAATATACAATACTTAATATTTTTTTTTGATTTAATCTACCCGCTTGCCACTAAAACAGATATTTTTTAATTCTACCCCGTTTGCAAGACGGTCAAGGTTCGCAGCGACGAAATCCCATCGCCTGTGGGACATTGCCTGTGTCCATGCAGAATTATGAGGGGACATTATTACATTATCAAGTTTATGAAACGGGAATTTTGAGGGCCAGGGATTAGGGTTTGTCTTACTTGGGTAGTTATACCAAACATCTATTATCCCGCCGCGAATACGCCTGGTAGATAAAGCTTCATACAATGCCTCCTCTTGAATGACTTCACCACGACCTACGTTAGCTATAATAGCATCAGGCTTCATGATAGAAAAACAATGTTTACTGATCATATTCCGTGTTTCTTCTCCTCCAGGAGCACAATTTATCACAAAATCACTTTTCCTCAGTAATTCATCCAAGTCTCTCACTGTGCCATACCAATCAACAATCCCTGGTTCTTGTTTCACATTTCTTGATAGTGCCATGACAGTCATATCAAAAGCCTTACACCTTCGAGCCACTTCCCTTCCAATATGACCATAACCAATAATGCCAACAGTAGTTCCTCGCATTTCCCTGTGATGGGGGCCTTTGTTAATGTCTCGTCCATAGAAGGATTTTTTGCGCATAACGGGATGAGTGTCCCCCCATCAAACCAGTCTGCCACTCCAACATAGCAGCCAAAAGATGTTCGGCTATTGTCGTTTCATGCTCGTGTGTATTACAAAGCAATGCGCCAACGGGTAACTCCGCTGGAGTGATCCAGTCATAACCTGTAAAGGGAACCTGATAGAGCACGAGTTTTGAGTTTTTAGGAATACCATTTGGTATAGCCCCACCAACGACGGCATCCATATTTTTGACTACCTTATCAAAAGTATTTGGATCATCTTGTATACTCATTATTTCTACATTCCAGTCTGTCGTCAGCTTCTCTTCTAATATTTCATTATTATTCATCCCAGTATCACGCATAACCAAAACAGATTTTTTGTTTCCCATTTATCTATCCTTAAATAAGGGTCATCTGCCCTGTATGACCTAATCGATGTAATATAAAAAGAAAGTGTATTGTTCTCTGTACCAATAAACGGTTAGCTTCTAACCAAGTCAAGGAGAACAGGATTGAGCATACGAGAACTGACAAATTTTGAACAAGGACCGTTAAAGGTTGGCGCAGCTGCCACAGCAAATGTGAAGGGTACAGAAACTGCTATCATGATTATGAAGGAGGGCGGGAATGCTGTAGATGCAGCTATTGCTGCCGGTCATGTAATGGGCGTTGTTGAACCTTTAGATTGTGGTCTAGCTGCAGGCGGCTTCATGACCATTCACTGCAGTTCCAGAAATAAAACTGAGGTAATTGATTTCCTTGGGACTGCACCCAGGAGTGCAAAATACCAACTCTATGCTGTAAATGATATCAATGGCGACTTCACAATCCGCGTAGAAGGCCAACACAATCAGATTGGATATCGTTCTATTGCTACTCCAGGGACGCTCCGCGGGTTCGAAGAAGCTCATAAAAGATATGGTTTTTTGCCGATGCAAGAGCTTATAGCACCAGCTATTGAAATCGCAGGGAAGGGGTTTCCTATCTCTTACAAAGGCGCCCTTCGAATGTCACGCACTGCTAACGTTTTAAAAACTACCCATGCATGTCAAACTCTATATTTAAAACCAGATAACTCGGCGCTATATGAAGGTGAAATAATAAAGAATGTCGACTATGCCGCAACACTAAAAGAAATTACAAAATATGGAGCTGATGCATTTTATAATGGAGATATTGGTCAAGCTATCATCAAAGATATTGTTAAAAATAATGGCTTTTTAACTGATGATGATTTGCGTAATTACCAGGCTGTTTGGCGCAACCCAAGCCATTTCAGGTTTCGTGGCTTAGATGTTTTGACGTCGCCCGCTCCCTCATCAGGGCCACTAGTATTTTCTGGCCTAGCCTCATTAAATTCCACATATAAAAATGAAGATTCGCATCAAGTATTAGCAGAAGCTATGCTTAATATGTTTTCAAATCGGCGTCAAAATTTTGGGGACCCAGCATTCATACCGGAGGCAAATGCTTCAGAGTCAGCCGAAACGACAAGCCTTTGCACTATTGACTCGGCAGGAAATGCTGCCTGTTTGACATATTCAAACAATAATCATTCTGGGGTCGTTATCCCAGAGACAGGGATACTGATGAATAATTCAATGGCACTATTCAGCCCGTGGCCTGATAATCCAAATGCCGTATTGGGGGGAAACCGACCAATAAGTAGTATGATGCCCACCCTATTATTAAAAGATGGACGAGTCATAACGGCAATAGGGGCTTCTGGTTCTACTCGAATACCAACCTCATTAATGCAAGTTCTTTACAGGCTGAAAGTTGAGGGAAAATCGCTATACAAATCAATAACCGAGCCTAAACTGCACGCTGAAGCTGAAACAATGATGTCAGATGAGGACCTTCAATATATAGCCGAGCCACTTGCAACTAAATTACGATTAAAATATGTCAAGTCCCCAGGAAGAGATACAAGTATGGGTGTAGTTCAGGCCATAAACATAGACACAGAGAATATAGCAACCGCAATAGGCGACCCACGAGCTAAAGCTCGTGGAATGGTTCGTTAACAGCTTTCAATTACTTGAGTTAGTCGAAATGCAAAAAGTTACTCTTATTCTTGGTGGGGCACGATCTGGAAAGAGCGCACATGGAGAGATGCTCGTGCTAGAGCGTTTCTCTTCTCCCGTCTATATCTTCACGGCTCAGGCTTGGGACGATGAAATGAAGGATAGGGTCAAAATTCATAAACAAAGAAGGAATGGCAAAAATTGGAAAGATGTCGAGGCTCCTTTAGAACTCAGCGAAGCAATAAAAAATAATGCAACCATAAATAATTGTATTTTAATTGATTGTTTGACGCTTTGGTTAACGAATTTGCTATTAGCAGGGATAGACATTGATAAAGCGATAGATGAATTACTTGCAACAATCGAGGCTTGCCCTGGAGAAGTAATTTTAATATCGAGTGAAGTGGGCTTAGGTATTGTGCCTGAAAACTCCATGGCGCGTAAATTTCGCGATCTGTCTGGAAAACTTCATCAAAAATTGGCTATAGAAGCAGAAAACGTATTACTGATGGTCGCGGGGATACCAATGGTGGTAAAAGAAAATTCGTAGGGAAAAATAGATAAAGGGATCATCGTGAGTAAACCGCAAACGCTTTTCGAAAAAATTTGGTCACGTCACGTTATTTTTGAGCGTGAAGATGGGACCAGTCTCCTAGCAATTGATCGGCATCTTTGTCATGAGGGTTCGTTCCATGCATTCGATAAATTAGAAAGAGAAAATAGAATAATTAGGAGACCCTGACCTGACATTTGGAATTGCAGACCATTACGTTTCCACCAAAGCCCCGGAACTTGGAAACGAAGAGGAGGCATTGCGCATTCCAATAGAAAAATTAACAAAAAACACACAAAAAGCTGGGTATCCAATTGTATGGAATAGGCACCCCAGAACAGGGTATCGTTCATGTTACTGGACCAGAACAAGGGCTCACATTGCCCGGGATTACGCTGGTTTGGCGGTGATAGTCACACTGCTACCCACGGTGCCCTTGGATGTTTAGCTTTTTGGCATAGGAGCCTCAGAAGTTGCTCATGTACTTGCCACGCAAACACTTTGGCAGGAAAAACCGAAAACTATGCGGATTAATATAGAAGGTGAACTTAAGCCCTGGCGTTAGTTGCAAAAGATGTTATTCTTCATTTGATTTCAGTAATTGGAGCTAATGGCGCTACTGGTTACATGATCGAATATGCAGGTTCGACCGTAAGAAATCTATCCATAGAAGGCAGGATGACTATGTGTAATATGTCTATAGAGGCGGGGTGGACGAGCCGGTATGGTTGCCCCAGACGAGAAAACATTCGAATATATTAAAGGCCGGAAAACATTCGCCTAAAAATAATAATTGGGACCTCGCTCTTAGAGACTGGGAGACTCTTTTTTCAGATAAAGAAGCCGCCTTCGATAGGGAAGTTTATATTAAGGCCTCAGATATTGCTCCATCTCTTACGTGGGGTAATAGCCCAGAGGAGGCTTTGCCTGTAACAGGAGAAATACCAGATCCTAGCAGAGAACCAGATGAATCTCGCCGCTTAGCCCTAGAACTTACATTAAAATACATGGGTCTCACCGCAGGTACTAATCTGAAAGACATAAAGGTTGATCGCGTATTTATTGGGTCATGTACTAATTCTCGCATAGAAGATTTAAGATCCGCAGCAGCAGTCGCCCGAGGCAGAAAAACTCAAATTCCTGCCATCATAGTCCCAGGTTCAGCTATGATAAAAATACAAGCAGAAAATGAAGGCCTGGATCAAATTTTTATTGAAGCTGGTTTTGATTGGCGAGCTACGGGTTGTTCTATGTGTGTAGGAATGAATGGTGATATAACTCCTCCAGGAGAAAGGTGTGCCTCCACGAGCAATAGAAACTTTAGGGGTAGGCAAGGGCCTGGAAGTAGAACGCATCTAATGAGCCCGGCAATGGCAGCAGCTGCAGCCGTAACAGGACGGATAACCGATGTTAGAGAACTTACAACGGTAGATTTATAATGGAAGCTTTCAAAAAACTTGAAGCAACTGCTGCTTCGCTTCAAATCGCCAACATGGATACAGATCAAATCATACCTGCGCGGTTCCTTAAAACACCGCGTAACACCAACCATGGAGATTTTCTATTTCACGATATACGTCGAAAGTCAGATGGAGAACTAGACCCTAAATTTATTTTAAATATGCCAGAGAATAGTGGGACACAAATTTTAGTTACAGACACAAACTTTGGCTGTGGTTCTTCAAGAGAATCAGCAGTTTATGCACTTTTTGATGCAGGGATCCGCTGCGTGATTGCTCCCAGCTTTGGTGATATTTTCTATAATAATTCTATAAAAAATGGTTTGCTTCCTATCGAATTAGACAGAAAAAAAATTGAAGTTATTTGGCAAACGCTAAAAACAGCAAATACTGCCAAAATTGAGGTGGATCTTGAAAACCAGGTCCTTCATTTGCCCAATGGAACAAATTACACTTTTGAGATAGATGCTTTCAGAAAGCAAACTCTCATCGAGGGTTTGGACGATATAGACCTAACACTGAAATACAGTCAGCTTATCCAAGATTACGAAAAAAGCAATGCTACCGAGCGTCCCTGGACTGCAACAATTGATTAAAATTAATTGATCCTCAGTAGTTTAATTGAATGATGTTATTTGACAACGTATCAGTACTTCTGCTCGCTTTGGCTATCGACGCTGTAATAGGTGACCCAAATTGGTTTTACCGCAGGATACCCCACCCTATCGCAATAATAGGTCATATGATCAATAAACTTGATTTGCTTTTAAACAAACCAGATTTAACAAATCTGACGAGAAAGTTACTTGGGGTCTTTTTTATAATAATTTGCCTCTTTATTGCTGGCTTCATTGGATGGGCTACACAGTTCGTATTAAAATTTATTGAAGTAAACTACTATATTGAAGCGTTGCTCGTTTCAATTTTTATAGCTCAAAATAGCCTTTACAGGCACGTTAGAAATGTCGCTAACGCTTTTAGGTCAGGTGGCATTATAACGGCCCGGATAGCAGTTTCCCATATTGTGGGCCGCGACCCGTCCTATCTTGATGAAGCAGGCGTTTGCAGAGCGTCAATAGAATCACTAAGCGAAAATTTTTCTGATGGAGTTATAGCCCCCATTTTCTGGTATTTGCTGGCGGGTATCCCAGGTATTTTAATGTATAAAACGTTAAATACGGCTGATAGTATGGTCGGACATCTCAATGATAAATATACTTCGTTTGGCTGGGCATCAGCGAGGCTAGATGATATTGCTAACTTCATTCCAGCTAGATTAACTGCGTTACTAATTTGCCTAACCGCTACATTCATTCCTTCCGCTAGAGGGTTTCGAGCTTTAAGGGTAAGTTTGACGGACGCTAACCAGCACCGTTCAGTCAACGCTGGCTGGCCAGAGGCTGCAATGGCCGGAGCTTTAGATATACGGCTAGCAGGTCCTCGGGTATACGAGGGGGTCCCCGTCGATGATCCTTGGATGGGAAATGGTAATCCAAATCTTAGTACAAATGATATTCGTAGATCCCTTCGACTGTATTTCACTTCTAATATTTTAAGCGCTCTAATTTTAATGCCATTTTTATTTATTTAGCCTTTTAGGGCCTTTTCCCTTCTTTAATTCTAAATAAGAAGGGTCTACTTTAGAATTACTAGCGTTCTAGTTCATCGATAATCATCGGTTCGTCGTGAGCAGCCTTTGTCCAAATCTCCATCCATGGCAAGCTCGAAATAGCATCTATATATTCATTCTCTACATCATCTACATCTACAGAATACGTATTAAATTGAGTTACCAAAGGAGCAAAAAATGCATCCAGGATCGAGAATGAACCAAAAAGAAATGGCCCTTCTAGGTTTTCACCAAATCTCTCGCGACAACGCCTCCATATTGCTAAGATTCTATTTATTTCCTCTTGGACGCTAGGTGTTTTTAATTCCGAAGAAAACTTTCCTCGGATATTCATTGGCATTTGTTCTCGGAGCGAGTTAAAGCCTGCATGGACTTCGGAGGATAACGACCGTGCAATTGCACGGTGTCTTGAGTTAGATGGCCAAAGACTATTATTTGGACTCATTTCTGCCATATATTCACAGATCGAAATACTCTCCCAAACAGTGACTTCTCCATGTTTCAATATTGGGACTTTGCCATTATACCAATAACGAAGAATTTCTTGTCTAGAATTCACTGAACCTAAGGGGATGGTGACTTCGTCAAAATTTATACCCGCTGTTTTTGCTGTCAACCAAGCCGTAAGAGACCATGGTGAATAATTCTTATTTCCCATTATTAAAGTAACATCGTTCATATCGGTACTCCTAAAAGTCACCGGGAACTCTATATGAGCCCGTTAATACAAAGAACGCAACCAACTTTAATAAGTAATTATTATTAGTGGGGTTATTAGCTACCTTGAGCATAGGCTCTCAAACAAGTACAAATAATAGGATAAAACTTGATTCTTATTGGAAAAACAAAATGGCCTTTGCGACAAAAATGAACTCTTCGTCTATTCCCATTACACCAATTACAAAATCTGAACTTACCAAGCAAAAAAAATTGAATATAAATATTAAATATAAATGGTTCGAAAAAGTCGGTTTTTCTGCTGGCTCGGGTACAATTTGTTATTTACCTGAAACAGAAAATTTCCCATTTGAGATATTTGTAGGTGTGGAAGAAAGCGATGAAACGGGTGGGGGCATCTGGGATCTAGCTGGACTTCCCAAGTCGTTACCTAGTGGGCGATATTATTTAAACAAGGAATTATCGCCATCGGCGGCCACCCGCGCTTGTATTGGATGGGGTTTAGGAACATACACTTTCGACAAGTATAAAAAACAAAATAAACTAAAGACCGAGTTGGTTTGGCCCATTAGTGCCGACAAAAAAGATGTTAACCGTATAATATTGGGTATTAATCTAACGCGAGATTTAATAAATACCCCCGCAAATGATATGGCTCCTGAAGACTTGGTAAAAGTTTCAAGACAATTAGCAAAAGATCATAAGGCAAAAATAACCATAATCTCTGGGTCAGATTTGTTACGAAAAAACTATCCCTCTATTCACGCGGTCGGTAGGGCTTCAGCATCAAAGCCAAGTCTAATTGATCTCAAATGGGGGAAGACAGATGCACCTAAAGTGACATTAGTGGGCAAGGGTGTTTGCTTCGATAGTGGAGGCTTAGATATCAAACCTGCCTCAGGCATGCTCAATATGAAAAAAGATATGGGTGGCGCGGCGCAAGTACTTGGATTAGCGCATATGATAATGGACGCCAAATTACCCATTAGATTAAGGGTTCTAGTCCCCGCTGTAGAAAATGCTATTTCGGGCAATGCCTTTAGACCCCGAGACGTTTTACAAACCAGAAAGGGTTTAACTGTAGAAGTTGGCAATACTGATGCCGAGGGGAGACTGGTACTTTCCGATGCGTTAACAGAAGCTACTCGCGATAAGCCTTCTATGATAATTGATTTTGCCACCTTAACTGGAGCAGCAAGAGTAGCAATGGGAACAGATGTCCCAGCACTTTTTTGCAATGATGACCAGCTTGCTGATTCTCTAATCCAATATGGCACAGAGACAGAAGATCCTCTATGGAGACTTCCTCTTTGGGCAGGCTATAGGTCTATGCTAAAATCAGAGGTAGCAGATCTCTCCAGTACAGGTTCAACTCCATATGGGGGAGCAATTACCGCCGCACTCTTCCTGGAACATTTTGTCGAGCCTAACACCCCCTGGGCCCATATAGACCTAATGTCCTACAATAATAATACTAGGCCAGGGAGGCCAGAAGGTGGCGAAGCCCAAGGGATAAGGGGCATATACCATATGCTTAAAGATCGTTTTAGTTAATACCCCAAATCCTCGTCTACTAATCCTATAAGAGGCTGATTATTTCTACTTCGATAGATGTTATCGAGAAATGTTTTAACGACGGCAGGCAAAAATACTTCTGCCGCATGATGAGGGGTAAATAAAATTCTTTCATCCGTCCAGAAAGGGTGGTTAATTGGCAGTGGTTCAGTTTCAAAAACATCCAAAGCAGCCCCCCTAATTTGTCCATTGTCCAATGCCTCTAAAAGATCTGGCTCTACAAGCTGTGATCCTCTCCCTGCATTAAGGATATATGAGCCTTGCGGCATTTTATTGAAAACTCGCAAATTCAGTATACCCTTTGTAGCCTGAGTGTTTGGCAGGATACACGCCAAAAAATTAGTGTTAGCTAACATCTGATCCAGTCCCAACTCACCTGAAAACGATTGAATGCCATCTAAATTTTTTTCTGTTCGGCTCCAGCCTTGCACATTCAACCCGACAGCCTTTAACATTTGGGCTACATGCGTTCCAAGATAGCCTAGCCCCAAGATGCCGACCGAAACTGAATCTGTATCAAACGCTATCTCTGGCGGCCAAATTTTTTTCGCCCGCAATGCATCAAAATGCCCAGTCTCCCTGTGCAGTCTTAATATATTCATTAAAAACCAATGCCCCATTGATCGAGCCATA
>CAXYEO010000051.1:0-68058 GCA_964276085.1 uncultured Thalassobaculaceae bacterium | reverse complement strand
AGTCAATATGAATGCGGCAGCTAAAAACGCCGAGAGAGCAGCCGCGGGATGCAGAAACAATCGACCGTCACCTTTATTTTGCGGTACCAAAACAGGATTCCGATCAAGCAATTGGTCAACAATATTCCTAATGTTGCGCCCTTTGTAAACCTCTTGGCTTAGCGAACTTACAGCGATAAAAATCCCGTCAATCTGAGCGAAATGCGCAAGAACATCTCTATTATCTTGCCGCATAAAAACAAACCAAGGATCCCCCTCATCTGTGACACCCGAATCGACATCTGTGTTGAGGCCCGCCTGCTTCAAAATATCTACAGCCCTGTAGAACTCCGCTATATCTTGGTTGCTCCAATATCCCGATTTTTGGGGATCTGAAACCTCTTTTTTGATTCTAAAGGATAGTATGCTCATAACGTCAAGTGCCTAGAACAAGAAGACGACAACTCTTCTTTTAACTTATTAAATATCTTTCTTCAACCCTTCGACCCGAATACCATCTCATAGGTGTAAGGGTCATAATACTGCATCAAGTTCATCGCAAATTCCTTGCGATCCATCTCTAATGCTTCTGACCAGACCCTAAGCCGGTCCGCAGGCACCCTTCCACGCCCTGCTTCTATCTGTGATATAAAAGTGTAATATTCCATATTAACACGCTGTGCTAACTCACGCTGGGATAACCCTAATTCACAGCGTCTTGCTCGCAGCCAATGTCCAGCCTTTTTCCTTAGCTCAGCCGTATTATTTACTTCCCTAACCTTCTGCGGCAAATCTGCTAACATTCCAAACGCTCCAAAACAAAAAGCAACATCAAACTATAGTTAATAAGTTACTGTACACGAACAAAAATGTCCAGTGGACTCTTCGCAACTTCATCTACTTTCTTCTATTTTGCATACAATACTGATGTAATTTTACCTTTTAAAAGGTAAAATTAAGAATACAAAAAGATAAAATAATTAAATGTTTTGATCGGCGAATGCATAAAATGCCTCACCCTCGTAATTAAATTGTGGAATATCCATAACTGCATCCTTTTCGTTTTGGCTTGCAGTAAAAAAATGCCCCCCTGAGTCCTGATTAAAGAATCTATGTATTGGAATTGTTGAAGAAGTATTTTCATTAAAAGCCCTAAATCCAACACCTTCATAGATGAATCCGTCTAATATCCCAACGTGATCTTTTTCTAACTCGGAAGCTGTAAAGAAATGACTACCTAATTCTGAATTAAAAAAACGGTAAATAGGGACCGAACCCGAAATTTCTGTATCCGCCCTAAACATTGCTTCAAAACCTGTACCCTCGGCCAAGAAACTATTATTTTCTTCCACAACAATTTTTTCTGGGACATCAGCAGTGAAAAAATGCCCCCCGGTAGTGGGGTTATAAAACCGGTATACATCCGTTCTCTGAACATCATTTGATCCATAGATAGCAATCGCCGCGTCAATATCATCTCGTTGAATATTAAATATGGTTGATGAATAGCTCGCATTCATTAATGCTTGCTCGACTTCAGAATGATCTATACCAATCGCGTGACCTATTTCATGGGTGACAGTAGAAGAAAAATCTATTTGATTTGCCGGGGCGTCCCCAGAGAGAAACCAATCCTCATTGACGTCTAATGCCACAACAACCCCGTCTAGGGGACCAGACGAAGGAATAGTTGTTTCCCCTAACACTCCTGAATTACCATCGATATCTCGCCAACCAAATCTAATATCGACATTGCTAGAATCTGAAACAAGCTCAAACCTTATATCTGCTACATTCTCCCAAGCTGAAAACGATGTTGTTATTTCTCTCTGGAAAGGCCCTTCCGGAATAAAAGAATCAAAAAACCCAAATTGTTCGGTAAAGTTTTCCGTCGCAAAGCTATATGATACAATAGCCCCTTTAGAGCCAACAACTTGACTATCTCCCCATTTGGGGCCAAGTGTCACAAATTGTTTTGTTATTGATAAATGTTCTGTTACCGACTTTATTTCACAAACAAGACACATCAATCATACCATTTTCTAAACTTATCGCTTAAATACAAAATATATTCTTCAAAGGTCACCATATTTCGGTTTTTCGCTCTATGTGAGATGGGATTAAATGGATAGTATTTGTTAATACGGGCTCAGACTATCTGAGCGCTATAGACATAATAATTCTAGTTATCAAAAAGCTCCGTGCACCTGTAAATTTCCTGCAACTGTGTTTACATAATATACGCCACTTCTATCGCCAACAATCCCTATGCAGGCACCACATCCAAAAACGGGTCTTTAATTTCATTTTTCTAATCAAATATTTGACTATGAGAACATCCATAAGTTTTTGTAACAAGCGCGATCACAACTAATATTTTCAGCGTCGAGTACTCTAATATTCTTGGTTGAATTAGCCAAATATTTTACCAATAGTTTTCTGAACATACTGAGCGTAAAATTTTTTATTAGTGAAGGAAAGTGAAACAACTATTGTCTTGATTTGTTTTTAAAAGGTCATTATGGGACTTCAGGAACAAACTTAATTCCACACTAAAAACCTATGAGCCTAAGTAAAATCGAAGTTAAGTCCATAATCTTCAGTTGCAAAGATCTCTTCGCCTAGTTGTTTTAAATCGCCCGCGTCTCGTTCTTTTAAATTCATGATTGCTGTGAGATGGTTGAAACAACCCATAGAATATAAATGAGCATATATGAGTTCTAAGGCACCATATTCCCTCAACTTTAGAAACTTCTCCTCTTCAAGTTCTCGAAGCTTATTTACATCGATAGTTGACAACCCTTGTAAATTCAAAAATGCACCATCTGCCTTTTGTACCTTAATAGGGCAAGGTTGAAGTAATTCTAAATCTCTTATCAAAACGCAGGCGCGCTGGAGATACGATTCACTTTTTCTAATATTTGTGAGAAGTTGAACATACTTTTTTAAGATATGCCCCTCGCTACCATCTTCATTAAATAAAGGGTCTCCCTCTCCCCGGTTTACGATGAAATCGTTATCTTTTTTGAACAGTATTGTATTGCCGCCATTTTCTAACTGCCCAATTGCAAAAGGATGAGCCTGCAGAATTGCCGGTATAAATTTTGCTCCCCAGCGCCCTTCTTGATCTATCATTAAATTTTTACCTTGTTCCATACCCAAGACACTGCACAGTTGATAATTTTCATCCAGTGGCGCAAAAACCAAAGGGACTGCAGAAACCGCTTGGCTTATTTCAAAACTAGCAACTGGAGACAGGATAATCTTTTTGGCGAATAAATAATTTCGATTTGCACTTATTGCCTTATCCAAATGTTCTTTCTTAGAAAGGGCAATCCACGTCATAAGAATCTTCGCTCAAAACTCATTGAATTAAAACGCTTTGATAAGGAAAAGCTGCGCAACGTTCAAATTTTAACTTATAATACATAGATATGTTTCTAATTAACAATCACATAAAAACCGTGACCCCTTTGTGGATAATAAGTAATAAACTATAAACCCTAATAATCTTTTGACCAGTAGTTAATTAAATAACCCATTATTATTTTCAAAATATAAATTTTGCAGCTTATTACTTCCTTAATTGTGAATAGATGGGCTTGAAAGATAATCAATATAAGTTTTATCGTCCCACCACCATTTCAAATCACTTACGCTTAAAAAGCCGCACTATTTTGAAAATATTATGAGTTAGCATCATAACAAATCTTATACTTCGTCTATCTAACACTTTTTGTGCTAACTCTAATCTCTTTTCAATTAATTTAACTTCACTCTTTGAACCATGGAGTTCTGTTTCTACGCGGGCAAAGGAATTTTGAAAGTCTTCGTGAATATCAGTTAATTTTGCCAGGGACGCACTCAATGATGCAACTTGGGGCATATATGGTGAGATAACAGAGTCCAATGGTAACGATGGCAACGACGCGACACACAACTCTTTAATATTTTTTTTTATGTCCAAAGGTTTCTTTAGACCCACAAAAAACTCAATATCATTAGCACTCGTATCCTGAAAGTCGATAATTTCTGGCATTAAAAGTTTAGTTTCAATAAGACTTTCTACTATCATAAAAAAGCTTAAGGGCGTGAAAATACTTATATGGACATCATGATAAACTCCATCCTCATGTACCTCCTGAGCATACTGAAAAGCATTTTCATTAGATGCAAGGGGGACTAACTCTTCCTTTCCCAATACACCTTTCCAAACTCGGCTGGCGTCGATCATCACAGCACTGGAATGGTGATCAAAGACGTCTTTTACTGAAGGAATTTTTTTATTAGAAAGAAATGATTCTAGCATTTCTCCAAAAGTGGTAGTTGGTCGCTGAAAATCAAAAGTAAAACGTTTGTCAGGAACCACCAAAAAAACAAACCCTCCAGGGCGCAAGGCATCAAACAACATTTGCAGCCAGCGGATTGGGTTCGGTATATGCTCTACGACATGAGAAGCGACAATGTAATCAACAAGGCGCCCATCTAAGTTAGCACCTAAATCACCTGACGCACATACAATATCCACCTCAACCAATGCATCTAAATCAACAGTTTGATCCGCCTTATACTTCCTTTTTAAATCCTCGGTAGACAAATGATCAGCATAAAGTATTTCGCTGCCCTCTGGCAGCTCGCTCCTAACCACTAAGGGTCTATCTAACCCGCCTATTTCTAGACCCAGTAGTTCGTTATTGCTAATTAAATTGTGTAAAAATTGACGTCGTTGTTCATACATTATCTGAATACTCAAAAAAGTTATTCATCTCGTTCCCACGGCCAGCCTAACCCCCTATTTGCATCTATCGAGTACCCATGGTTCAAGGACAGATTTGCATTATAGTAGGGATCTCTCGAGATAGCATTAGACCACCTTTCCTTCATATAATGAACCTCTTTTTCGAATCTCGCTGACTTCCCAGCGCCAATATCTGGGCCACGGGAGAGTGATTCATGGTGATATAATTCACAATATGGTGTATAGAGATTTCGGTACCCGGCTTCCCCAACACGAAGGCAAAAATCAACATCATTAAATGCAACTTTTAAATTAACTTCGTCTAATCCGTTTACTTCTTCAAAAATACACTTTCTTATCGCCAGAACGGCGGCAGTCACCGCCGAGTAATTTCTTATTAACCGGCTACCACCAAAAGTTCCCACGGAATCTCTCTTCAATCTCGGATGCGCATATCCCGCGACACCACCAATTCCTACAATAATGCCATCGTGCTGAACATGGTCATCTGAATAATAAAGCCTGCCACCCACCGCACCTATCTCGGGTCGCGTTGCATGTGACACAAGTTCCGTAAGCCATCCCGAATCGATAACCTCGATATCATTATTTAACAGTACTAAGACTTCTCCTGTTGATTCTTTCGCACCAAAATTATTAATTGCAGAATAATTGAACTCTCCCTCAAATTTCAAAACTCTTATTTGTTCGGATTGGAGACTGTCGAAGTATTGAAGGCTTTCTTTTTCCTTACTGTCGTTATCGATAATTAAAATTTCCCAGTTTTTATAGCTGGTTTTGTTAATAATTCCATCAATACAGACCTTAACTAATTCGATGCGGTCTCGTGTCGGTATTATTATGGAAACAAGGGGATTAATTGCCGATATATCATATTTTATTCTATGAAATGCACCAATACCTGACGGCATTACAACGGCCCCTAAACCTCGCCTTTGGACAGCTTCTTGAAGTGCTTTCTGTGCGCGTTCTTCAGCATATTTTTTTTCTGAGCCCAACAAGGCGGTCGAACCTTGAACTGCTCGCCAATGATAAAGAACGCGAGGGATATGAAGTATTTTATTCGTTTGTTCAGTATACCTCAAAACCAGGTCATAATCTTGGGCGCCCTCGAAACCCTCTCTCAGGCATCCAATTTCCATTAATATTTTTGCTCGGTAAATCGCAAAATGACACACATAATTTTGCGAGAGTAGCAAGTCTGGATTCCAATCAGATTTAAAATGGGGGTCGCTACGGTATCCCCATTCGTTAATCTTATCCTCATCCGTATAGATCAAGTCATAAGTTGGGTTTTTATTCAACTCTCCCACGACACACGCTAAAGCGTGAGGATGGAGTAGATCATCGTGATCTAGAAATGCTATGAATTCACCCTTGGCTAATTCTATCGCTGAGTTACTGGCTGCGGAGATATGACCGTTACTATCACGGAATGTTATGTCGATGCGTTGGTTAGCCGCCAGTGTATTTAGATATTTTTTAACTGGTTCATTGGAAGAGCAGTCATCCGCTATGCAAAGCTGCCAATTCCCATATGATTGCGATTGAAGTGAGTTTATGGCAGCAGATAAAAACTTCAAATCAGAATTGTAGGTTGGCAAAATAATTGATATCAATGGTTGATATTTTAGTTGCGTGAGCCAATCCATAACGTTTTTTTGGCTCCCTGGTCGATCAAACTGATCTATCCAAGTCTCATATTTATTGAAGGGATTGTTTGCCGTAGGCCAAATTTCCTCAAAAATTAGGCCCGGCTTTCCTTTCACCACATATGATAAACATTTTGAAAAAAAACTAACCCCTGACTTAAAGCCTTTACCCCTTGACCACCGATATATCATTAGTTTTATCAGGGCCGAGACACTGCTTATACTCAAAAACTGGATCTCTGTTGGTTGTCCATAGGATACGTCTGCAGAATATCGCTGAAATTCAACTTTATTACGAAAAACCCAGGCTCGTTTAGTTCCAACATCAACAACTGGCAGAGCAACAACCCTTTGCGGCCCTTTCTGTGTATTCGCCGTCAACTTAAAAATAACGTTATTTTCGTTTCTGAGTTTTGTGACGAACAGGCCCCAACCGTTAAAACCATCCCCGTCACATTCTAAAAAGGATTCATCATTGGACTTTTCTAAAATTTTTGAAAACAAAGGGGTAAGTGATCTACGAATTTTAGCTGCGATCCTGAAAGGGAGAAGTATTCTCCAAAACCACGAAGACTGTATCTTGTGATTTTGCTCCTGATAAAATTTGCGCGCTGTCGTTTCAATAGATACGCTCTCTTGGAGGTTTTCAATATGTTTATGACTTTTAGTCAATGCAATTTCTAACGACTCTATTACCGACTTTTTTTTCTTTATGCCCTCCTCTAGGTTAGATATTTGAGTTACTTGAAGGTTCCGTTCATGAGTAACTCTTGAGAAATATAAATCTAAAAGTTTTTTCTCCCCATACAAATTATAGAAATTCGAGTGCTCTAGTTTGCAACCTTTCCTGAATAAGATCGAATAAGGTGTGAGGAAATCAGCGTTATACGAACTATCTGGCTCGAACCCATACTGGGAAAACTTTTCTATCCAATAGATTGGCGCTTGGACGTTAAAATGAGTGGGATCGTCAAAATCATCAGGGATTGTGGACAACAGCACTTGATCCGATGCATCGCATAAATTCTTGATCAACAGATCACAGTTTTTCTCTTCTATGTGCTCAACAACTTCGATAGATATAATTAAATCATATCTTTTTTGAATCGGTTTTAGTATCGATTGCACGCTTAGGAATTCTTTGAGGTCTGGCCTAGATTGGCCAATTGCATATTCTGATATATCGATTCCAAATGCTTCAACCCCCCTATCTCTTAATGTTTCGACTAAAAGGCCGTATGCGCAACCGACATCTAAAACAGTATTTGGGGATAACGTCTCAACAATATGCTTACTTATCCCATCAAAAAACGTAAGCCATTCGGGTGTTCTACCGTACGCGCTTCCATTATAATTTTCATAGTATATTTGATCGTAATTGACCTCATCGGCACTGACTTTTTTCAGCTTTTCATTTAATTCGGACAAATGGATAACTTTCAGTTAAGAGCTATTTAAAAATCTAAAAGGAAGAGCAACTTTTTACTTATACAACAACTGAACGCACCAAGATATTTTTTTAATCGCAATCAATATTGGGAATACTTAACACAGCGGTATTCATTTGAGTATTATACTATAATAAAAATATTGCTCCTCACATAACCGTCTAGAAAACTTTATTATCAAATCCTAAACCAAATGCAATGATGGCAACAAAACAATCCAACATTAAGTAGAAAACGCCGGCGCTTAGAATGAATATGAAATTATATAGCAACGGCGATGCTGAAGACATATACTACGAACAGGGTGAAATAGGCTCGGCCTTCTGCATTGTTAACGCTGGCTAATGAAATAAGAGAGTTACTTGAAAAAAATACCTAAACTTGATAACAATTCGGTCTCCGACATTCGCGACATCACTAACGACATTATCGATGGGTTTAGAATGTACCACCTTTGGACCAGTCTTGGTTGGAGAGATATTCAGCAACGGTATCAAAGGTCCCTCCTAGGCCCCTTATGGCTTACGATTAGTATGGGAGTACTCATTGGAGCCCTTGGCTTCTTGTATGCGAGCCTATTTAAAATAGATCTCGCTACATACCTGCCCTTCTTGACAGTCGGCTTTATAGTTTGGCAGTTAATTTCAGGCATATTGTTGGACGGTTGCAATGCGTTTGTGAGTGCAGAAGGGATCATCAAACAGATAAAATTACCCCTTTCGATTCACGTTTATAGGCTAATGTATAAAAATATAATTACGCTTGCCCACAACTCGGTGGTCATCATTGTCGTTATGTTTTTATTCAAAGTCAGCGTGAACTATCATACGCTTTTCTTATTGGCAGGTATTATTTTATTTATCCTTAATGGGCTCTGGTGCGCTTTACTTTTAGGTTTACTGTGCGCACGCTATAGAGATCTAAATCCCACTGTTAGTAGCATCATCCAATTGAGTTTTTTTGTTACGCCCATTATTTGGGACCCATCCCTTTTACCCGATAGGCAATTTATTTTGTTATACAACCCTTTTTATCACTTCGTAGAAAGTATCCGAGGCCCTGTTCTAGGCAACCCTGTACCAATAGAAACATGGCTAATACTTTTATGTATAACGGTGACAGGATGGTGTATAATATATACCTGTCGCAGCTAAAATGAAACGTAAATTAGTATACTGGCTTTAACAGAATTAAAAATGTCTCATATCATTCTTGAAAACGTATCTATAGATTTCCCAATATTCGACTCGAAGTCAAGGTCGCTACGAGGAGGGCTTGCAGAGACGATTATCGGTGGCCGCCTGTCTAACTATAAACGATCAGTAACTGTTCGTGCATTAGATAGTATAAATCTAGAGTTTAGTCAGGGGGATAGAGTTGGTTTAATTGGACATAATGGAGCTGGCAAAACTACTTTATTGCGAACATTAGCTGGCGTCTATCCGCCAACTACAGGAAGAGTGCAATGCGATGGGAAAATCGCACCTTTATTTGATATCTCATTAGGCTTTGATTTAGAATCTTCTGGGCGTGAGAATATATTACTTAGAGGGCTTTTTTTAGGGCTGTCGAAAACAGAGGTCCTCAGTTCTATGGATAATATTTCGAACTTCACAGGACTTGGCAGTTATCTAGAAATGCCACTTCGTACATACTCGAGTGGTATGCTAATGCGTCTTGCATTTGCTATAGCAACAGAGATCCAGCCTGATATCATTTTAATGGACGAGTGGATTGGGGTGGGTGATAGCACTTTCCTGGAGCAGGCAAAAAAACGTTTAGAAACGTTTATAAATAAATCTAGTATTTTAGTTTTAGCATCTCATTCCGAGGACCTAATCCGCGCAACTTGCAATAAAGCTATTCTCATGGGACAAGGACAAGTTTTAGCATACGGGTCACTGGACAAAGTGTTTGATCACTATAACTTTTTTGGTTCTAGTAGTTTCTTTGACATAGACGAATATATAAACTTACATCCAGATTTAAAAGATTCCATGGACGTCCCAGGTATGGCACCCTGGATGCATTTCATAAAGTACGGAATATTTGAAGGCAGGTCACCTGGCTTTGGAATTGATCTGGCAGCCTTTGCCGCTGATAAGGTATTTAATCGTGCTTTAGACATTGGTGATGGTCTGTCTGCGGCGGAAAGAATCGAGCAGATAGCACCTTTTTTAGAATGCTTTAATCCTGCCTCCAGTTGGAGAGTGAATGCCAATAGCTCCTACCCCTTAGACTTTGTTCCTGCAAAAAATTATCCACTACTCAACCAAGAAGATGCAAAACGAAGATTGCTAAGATAGGTTAGATTTTTTATTCTGTAGCTTTAATGATGTGCTTTTATGTGATCCACCAAAAGGGTATTAAAAATCTCTGGTTGCTCAATATTTGCTAGATGAGCTGCGTTGGAAATGAGTTCTAATTTTGCGCTGGGAATGCTATTCGCTATCTCAGCCGCCTGCTCAGGAGTTGTTCCTGTGTCTTGTTCACCACAAATCACTATAGTTGGTCTTTTGAATAGACAGATTTGA
Organism: uncultured Thalassobaculaceae bacterium; assembly: GCA_964276085.1. Taxonomy (GTDB): domain Bacteria; phylum Pseudomonadota; class Alphaproteobacteria; order Thalassobaculales; family Thalassobaculaceae; genus UBA7326. Next base: position 57,686 of record CAXYEO010000051.1, on the reverse strand, counting down.
AAGTCGTAAGTCCATAGATTTGATCGCTTCACTACATGCCATAAAACCTATTGGATTAGTATTAAGGATCATTTCTCTTATCAAATCCACTTGATCTGGCAAACGCTTCTGGCCAGGACCGGTAATCCAACGCTCGAGCGTTCCATCAACTATAGCCTTCATACCACCCTGCTGAACGGCTATAATCCGTTGCTCCCACGTTTCTTTAGCGGGCATATATGCCGCGCTATCCGCTATAGTTAGAGTTTTTATTTTTTCAGGGTGCCGTGCGCCCATCATCTGAGCAACCATTCCTCCCTTTGACAGTCCACAAAAATGTATTGGCCCTATATCGAGTTGGTCTATCAACGCAGCAGCATCATCAGACAACATTTCAATAGTATATGGTCCAGTAGGACAATCTGATTGTCCATGCCCACGGCTGTCGTAACGGACAACACAAAGATCATTTTCAATTAGCTTTTCTACTTGCAAATCCCACATTGTAAGATTAGATGCCAAAGAGTTTGAGAACATTACCACTTGATTATTAGTAATACCTCGTACTTCATAATTTATATTTATATTGTTCGCAAAGACCTTTGGCATCTTCTTTCCTCAGTATTGTTAGTATTCCTTAGATAGGCATCACAATGTTACCTAACCGCTCCGTAAGCTTCCTATTCTCGGCATAATCAACCGGGATAGCTAAAAGAGCCGGCCCATCCTGACTAAATGCCTCCTCCAAAGCAGGCATAATACCCTCAGCAGAAGTCACCTCTTTTCCCCACATTCCAAATGATTGCGCTAATTGCTCCCATTTTGGGTTACCAAACTTGAGGTCTGAGTGCTTCCCATCAAACCCATTTTGTTGTTTCCACTTGATTAAACCATACTCACCGTCAACCCAAACCATATGGACCATCTTTATTTTAAGTCGCACAGCAGTCTCTAATTCCTGAACATTCATCAAGAAACCCAGCATCGCCGCTGATGGCCAAGCACCCGAACATCGGGCTCAGCATAGTGAGCGCCGATACCACCTGGCAGAGCAATCCCCATAGTACAGAAACCATTAGAGATCAGACAACGGTTGGGCTCTTCACAATTAAAGTACCTAGAAATCCACATCTTGTGCGCACCCACATCACTCAAAACGATATCTCTTGGCCCAAGGAATTTCTGAACATCATTTATGATTCTCTGCGGTTTAGCGGGGAAACTTGCATTGTTCTCTTCGGCAAATAGATCGGCTACTATAGTGTCTCGTAATTTTTTTCGATCATTAATATCGAAAAGGGGTAGCTTCCCCTCAAAACGATTATTTAATTCTTCGCTCATTTGCCATAGTGCATCGCCTAAATCTCCCACTACATCAACATCTACAGGAAAATCTGAATCTATCTCGGCTGGTTCAAAATCAAGGGAGATCAACTTCTTTCCAGGTGTTTTATTCCATAGTGATGGGGCATACTCTACTAAGTCATATCCAGCAGCGATCACCAAGTCTGCTTCATCCACTGCTAAGTTAACATAATCACCCCCTTGAAGCCCCATAGTAAACAGGCAATGCTCGTCTGAGCGAGCAACAGCTCCCTTGCCCATAAATGTGCTGACGACGGCTATTCCCGATTTATGGGCAAACCGCTTAAGTTGATCTGATGCCCTTTTTCTTACTGCGCCATTACCCGCGATGATTATAGGATTTTTTGCAGCTGCGACAAGGTCTACAGCTGCTTTTATCGCTTTATGATCTGCTGCTGGTCGCCGTGTTTTAGTGACTTTCATCGGCAACAGATTAACATCATCTTCCGCAATATCTTCAGGTAACTCTATCACCGTTACCCCAGGCTTTTCCGCTTCTGCTACTTTAAATGCCTTCCTTACAATCTCTGGTATACTTTCTGCATTAACAATTGACGTCACCCACTTGCTGATTGGACGCATCATGGAAAGCGAGTCCATATTTTGATGGCTTTCTTTGTGTAGCCTTCGCGTACTGCCTTGACCAATTATTGCAACCGTTGGTGCCCTATCCATATTTGCGTCAGCGAGTCCTGTGACAAGGTTTGTAACGCCGGGCCCTAAGGTAGCCAAACATACCCCCGATTTACCTGTCAATCTTCCGTATGCATCCGCCATGAATGCAGCAGACTGCTCGTGACGGCATAAGACAAATTCAATCTTGCTATCCATTAGCGAGATCATTGTGTCAGCATTTTCTTCACCAGGGACGCCAAAAATTCGCTCAACCCCCTCCGCCTCTAAACATTTTACTAACAAATCAGAAGCTTTCATTATCTATCCCCAAGAGAAAAATTTTAATTTACATAGGTCTACCACTATCTAGTCATGGCCCGAATACCGTCAACAATTGAATCTATTTTTCAGGTAAAAGAATATTAAAGAGAAAAAGAACGAGGCTTAATGACAAACTGATTTAAATTTCCAAGCCTCTTGTCATTAATCAACCATTATAAAAACGTTTACCTTTCTCACGCAGCCAAACTCTTAATAATTTTCGTTTCATATCTATGTCTGGATGATCTCTAAAACTAGTACGTTTGTGACCTATTAAACGATTATTAAGGAATTGCATCTGACCAGGCTCGAACTGAAATTCCATGTACATCTTTGGATCATCTATGATCGAAAAAAAGGCATCAAGAGCAGATTCACTAGTTTGATCAATTGCCGTATCTTGAAGCTTGTAACCCTGGTAAATAAGGTTTCTGGAAACCCTTACACGGAGACCGTCTGCATCCTCAGATAAAATTGGCGTAAATATTGTTCTCTTATCTAGAACAGAATGTTCACGTTGACGATCAAAAAAATATGGTGAAAAAAGCCTTGAGATAAGGCGAGGGTATTCCTCGTTCATGCATTCCATGACAGAAACCATATTAACTATCCGGCTCAAGCCACCTTTATCCGCAGGTTGCAAACATAAAAGACCCACGTGGTCAGGTGGAGAAACATTATAAGAATTATCAGTATGAAAACTTTGTTCTTCGTTGGTGACATCCGGTCGAACTCCATTTCCCGATGGTTTTCCTAAATCAGTTACGGAGTAAATCATACGACCATCTGACCATTTTTGAGCGACAGGGCGCCCAACCATTTGTGCAAGCAACCAATAAATAGTTTTTGCCTGACAATTACTCATATCATTTAGAGGCAAACGATCCACTATGCAAAAACCCAATCCTTTTGTAAGTGCATCACGGATCTGCCAAGCAAGTGACCTAAAGCATGGCATATCAACATCTGTCGGTGACAAGGCTAAAAAAGGTAAAGAATTAGAATCAAGTATTTCTAACGTATTGTTTATTTCCTTCAAGCATTCCTCAGACAAGTGGAAGATGCCAGATTGGGCGTCTAATTTCGAACCAACCCACGACTGAATAGACGTCATTTTTTTTCTTTCATTTATATAAATATAAAATCAAACCATCAGACAAGACCGCCATTAACGTGTATCACTTGACCAGTTAAATAAGAACTCTCTTGAGAGGCACAAAAGGCAACCACTGATGCTATTTCGTGCGCTTCACCAACTCTTCCCATGGGGATTTGACCACGAACCTGCTCGAGGGCTTTTGGTTCTATTGCAACATGCGCACCGGCATCCTTCTTTATAAAGCCAGGTGCAATAATATTAACAGTAATAGCAGCAGGTGCTAATTGAAGGGCTAAAGCTTTTGCTATGCTCTCCAGAGCACTTTTTGCCGCCGCCGTAGCAGCAAACGGCATTACTTGAGTACGCCAGACGTGCGGACCAAAAGCACTGATACCTATGATACGCGCGTTAGCAGATTTTTTTAAAAATGGAATTGCTGTAGTAGTTAATTCAACAAAACTGCGCGTTATGGTATTATGAGCCTTTTCGAAATCGACATCTGTTATTTTGCTAATCGGTGTATTATCTGCATATCCAGCATTTGCTATAATCACATCCAAGCCACCATAATATCGAATGGCTTCTTTTATCAACTGTCTACCTTCACCTTTGATTGAAAGGTCAGAGAGTTTTGTTTCAACGCTCCCTCCTGCGCTTCTTATATACTCAGCTGTTTTATCGAGGCCTGCCTTATTAGATCGAGTGTGCACGAGGAAATGTGTATTGTCACCAGCCAGTTTTTTGCAAATTGCTGCGCCTATTCCACTCGCAGCGCCGGTCACAATTATCCTTCTTACCATCTTTGTAGTATCTCCAGATCGGCTTACAACAACAGTAAGCACACTAAACAGACAAGATATTAGTGAGAGGAATTAGCCAATAACCAAATAATAAATATGAAAAAGGAAACAGGCAACCATTTGTATTTAATTATCGCATGTATCACTGGCGACATTCTTACAAGATGCCACAAAAGTTTAATTGAGTTTCACCAAGTATATCCACCGAGATGTCATTATCACTATTTTTAAAAGACAAAAAATATATGAAGTCTACGGAAACAAATAGCAATCTCCAGTTTATACTGATTCCGAAGCACTATTATCAATATTTATAACCTCAATTTATTGTAATTACTAAGTTTTTACCGCTCGCATAGCCTGGAGCACCGCTTCCTTTTGAACGATAAGTTTGTTCAGTCTATCGGCATCAGCTTGGTCCATACTGCTAACTTTTGCTCTTATCTTTACTATAGTTTCTTCTAATTCTTCAGGGTTTAGTTTGTCTATCGGAATTACATCTTCCGCTAATACAGTACATCTCTCTCCAGTAACTTCAGCAAATCCATTGATAACAAAGACACGCTCCGTAATCGTATCCTCCTCATAAATATCGATAACTCCTGGAGCGAGTGCTGATAGCATACTAGTATGCCTAGGAAGCACCCCAAATAAACCCTCCGTACCAGGAACTACGACCATACTGACATCTTTTGATATAATAAGACGTTCAGGAGAAACCAATTCAAAAAGTGTTGTTTCAGCCATTTGAAAACTCTCTATTCAAAGCGGTCTATTTAAGCTGCTTCAGCAGCCAATTGCTTACCTTTTTCGATGGCTTCATCGATAGTGCCTACCATATAAAAAGCAGCCTCCGGCAGATCATCATGCTTACCTTCCACAATCTCTTTAAAACCACGAATTGTTTCTTCCAATGGGACCAAAACTCCTGGCGTACCCGTAAAAATTTCTGCCACAAAGAACGGTTGAGACATAAACCGCTGTATCTTACGCGCCCGGGCAACTGTCAATCTATCCTCTTCAGAGAGTTCGTCCATACCTAAAATTGCAATTATATCCTGCAGTGATTTATATGTTTGCAAAACCTCTTGAACTTGTCGCGCAACACCGTAGTGTTCATCCCCAATAATTCTCGGATCAAGCATACGAGACGTAGAATCAAGTGGGTCAACAGCTGGGTAAATACCAAGTTCTGCGATTTGTCTACTTAGCACTGTAGTAGCATCAAGATGAGAGAAAGACGTGGCTGGTGCTGGATCAGTTAAGTCGTCTGCAGGCACATAAATAGCCTGAACTGACGTTATCGATCCTTTATTTGTAGACGTAATTCGCTCTTGTAAATTACCCATATCGGTCGCTAGTGTCGGCTGATATCCAACGGCCGATGGGATCCGCCCTAGAAGCGCGGAAACCTCAGAACCCGCTTGAGTAAATCTGAAAATATTATCAACGAAAAACAGCACATCTTGGCCCTCTTCGTCTCTAAAATATTCAGCTAATGTTAATCCTGTAAGAGCGACCCTAGATCTTGCCCCTGGTGGCTCGTTCATTTGACCATAAACAAGCGCTGCTTTTGATCCGGCTTCCCCATTCTCTTTTATTACACCCGATTCTACCATCTCATGATAAAGATCGTTGCCCTCTCGCGTCCTTTCACCAACACCAGCAAAAACAGAATAGCCTCCATGAGCCTTGGCTATATTGTTTATAAGCTCCATAATGATAACCGTTTTACCGACCCCGGCGCCCCCGAACAAGCCGATCTTTCCGCCTTTCGCATATGGTGCCAGTAGATCAACGACTTTGATGCCTGTTACAAGGATCTCTGCTTCTGTAGATTGATCGACATATTCTGGCGCCGGTCTATGGATCGGCCACGACAGCTTTGATTTGATAGGTTTACCGTCATCAATCGCCTCTCCGATTACATTGATGAGCCGGCCCAGCGTCTCTGGCCCAACTGGAACGGTGATAGCTTCTCCTGTATCACTAACATCTGATCCTCGCACCAACCCTTCAGTACTATCCATAGCTATCGTTCGGACCATACTTTCGCCAAGGTGCTGCGCCACCTCTAACACAAGACGGTTGTCACCGTTCTGGGCATGCAACGCATTCAAAATCGCTGGCAATTCTCCTTCAAATTGTACGTCTACAACGGCCCCAATGACCTGGGTAATCTTGCCTGTCGCATTAGTAGTCATTTGTTACTCCTTCTGATCCAATTCGCTAGAACCATCTTATAATTAAATTAAGCTAGCCATTTACTCATAATGCCTCAGCACCCGAGATAATTTCTATTAACTCTTTGGTAATGAATGCTTGTCGCGTCCTGTTATATGTTAACGTCAATTTATCAATCATATCGCCCGCATTCCGGGTAGCACTATCCATAGCTGTCATACGAGCACCATGTTCACTTGCTGTATTCTCTAATAAAGCCGAAAATAACTGGGTCGAGACATTTCGAGGCAATAACTCTGCTAAAATAGCCGTCTCATCCGGCTCATACTCATACATCCCCAGGGTTTCTTCTTCATTCTGCGCTTCCGGTATACTAGCCGGTATTATTTGCCGTTCAGTAACAATTTGAGTCATCGCTGACTGAAATCGGTTGAAGATAATTGAGCATATGTCGAATTCGCCGGCCTCAAACATACTGATTACCCGTGACCCAATATCTGCAACAGTTGAAAATTCTATTTTACCTCTAGTAATTCCTTCTAATGAGCCGGTTATTAGGTTACCCCAATCCCTTTGTAGCTGATCGCTGCCTTTCCGTCCTACACATAGCAATTTAACTTGCTTACCGTTTTCCTGCAATTGACGGATACGTTTTCGGCTAGCCCGGACAATAGTAGAATTAAATCCACCACAAAGCCCTCTATCTGCGGTCATCACTACTAATAAGTAACAGTCATCTTTTCCTGTCCCAGCCAATAATTTAGGCCCCCCTACATCACTCATCTTCCCTGCTAGAGCCGCGATCATACGATCCATCCGAGCCGAGTAAGGACGAGCTTCCTCTGCATATTCTTGAGCCCGACGTAATTTAGCTGCTGCGACCATTTTCATCGCGGAAGTAATTTTCTGCGTCGACTTGACACTATTTATTCTAACCTTCAGGTCTTTTAAGTTTGGCATATCAGCAACTACTCTAAATTTTCAATGGCACAAACAATTAAACAAACTTATTCGCATATGCTTCAACAAAAGATGCGAGTTCCTTATCAGTAGATTCGCTCAATTCTTGTTCATCTCTAATTTTTGCAAGTAACTCAACACCATTTGCTTTTATTTCTAGCAAAAGCCCCTGTTCAAATCGAGTGACATCACTAACATTGATCTTATCAAGATACCCTCTAACGCCAGCAAAGATCGATACAACCTGTTCCTCCACAGGAAGAGGAGCATACTGCCCTTGCTTCAAGAGTTCGGTTAACCGTTCTCCTCTTGCCAATAGCCGTTGCGTTGCAGGGTCAAGGTCAGATGCAAATTGAGCAAATGCTGCCATCTCACGATATTGAGCAAGTTCAAGCTTTATTCGTCCTGCAACCTGTTTCATTGCTTTTATTTGAGCCGCGGATCCAACACGACTTACTGATAAACCCACATTAACAGCCGGCCGAATACCTCTATAAAATAATTCTGTCTCAAGAAAAATCTGCCCATCAGTGATGGAAATTACATTAGTTGGGATATAAGCAGAGACATCACCTCCCTGAGTCTCAATGACTGGCAGGGCGGTTAAAGAGCCGGCCCCGTTTTCGTCATTCATTTTTGCCGCACGCTCAAGTAACCGAGAATGGATATAAAACACATCGCCTGGGTAAGCCTCACGGCCAGGAGGTCGACGCAGTAGAAGCGACATTTGGCGATACGCCACCGCTTGTTTTGAAAGATCATCGTACACAATTAATCCATGCATCCCATTATCACGAAAGAACTCACCCATTGTACAGCCAGCGTAGGGAGCAAGAAATTGCATTGGAGCCGGTTCTGAAGCTGTAGAAGCTACAACAATAGAGTATTCCATGGCACCATAGTCTTCGAGCGTTTTAACAATCTGCGCTACAGTAGAACGCTTCTGACCAATAGCGACATAAATACAGAAAAGTTTCTTTGTATCGTCATCTCCGGCGGCATCATTTACTGACTTCTGATTAATGAAAGAATCAATAGCTATTGCCGTCTTACCAGTTTGACGGTCTCCAATAATGAGCTCCCGCTGGCCTCTACCCACCGGAATCAAACTATCAATCGCCTTTAATCCAGTTTGCATCGGCTCATGAACCCCTTTTCTCGGCATAATACCGGGGGCCTTAACTTCAACTCGTCGTCGTTCAGTCGCTTCTATTGGACCTTTACCGTCTATGGGGTTGCCTAGTGGATCAACAACACGACCTAGTAATCCCTTCCCTACTGGCACATCCACAATGCTTCCAGTACGTTTTACTGTATCACCCTCTTTTATTTGCCGGTCATCTCCAAAAATAACAATACCTACATTATCCGTTTCGAGGTTCAACGCCATGCCCTGAACACCGTTTGGAAACTCCACCATTTCTCCAGCTTGAACTTCATCAAGACCATAAACGCGGGCTATCCCATCTCCAACTGAGAGGACCTGCCCCACCTCAGCAACTTCTGCTTCAGACCCAAAATTAGCTATTTGATCCTTCAAAATTGTGGAAATTTCCGCAGCTCTGATATCCATCAGCTGGCACCCTTCATGGCAGTTTGTAATCGTTGTAATTTAGTACGGATTGAGCTGTCAACCATGCGCGATCCCACACGCACGATCAGTCCGCCAATCAAAGTTTCATCAACATCTACGTTGATAGAAACCTTTTGTCCTAACGTTTTGTTCAAAGAGGTATTTAAATTCTTTTTTTGCTCGGCTGTGAGTTTTACAGCAGAAGTAACGATTGCGTTAATTTCGCCTCGCCGCTCCGCAAGTTCCGATAAAAACGATTCAATTATATCAGCGACCACAAAAAAGCGGCGATTCATTATAACCGCCCCAATAAATTTTTTTGTTAATTCATTCGCCTTTGCTTTTACAAGCACTGCGTCCATACTGGTTCTCTGATCTTCCCTACTGATTATAGGCGATTTGATTAGCCGGGTTAACAATTCACTATCGAGCATCAGTTGTTTAAAACCAACTAAATCGCCAGCGACATCGTCAAGACTTTTATCCTGCTCTGCCAGTTCATAGAGAGCCGAAGCATAACGTCCAGCTAGACTTTGAGATTTAGAAACCACTCGGGATCGCCCCACAAAAAGATTTAAGAGCGCCTATCGCATATCATAACATTAGTACGATAGACAGGAACTCTAAGAGCTCAGTGAAGGTGTGGTAGCATAGAGATTAGAGCCATGCAAGCCGTTCTAGGGCATGAATTTATCATACTTTGAATTTATCATACTTTTAAACTCATACTCTATTTAAAACGTTTAAAGACCCGGAGATTTTAGGAGCGGTTTAAACTGAACTACCTTGCACTAAAAATAAAGGGTCTACATAAAGTTATATGGATCAATATCTATTTCAAGTTTTGCTTTTGAAGGTATCTTAATCTTTTGCAGCCAAATCTTAATTATTTTTTGCATATTGATGCTTTTGGGTCCTTTAACCAGAAACCTGCGGCGATGACGCCCGCGTAGTATAGCTATTGGAGCAGGGGCAGGACCTAGAATTTGTAAATCTGCTAAAAATGGAGCTGATGCAGCTACCGAACGCGCTAGATTGTCTACCAAAATTTCATCTTTAGAGCTTATAATAAGTGCAACTAATTTGCCAAATGGCGGCATCCCTGCTTCAACTCGCCCGTCCTTTTCTGCTTGCAAAAAACCATCTCGATCCCAGTTAATTAATGCCTTAATCAGTGGGTGTTCGGGTTGCAAAGTTTGAACCCAAACGCGCCCAGGCCGGGTTTCACGACCTGCTCTACCAGCAACCTGATGTAATAATTGATAAGTTCTTTCTCCCGCGCGCAAGTCCCCACCGGCCATACCCAAGTCTGCATCTATAACACCAACACATGTCACCATTGGGAAATGGTACCCTTTAGCAATAACTTGAGTTCCTATTATGATATCTACTTTAACTTCTTTAACCGCGCTAATAAATTTTTCCAACGATTTAGGTCCTGATAAAGTGTCGCTTGAAGCTACTAGAACACTGGCAGTTGGAAAACGAGACCGAACTTCCTCTTCTAAACGTTCAACCCCGGGACCAATAGGAGCAAGGCTGTCGGTTCCACCACATTTAATACAATTTGGATCAAACCGTATCCTATAATCGCAATGGTGGCATTGTAGCCTAGACTTAGCTTTATGTTCTACAAGCCACGCTGAACAATTTGGACATTCTAATTTGTGCCCACAGGAACGGCATAGATTGAGGGGTGCATAACCCCGTCGATTTAAAAATAAAATAACTTGTTCACCACGTTTCAGTGTCTCTGATATTTCATGCACTAATTTATCGGCTATCCACTTTCCTCTACCTATTTTCGCCTTACCTACATCTATTGCATGAACCTCTGGCAATTGAGCCGTGCCATAACGAGAGCTAAGAGAGATGCGCTTGTAACGCCCTAACTCGGAATTTGTTAGTGATTCCAATGAAGGAGTGGCAGAAACTAAAACGGTACTAATTTGAGCAGTTCGAGCCCTAACCACGGCCATATCACGGCACTGGTATTTAATCCCTTCAGTCTGCTTAAAAGCAGCTTCATGTTCCTCGTCGACTACGATTAAACCCAAGTTTAAAAAAGGCAAAAATAAAGCTGACCTTGCGCCGATAATAACAGCCACATCACCTTCGGCTACTGCTCTCCAAGTCTGCCTACGTATTGCACTAGATAAATCGGAATGCCATTGCGTTGGTTTGAAGCCGAAGCGTGCCTCAAACCTGTGTAACAAAGGTTGTGACAAGGCTATCTCAGGCACCAAAACTAAAACCTGCCTTTTCATACGTAGCACTGCCGCTATAGCTTCAAAGTAAACTTCTGTTTTTCCAGACCCCGTCACGCCATCTATTAAACAGACATTAAAAGTTCCTTCATTCACGGAACCTATTAATTCATCTACTCCTTCAACCTGTTCCCTGTTAAGGATTGGGACAATAGGTTCTTTTGAAACCTCTATTGCCGAAGTCTGTTTTTGATTTACACTAGAGACCCCTAACAAACCTAAACCGTGCAATCCTTTTACGACCATCGAGGAAACACTTGTGCTACGAGTAATCTCTTGCAGAGTTCGCGACTTACAGTCTGAAAGATAGTCTAAAACTCTCTTCCTACTCTTAGTAATCCGAAGGGTTTGAATATCTTTGTTTGAAATCTTAAAAAAAACTGGGATACGCCTAGTTGGTTGCAAAGCGTCTGGCGCACTCAATACCATTTTTAAGATAGCCCCCACCGGAGCCATGTTATAAGCAGACACCCAGGTTATGAAGTCCATCATTTCTTTTGGCAAGGCGCGGCAATCAAGTCTGCTTAGAACAGTTTTCAGTTTTGTTGATACAATATCTCCGTTGCCAACTCCCATTACTAATGCAGGCAAACATCTTTTCCCAAACGGGACCTCGACAAAGTCCCCTACCTGTAATGATAAACCCTCATTTAGATAGTCATAATGTTTATATACGGGTATAGGCAAAAGCACACTTACACGACCAAACGGCAATATCGCAGAATTTTTCTTCTTTTCGTATTTGTCATTCATGAAATTTACTAGTTCTAGATTGTGGATCAGAGGTTAATTGTTCGAAACAGAAAGAGAAAATAATATCAGATTTTGGGTGGTAGCAATTAAATATTTCATAAACTAGCAATAACACTTACCATCCGATAAGGTTATCTAAATGTATTCACGAAGATAGAGAGTTCTCAGATGAAATTTTTTTTAGATACTGCAAACGTTGCAGAAATTAAAGACTTGTTGCCAACAGGCCTTATCGATGGCGTCACCACCAACCCCTCACTAATTGCAGCTTCCGGCCGAGAAATTGTGGAAGTAATATCAGAAATTTGTGATATTGTAGAAGGCCCAGTAAGCGCCGAAGTTACAGCAACTGATTTTGATACAATGCTAGCAGAAGGTAGAATGCTGCAAAGCATTGCAAAAAATATTACAGTAAAGGTTCCTCTAACCTTTGATGGTTTAAAAACCTGTAAAACTTTATCAGACGAAGGAGGATCTGTTAACGTAACGCTTTGTTTTTCTGCTGCTCAAGCTCTATTAGCGGCTAAGGCAGGTGCCACTTTTATCTCTCCGTTTGCAGGGCGCGTGGACGACATGGGTGGCGTTGGTATGGAATTAATTGCCAATATTGTACAAATTTACGCAAACTATAATTTTTCTACTGAAGTTTTAGTTGCTTCAGTTCGAGGCCCCCAACATGTAATTGAAGCGGCCTTACTGGGTGCTGATATAGCTACTCTTCCTTCGTCAGTAATAAAAGCTTTGTATAAGCACCCTCTCACAGACACTGGTCTCGAGGCTTTTTTGGCAGATTGGGCGAAAACAGGGCAGTCAATCCTAGAGGCTAAAAAATAATACTGCGGACGATAAAAATACTCTGAAATAATGCCCCAATGAGTTACAAAATTTTATATTTATTGTGTAATAGATAAGCTTTTCATGGATGGATTAGAAAGAAAAAATTAGGGGATTTTTAAGACACGTCATGCTAAACTCTCAAGACTTTCTAGATCATACAATTAAGACAGACAGCAAAGAAGCAATTTCGCGTTGGCTTAGCTGGTTGGTTGATGAGCGTCGTTTGAGTGAAAACACCAAGATTGCTTACTTACATGACCTAAAAGTATTTTTAAGATTTTTATCCAAGCATTTTGGGCACAAAATCCAATTAACTGATTTGGAGAATATAAGTTTAAGTGATTTCAGAGGTTTTCTAACACAGATTCAAATTTCTGGATTATCAAAAACTTCTGCTGCTAGAACCATCTCGACAATCCGAAACTTTTTCAAATATCTAGAACGAGAATCAGGCATTACAAATAACAGTATTAGCCTGATTAAATCTCCTAAGCTGGGACACCCGCTACCTAAAGCGCTAAACGTACCTGATACAAAAAATAGTATAAATATGGCAGGGAAATTAGCTAAAACTCATTGGGTAGGAGCGAGGGACATTGCAGTCTTACACCTTTTGTACGGCTGTGGATTGCGGATTAGCGAAGCACTTAGCATGAATGGACATAACATTCCAATTTCAGAAACAATTACGATTACTGGTAAGGGTGGCAAACAGCGATTAATCCCAGTTTTACCCGCTGTTAAAGATGCGATAGATAGATACCTTGACATCTGTCCATTTCAAATAATTCCAAATGGCCCGTTATTTTTTGGCGCGCGAGGAAAACGGCTTAACCCAGCTATCATTCAAAGAGCTATGCGAATAATACAGGAGGCCCTAAACTTACCTTCAACAGCAACCCCTCATGCTTTGCGTCACTCTTTTGGAACGCATTTACTCGCCAATGGAGCAGATTTGCGCGCAATACAAGAACTGCTTGGTCATACCTCACTATCAACCACTCAGAGGTATACAGAGGTCGATCCGACTCACTTAATGGAAATTCACAAAAAAGCTCATCCGCGAGCGTAACAATAACCTAAATCATAAACAATATATTTGAATTTTATACCACAACTACATATGAATAGTTCTGCCATCTACTGCCAACGCAGCCTCTTTAACCGCCTCGTTTAGTGTAGGGTGGGCGTGGCAGGTTCTAGCTATATCTTCTGCAGACGCACCATACGACATGGCCGTTACGCATTCGTGGATAACAGTTCCAGCGTCTGGGCCAATAATGTGCACGCCTAGAACCCTATCCGATACAGCGTCTGCTAGGATCTTTACGAAACCCTCTGTATCATTCACAGCTTTTGCCCTACTATTTGCCGAAAATGGAAAACTTCCCTTTGAATACTCAACTCCAGATAACTTAAGTTCTTCTTCCGTTTTGCCAACAGACGCAACTTCTGGATGAGTATATATAATACCAGGAACTAAATCATAGTCTACATGGCCGGCTTGACCGGCCATTATTTCTACTGCAGCAATTCCATCTTCTTCAGCTTTATGGGCCAACATTGGGCCAGGAACGCAATCACCAATGGCAAATATACCTGGTACTGATGTTTCAAAATCACCATCGATTAAAATAAAGCCATTCTCATTACGAGTTATGCCTAGCTCCTCTATACCTAGATCTTCTAAAAAAGGCTTACGCCCAATAGCGACAAGTACTGCATCACATTTTATAGGTTGGATCTCCCCACCTTTTGACGGTTCCGTTTGCAGCAGAACACCATCGGAAACCAGTCCGACTTTTATAACTTTAGTCTTCAATTTGAAATCAATACCTTGCGTTTGCAAAATACGTTGAAAACGCCGTCCTATTTCTAAATCCATCTGAGGGACTATCCTGTCCAAATACTCAACTACAGTGACTTTGGACCCTAACCGCGACCAAATAGATCCCATTTCCAAGCCAATGTAGCCTCCCCCTACGACAACAAGATGCTCAGGAATCTTACTTATCTCCAATGCTCCGGTAGAAGAAAGAACTCGTTTTTCATCAAATTCCACATTGGGTAATGGGGTGGGTTCCGACCCTGTCGCGATTAGAATTTTTGACGTGTCAAACACCAACTTTGAGCCATCTTCGGCAGTTACTTCTACTTTAGACGACGAATAAATTTTTGCCGTTCCCAAAACCCACGTAATTTTATTTTTTTTAAGTAAAAATTCAACTCCCCTAGTCAACTCTTTTACTATATCATCTTTTTTTGCTAGCATTTTTTTTAAGTTTAGGCTCACACCACTAACTTCTATGCCATACTCAGACAAGTTAGTTGACGTGTCGGCAAACTTCTTTGATGCGGACAGAAGTGCCTTTGAAGGAATACAACCCACATTTAAACAAGTCCCACCTAAAGTTGTGCGTTTGTCCACACATGCTACCTTCAATCCTAACTGAGCCGCACGAATAGCTGCCACATAACCTCCAGGCCCAGCACCTATGACGATAAGATCAAATTTATTTGGCATATTTACTTCCTAAAAAGAGAAGGCACTATAAATCAGTCCAGTGAAACTGTTTAAGAAATTTTATCTTAACTAATCCATCCTGAAGTACGATTTATCATAAATCTTTATACATTACATATCGATAAGCAAACGACGAGGATCCTCTATTGCTTCCTTAACCTTCACCAAAAAAGTCACAGCCTCACGTCCATCGACTATCCGGTGGTCATAAGAAAGCGCTAAATACATCATCGGTCTAATTTCAACGACACCATCAACTGCCATCGGACGCGATTGGATTTTATGCATTCCAAGGATTCCAGATTGCGGTGGGTTTAAAATTGGAGATGACATTAACGAACCGTAGACCCCACCGTTAGAAATAGTGAAGGTCCCCCCCTTCATTTCATCTATAGATAATTTTCCATCCCTGGCCCGCACACCAAAATCATTGATCAATTTTTCTAATTCAGCGAATCCTAGCGTATCCGCATCTCTTAGAACTGGAACCACCAGTCCCTGTGGGGTTCCAACAGCAACTCCAATATCATAAAAATTTTTATAAATGATTTCATCATCATGAACTTCGGCATTTACAGCCGGTAGTTCCTTTAATGCATTTACACATGCTGTTATAAAGAAAGACATAAAACCGAGGCGGACACCATGCTTTTTCTCAAACTTCTCGCGATACTGGGACCTTAGTTCCATTACTGCTCCCATATCGACCTCATTATACGTGGTCAACATCGCTGCTGTATTTTGAGCTTCCTTTAACCTACGGGCGATAACCTGACGCAATCGATTCATTTTGACACGTTCTTCTCTCGGATCATCTGGACGAGCCGCTTTTGGCACTGTTAACTTTTGCTCAATTGATGGTTTAAAGTTTTCAGGGAATGCATTGGCAGTCTTTGCTTGAATAGCAGCAAGCACATCTGCCTTTAATATTCTACCATCCTTGCCAGAGGGTTTGATCAGAGTTGGATCCAGATTATTATCATCAATAAGCTTCCGAACTGCAGGAGAAAGCGTCTTTAAACCGGAAGGTGAAAGGGCGGAGGGTTCGATAAGTTCTTCCGGCTTAGTCTCTGCAACTATCGAGCTTAGTTGGTTTGGGGCTTTCTCTAAAATCGCTCGTTTCAGGGTTTGTAGTCTCACTAACTACACACAACAAAGCACCCACCTCCACATTGGCACCAGTTTCGCATAAAATAGATGATAACACCCCACTTATCGGACTATTTACCTCAAGTGTTACTTTGTCGGTTTCAAGCTCAACTAGCGGTTCATCCAAGAGCACCATATCGCCCAGATTTTTGAACCAAGTTGCGACCGTAGCCTCGCTTATAGATTCCCCTAAGATTGGGACAGGCACTTCAGTTGACATTAGTTTTTCCAACCATTTTTTTTAAAAGTTTATCTATCCATTAACTCATTCTGCAGCATGCTTTGGCATGGTTACGGGCTTTTTCTTATTGGCTCTATCAATATTCAAAGCCTGGCTGATAAGTTTTTCCTGCTCAACTGTATGGCGGTTAAAATTACCAGTAGCAGGCGATGCCGCTTCTGATCGTCCCACATAAATTGGTCTTTTTGAAAACCCATCTAGCTCAAGCAACACATTTTCTATTCGACGGTCAACATAAGTCCAGGCGCCCATATTTTCTGGTTCTTCCTGACACCAGATTACTTCTGCTTGAGGAAAACGCGATAATTGCTCTAGAAGTGCTGCACGTGGAAAAGGATAAAGTTGTTCAAGCCTCAAAAGAAAAACATTCTCCGACCCTATTCTAGCGCGTTCTTGAAACAGCTCATAATAAATTTTTCCAGAGCACAAAATAACCTTTTCAACTTTATGATCATCACATAAAGGCTTCATGTCATGCATCACACGATGGAAGCTTGTACCTGGCCCCATAGCCTCTAATGTCGAAACGCATAACTTGTGCCTCAATAATGACTTTGGAGTCATAACAATCAACGGTTTTCTGAAATCGCGCCGCAGTTGTCTGCGTAAAACGTGAAAGTAATTGGCGGGTGTGGTGCAGTTAACTACTTGCATATTATCATCTCCACAAAGTTGAAGATATCTTTCCAGTCGTGCTGAAGAATGATCTGGGCCTTGCCCTTCATGTCCGTGCGGTAACAGCATGACTAGTCCAGACATACGTAGCCATTTATCCTCACCCGAACTAATAAATTGATCTACGATAACTTGTGCGCCATTTGCAAAGTCCCCAAATTGGGCCTCCCATAATATAAGAGCATTTGGTTCTGCCTGACTAAAACCATATTCAAATCCTAAAACTGATGCCTCTGATAACGGACTGTCTATAACTTCAAACGTTTTTTGCTGTTCCCCCAAATTATTTAGGGGGATATACCGCTCTTCGCTTTCTTGGTGGGTCCAAACAGAATGACGGTGAGAGAAGGTACCCCTTCCACTATCCTGACCACTTAATCTCACTCCATTTCCTTGAACCAAAAGGGACCCAAAAGCTAATGCCTCCGCTGTAGCCCAATCAACACCAGTTCCTGTCTCAAACATTGATTTTTTTTGATTTAAATTACGTCTCAGTTTCTGGTTCAAGTTGTAACCGTTTGGAACGGTAAACAGAACCTTACCAATCTCTTTAAGGGTATTCAATTCTACCGATGTATCACCCCTTCGAACGTCTCCATGCGCAAATGTGAAACCAGACCAACGACCATCTAATGTATCGGCTTTATTAGGTTTGTAATTGACCCCAGCCTCAAATTCGCGACTTAAACGTTCGTTTTCGTCACTAACCATAAGATCCCCCACCCCTGACTCAATCACACCCTCTTCTTCCAAACGTTGGGCGTAAATTTCCCGGGTCGTGGGATGAGTTTTAATTTTTTTATACATTTTAGGCTGAGTGAACATTGGCTCATCGCCCTCATTATGACCGAAACGACGATACCCTATAATATCAAAAACAACATCGACGCCAAACTCTTGTCTGAATTCTGTTGCAATCCTTGCAACATGAACCACAGCTTCAGCATCATCTGCGTTTACGTGAAAAATAGGAGCCATAACCATTTTTGCTACATCAGTAGAGTAAGGCGATGATCGCGAATACGCGGGGCTGGTAGTAAACCCTATCTGATTATTTATTATCACATGGATCGTTCCCCCTGTCCTGTAACCTCGCAGCTCAGAGAAATCAAATACCTCGGCGACGATACCCTGACCCGCAAAAGCCGCGTCTCCATGCATCAAGATCCCGAGCACTTTTTTTCGTTCCGCATCTTCTCTCTGAGCCTGTTTAGCTCTGACGCGGCCTACTACCACAGGATTCACAACTTCTAAATGCGACGGATTAGCGTTAAGAGTAAGATGAACCATCTTATCATCAAATTGGCGATCCGCAGAGGAGCCCATATGGTATTTAACGTCCCCAGATCCGCCCGCATCTTCCGGATTTGCTGGATTTCCTAGAAATTCGGAGATTATCGCTCGAAAGGGTTTATCCATGAAATTACATAAGACATTTAAACGGCCACGGTGAGCCATTCCAACCACAACTTCCTCAAGGCCAAGTTGACTGCCACGTTTTAATATTTGTTCAAGTGCGGGAATAACTGATTCTATTCCATCAAGACCAAATCTCTTAGTTCCTACATATTTAACCGCTAGAAATTTCTCAAAACATTCTGCCGCTGTTATTCTTTCTAAAATAGTTTTTTTACCTAAAATGGTGAAATCTGTATTATTCTTAATTTGTTCAATTCTCTTTTGAATCCAGATTTTCTGAGCCGGGTCCTGCATGTGCATATATTCAACCCCTATGCTACCGCAGTAGGTTTGCTCTAAAACCTCCATAATTTCCGATAGCGTGGCAGTTTCTAGGCCCAACGCGTTATCTATAAAAATGGACCTACTCCAATCATCGGAACCAAAACCATAATGACTAGGGTCTAACTCTGGGTGTGGATTAGGCTCAGCCAATTTCAAAGGATCCAGATTAGCTTTCAAGTGTCCTCTAATGCGATACGCCCTTATCAGCATAATAGCACGCAGTGAGTCCAAGGTAGCTCTGCGAATATCCGGATCAGCGTCCTGTTTCAAGTTCTGGTTTAAATGGGCCAATTGC
Organism: uncultured Thalassobaculaceae bacterium; assembly: GCA_964276085.1. Classification (GTDB taxonomy): domain Bacteria; phylum Pseudomonadota; class Alphaproteobacteria; order Thalassobaculales; family Thalassobaculaceae; genus UBA7326. The sequence goes on along the minus strand of CAXYEO010000051.1, from coordinate 38,306 downwards.
TCGTTGGGGTCAGCCGAACCAATAACTTTTGCTGTCCCTTTATCCCAACTTGGACCGCCGAAATCTTCCGACTCTCGGTTCTGTTTAGAGCAAATATCATCAAAGAAAACCTGCCAATTATTATCGACAGCGTCAGAATTATTCATGTAGAGCTCATATAGCTCACCTATAAATTGCGCATTATGCGCATTTAATATGGTTGTCATATCTGGGTTACTGCTCATCTTTTAGTTGCTTTCATTTTAACAACAAAATCAATCAAGTCTTCAAATAATTTTATTCAAAACATAATTAGTCATTGATAACGTCTAACATAGTGGAACCCAGAGCTGCTGGCGACTCTGCGACCTTTATGCCAGCTAATCGCATGGCCTCTATTTTATCGCCGGCAGCACCTTTACCGCCCGCTATTATAGCGCCAGCGTGCCCCATTCTCCGTCCAGGTGGAGCCGTAACACCCGCTATAAAACCAACCATTGGTTTTTTTTTCTTATTTCCCCTGATAAAATCAGCCGCTTCTTCCTCTGCAGAACCACCAATCTCACCAATCATTATTATGGACTCTGTTTGATCATCTTTGAGGAGTAAATCTAAGCAATCAATAAAATTAGTTCCATTAACAGGGTCTCCACCGATACCAATGCACGTCGACTGCCCTAATCCTACCGACGTTGTTTGAGCCACCGCTTCGTAAGTTAGTGTTCCTGATCTTGAAACAATGCCAACTGATCCCGGTAAATGAATATGACCAGGCATTATGCCTATTTTACATTTCCCCGGCGTAATAACCCCAGGACAATTCGGTCCAATTAGGCGAGTTCTGGAGCCCTGTAAACGTCTTTTTACTATGACCATGTCGAGCACAGGAATTCCCTCTGTTATACAAATCACCAGAGGAATCTCAGATTCAATTGCTTCTAAGATTGAATCGGCTGCAAAGGGTGGAGGAACATAAATGACAGACACGTCTGGCTTAGTAGTGTCCACTGCGGATTGAACGGTATCAAAAATTGGTAAATTTAAATGTTTTCCGCCACCTTTACCCGGCGTAACACCGCCAACCATTTTTGTTCCATAAGCAATCGCCTGCTCAGAATGAAAGGTTCCTTGGCTACCTGTAAACCCCTGGCAGATAACTCTTGTATTTTCGTCAACAAGCACTGACATCACTCGGGCCCTCTAACAGAGTTAACTATTTTCTCTGCGGCATCACCAAGATTGTCTGCCGATATTATAGAGAGACCACTCTCGGACATGATTTTTTTTCCGGCTTCTACATTTGTTCCCTCTAGACGTACTACCAAAGGAATTTTTAAGTCCAACTCATTTGCAGCGGATACCACCCCTTCAGCTATAATATCACATTTCATGATGCCACCAAAAATATTAACTAGTATTCCCCTAACATTAGGATCAGACATGATTATTTTGAACGCAGCTGACACCCGTTCTTTTGTCGCACCACCCCCAACATCCAAGAAATTAGCTGGTTCCCCGCCGTGGAGCTTGATTATATCCATCGTAGCCATTGCGAGGCCGGCTCCATTTACCATACAGCCAATGTCTCCATCTAATTTTATATAATTGAGTTCGTACCGAGCCGCTTCGACTTCCGCAGGTTCCTCTTCGTTTAAATCACGTAACTTTTCTATCTCAGGTTGACGATATAAAGCGTTGGGATCAAAATTAATTTTAGCGTCTAGGGCAATTAAGGCTCCAGACTTGTCCAATACTAGTGGATTTATTTCTATTGTCGAAGCATCAAGTTCTATAAACGCCTCGTATATCGCCGCAAGAAACTTTTCGGCCTCGCCTACCTGCCCGTCCTTTAATCCGAGTAGTAATGCCGCCTTTCTTGCATGATAAGGCTTCAATCCTGTAATTAAATCTATAGGTATATTGATTATTTTTTCTGGTGCACGCTCTGCAACTTCCTCAATTTCCATACCACCATCAGCCGAAGCGATTAGGGTAACGCAGCTATTATTCCTATCAACAATAAATGAAACGTAGAATTCGGAGCCTATCTCACAACCTTCCTCAATATAAAGACGCTGAACCACCCTACCTTCCGGCCCCGTTTGTTTCGTTATCAACACCTTCCCCAACATATCTTCAGCAGCGCTACCAACTTCCGAGACAGTTTTTACGACACGGACACCACCTTTGTCTGTTGAGCTATCTAAAAAATGCCCAGCCCCCCTTCCTCCTGCGTGAATCTGAGATTTAACTACGTAGATCGAACCATCTAATTTCTCGGCAACGGAAATAGCTTCAGCAATTGAATATGCCACATGACCGCGAGGAACGGGCACGCCAAACTTAGCCAGAAGACTTTTAGCTTGATGCTCATGAATGTTCATTTTGATCCATTTTTACTCAAAGAAAGGTGATACGCTTTACAAAAATCCACATTCCAAAATCATTTGCCAGGAACCTTGAACAACCGCTCTTACTTTCCCCCTGATATGTTCCGAAACGAACAATTAGTCAACAGCATATAGGCAGAACAAGTTAGTGAAGTTTGAAAATGTTATTCGGCCAGATTGATGGCAGCAGCATTTAGTTCTTTAACTGCGTCAATGGAGTGATCGAACATTGCACGTTCATCTGCGTTCATCTCTATTTCCACAATCCGCTCAACCCCCCCAGCACCCAGGACTACAGGGACTCCCACATACAAGCCATCAAGACCATAGACACCGTCGCAATAAGCTGCACAAGGAAGTACGCGCTTTTTATCCCGAATATAAGCCTCTGCCATCTCGATTGCCGAAGACGCAGGTGCATAAAATGCTGAACCCGTTTTCAAAAGCTTGACAATTTCCGCACCACCATCTCTGGTACGTTGTATGATATCATCTAAATTTTCTTGAGTACTCCAGCCCATTTTTATGAGGTCAGGAACAGGAATTCCTGCCACCGTTGAATAACGTTCCAGAGGGACCATTGTATCACCATGTCCGCCAAGCACGAAGGCCGTCACATCTTCTACAGAAACCCCAAACTCTTCAGCTAGAAAGTAACGGAACCTCGCACTATCCAGCACCCCAGCCATACCGACAACCTTATTAGTTGGAAGTCCACATGCCTTTTGCAGAACTCCAACCATAACATCCAAAGGATTAGTGATACATATTACAAAAGCATCAGGGCAATTGTTTTTAATGCCTTCACCAACCGAATGCATCACCTTTGTGTTAGTTCCAATCAGGTCATCGCGGCTCATTCCTGGCTTACGAGCAATGCCCGCAGTCACAATGACCACATCGGCACCGGCTATTTCACTATAATCATTAGCACCCGAAACAGAAGCATCAAACCCTTCAACAGGTGACGCCTGGGCTATATCTAGCGCTTTCCCTTTAGGAATACCATCAACGATATCAAAAAGAATTACATCACCTAACTCTTTTAATCCTGCTAATAGGGCTAGAGTTCCCCCAATGTTTCCAGCACCAACTAGAGCAATTTTGTTCCGGGCCATTCAATATCTCCAAAGCCAAGTTTAATTCTTTATCGCATCTTTATAAATTAAGTTACATCCCAAGGGGGTTTAGCGCGAATCTTTTGATGGAGCAAGAAAAGCTGTATCAAAAATTGTTTAAACCGCCAAAAAGTTGAAGAAGAGATCAAATTCAGTCTTCACAGTTAGGTCTATTGCCTTGCTGCTTCTATGTACTCGACTGACTGCATTTCTAATAAACGCGATACGGTACGGTCAAATTCGAAACCCCAGTCACTGCCTTGATATAAATTACTCGGCTCGGTAGCTGCAGAAAAGATTACATGGGTTTTATTTTCATAAAGAGCATCAATTAAAACCATAAATCGTCTGGCCAAATCCTTGTTTTCATCTGTCATAGCTGGAATATCTGAAACAATTATTGATCTGAACCTCTTTGCGAGTAACAAATAATCGCCTGCTCCCAGCGGCACTGAACAGAGATCTTTAAATCCAAAAAATGCTACTGGCCCAAAAGCCCTCGGGACATTGATCTGCCTTCCCTTAAATTCAATCGATTCCGGCTTGCCTAAATTACCATCGGTTAAGTCATTATATGTTTGGTTCAATAAAATGGTTGCTTCATAACCAGCTGGATGGACATATGCATCTATTTTCTTCAAACGATCGAGCCTATAATCTTTACCCCCCTGTAAACATAAAATATTCATTTTTGTTTTTATTAAGTCAACAAATGGCAAAAATAATTCGCGTTGAAGACCATTTTTGTAAAGTTCGTCAGGATGGCGATTTGAAGTAGCGACTACTACAACACCGAGCTCTAATAAAACCGTAAAAAGCCGGGATACAATCATTGCGTCGGCAATATCACGAACCTCAAATTCATCAAAACAAATTAAAGCTGTTTTTTTTGCCAATTGCACTGCCACGGGACGTATGGGTTCAGCTTGCTTTTCGCTTTTATTATTTTGACGCCAAATATGAATAAGCTCATGGGCCTCTTGCATAAATTCATGAAAATGAATTCGTCTTTTTCTCTTCACTCCTACATTACCAAAAAAGAGATCCATCAGCATAGATTTTCCTCTACCCACACCGCCATGAATATATAAACCCTTGGGAATTTTTTGAGGTTTGGACGATCTAAATAGGATTTTTTTAATCCATGGTGTAGCGAAATCGTCTAGTCCATAACCATCTAGTTGGTCATGTAAAAACTGTAATTTTTTTGCTGCGAGTACCTGAGCACGGTCTTCAATAAGCGGCCCATTTGATATTAACTTTTGATAACTGGCAGACGGTCCTTCACCTAGATCCATTTTCTCTTCTTTATCTGCCACCAGTAACCGGTATAATCGCCCCAGCACAATAGCTGGCCCCTTTACTCAATAACCAAACAATCGTCTCAGCGACCTCTTCTGGTTGCCCAACACGTCGAATTGGTATTCCCGGAACAGCCTCAACAGCCCTGTTAGGCAGTCCGGCCGATGCATGTATTTCGGTATCTATCATTCCTGGTGATACAGCGTTCACGATAACACCCTCTGACGCAACTTCCCGCGCAAGCCCCAGTGTGAATGAGTCTACAGCACCTTTCGATGTAGCATAATGGACAAATTCATTTGGCCCTCCTAACCTTGAAGCGGCAGAACCAAGGTTAACAATATTTCCACCATCACCGCCATTTTTTGTCGACATTCTCTTCACTGCCTCTCTACAACAAAGCATCAAACCTATCACGTTTAATTGCATTACTTCGTTGATGGCTTCCAACGTTATATCTTCGACCCTCGCGGTTTTACCTGTAGTCCCAGCACTCGTTACCAATCCTTTTAATGAGCCCAGCTCTGTTTCCGTTTCATCAAACAATCGCTGAATATCTGTTTCATTAGACATATCAGCTTTTACTATAATAGCTCTCTGTCCCAGAGCCCTTACTTGATCCGCTACAGAAGAGGCGGCCGTTTTATCCCGCGCGTAATTAATTGCAACATCCCACCCATCTCTTGCAGCACATATAGCGGTTGCAGCGCCTATACCTCTACTACCTCCTGAAATTATTAATACCCCGGTCATTCGCGATGATCCTTTCAAAATTAAAGGGGTTAAAGGCTTACAAAAAATGCCCCATTAGGGCTTCACAAATAGATTAATCTACAATTTTATCTCCAGACATACTTAACTCAAGGTTTAAATTAAATTTATGTATAAAAGAGTGGCTGCACCAAAAGCTGTCACACCTCCTCCTAAAAGAATTATCAAAAGTCGTTGTGGTTCGAACCCCCAAATCAAAACTCTGTATCCTTCGGCAATCCAGGAGCCCTCTAAAGGTGGCTTGAAAAAAACAAATGCGCAAAATAAAGCAGGCGCTGCTGCTAACATAAAGCCAATACCATAAGAGCCAGTAACTGCCAATAACCCGCCATAAAATGCGGGGTAAAGCATCATTGCTATAGACGTAAAAGCAAGAACTCCCCCTGTGATCCCACCAACATTACCTTCTGGTGCCAGTCTGGCCGTCTCAGCCAAAAGGATACCATGCCAGCTCAACGAAGTTACATTGTAGAGTATCGCTACCGTCAATATCGCGTTATAACTCCAAGTGGCATCAAGAAACCCTATCAAAACGCCCCCAACGGCAGCAAAAAGACTTATACTTCCCATCACTAGGCGAGCCGATAAATAAGTACTTCCCAACCAGCCCCATAAAATTCTTGCCCCAATCGCCGTAAAACTTGCTATCGCAAATGCTGATCCAGCCTCTAATTCGCTATAATTGAGACCATCGATCATAAAAAGAATAAAAAAACCTGCAAAAATGGATTGGAGACCTCCTAATGCGAAAGCGCACAGTGCCAAATCCCGCAAATTAGCGTCGGATATTACAATTCGCATCGTTTGGATAGCTCCAGAAAATGAAAATTTAACATCCGATCTCCGGTCCGAATCAAAATGTTCTCTCAACGGTTGTAGAAGTAGAGCAATTCCATAAACCATCAATCCTAAAACAAAACATGTTCCATAAGCATCAAGATGTATTGAAATGCCGAGGCTCCCAACATAAAAACCCATTCCCAACAACACTGGAATTAAAATTCCAGCAATAAGGCTCCCAACAGGCACCCCTGTTTGTTTTATTGAAAAAATAATGGGTGCTAGCCTAGGAGGACAGTACTTGGCCAGAATATGGGAGCTAGCTGGAGTTGAAACTGATGCAGCTCCTAGCAAGATTGCCGCTATTGGATACAACCAAAGCACTCCGGTCGCTATCACAAACAAGCTTCCTCCCATGAAGATAAGACAAGCCTGGCTAATCCGTAACGCCCCTACCCGTATTATGATGGCGCCACATCCCATCGCGGCTGCGATAGAGGTAACATTTTGAATAAACAGATAAAGTCCAAGCCAAGCCCTAGAAATTCCAAAGTCTTCAGCAACTCGGTCTGCCAGAAAGGGTAATACAATTTGGCACACATATGAGAAAGCTTGTTGCATCAGCATGGACGACGTGGCCAGCGCTAATATAATCCGCCAATCCAACTTTGATAAATTCACTTAAGAAAAACCTTATCCTGAATTTGAATATTCACTTCGGCCAACATACCTGGAGCAGTTATCTCTGGCTTATCTACTAATTTAATTTTAATTGGAATTCGTTGAACCAGTTTACGACCCCGGCCGCCCCCTAGATCTGCTGTTGACATAGCTAAGTCGGATAACGTAACTCGGCCTATATAGATTACTTCTCCTCTAAAAGAGTCAAATGGATATGCATTAAAATCAATTTTAACCGGCTGGCCAAGTTGAATATGTCGTATCTGATCTTCCTCTATATTTGCTTCAACCCAGATATTCTCGGGGTCGTGCAGAACTAATATTTCACTAGCATCTTCAATATATTCCCCTTGATTTTTGAAAACTATATCGACAATACCGTTAACTGGGCTCCTTATCCGACGTTCTTCCAACTCTACTTCCAATTCCTGCAACTCTGCTGCTAACCTCCGCGCTGCCATACCCGAAATAATTATATCTTGGTCTAAGATATCGATTTTACTTCGCTTAACCGTAATTTCCATTAATTCCATTTGAGCCACTTTGATTTCCGCCTCAGAAACGTAAACTTGGCCCGATAAGTTTAATAAATAATCTTGGTCAATATCCAAGTTCTTCTTTGAGGTTAAATTTTTACTAACAAGGTATTTAGTTCTCTCAAGTTTCTTTAACGCAAGGCTCTCTCTATTTAGTAAAGCTTTCAATTCAACGGTCAGTGACTTTATTTCTTCATTCTTAGTGGATATTTGAGCGTCCAATTCAACGTTGAGGTTGAGCTTTTGCGCTTCGAATTTTACGGTTTTAGCCTTTTGACCATTCAGTTCGGCATCCAATGCATTAATCTGATGATTTATTCCATCACCATTCATCACAACTAATAAATCACCTACCTTGACCTGGTCTCCTTCGTTTACGAGTATTTCATCGATTGTACCGTTAACCTTGCTAGATACCCTGGTAAGATCTGATTTTATCCGAGCATCAAACTCATAAACATGAGTCATCCAATGGAATAATTCATAACAAGCAAAACCTGCCCCCGAAAGAACAAGAAATATCAATACCACTCTCAAAATAAACCGTCTTACTTGCATCACGCTTGGCATCCAAAAAAACAATGTCTAAGGTTCAATTAGGCACGACGCGGAAAATCACCCTAATTCAACGAAACGTCAAATAGAGACTTTCAAAACTCAGACGAAACCCAGTTAGTGATAAAGAACTTGCTCAAATAATAACACGTTAATTCCTGCATCGTTAAGTATATCATTGGAACGACCAACGAGTAACTCCCTCGAAAAGGCTCAAAACATGGAAAAAAATATAAAAGCGGAATTAACTTATATCGTAGATGATGGTCAGCAGTCCATCCGTTATGTAGATTGGCCGGAAGAATCACACAAATCGCATATAGCATCGTATGAGAAAAAAATGATGCCGATACGTGATGGGAGAGTATCAAACGAAAACTTTAACCTAAATACGCATGGATTCTTGCTGGAAAACGATCCTACAGAGGTGTGTGATTTCTACAATGAAGAAGAGATAAAAGAGATTTATTATCCCGAAACAGCATCCTTGATAAAGAAAAAAAGTGGTGGCAAACACGTACATATTTTTGATCATACTGTTCGAACACCATTTCAAGAGAAACAACGAGAAGGCTGGGTTAGGGAACCAGTTCGTTATGTCCATAACGATTACACGGACCTTTCCGCACCACAAAGAGTAAAGGATTTTTTTCCCAACGAAGCAGAAGCACTATTGCAAAATAGGTTTGCGATCATCCAAACCTGGCGCTCAATTTCCTCCACAATAGAATCAGAACCACTCGCTCTATGTGATGGGAGAACAATACCAACGACAGGATTTATTCGTAATCAAAGGCGCTACAGGGATAGAACAGCAGAGACCTACCATATCAGCCATAATTCTTCTCACAGATGGTATTATTTTCCAAAAATGGAGCCCGAAGAAGTATTGGTATTCAAAGTGTTTGATACGGATAAAAATGTTGGGGTCAAATTTACGGCGCATACCGCTTTCGATGACCCATCAAGTACGAAAGACTCGTCGCCTAGGCAAAGTATAGAAATGCGGGCTCTAGTATTTTTTTAAACAATTTGTAAATAAAGTGCCATCGAATTGTAAAAAAAGTGCCATCGAATTGAAGCATCACTGTTGACTCTCGTGCAAAGAGAACCGATTAATGCGCAACAGGGATTATCGCCAAATAAAAAAATAAAAAAATGGCGTTGAAACTAACACTATTGGGAGAGCCTTCCAGCTGATCTATTTTGGCTCTAAGGCGTGTAGACGAGGCTAACGGCAAACGCATGAATGATGTTGCAAATTCTCTAAATAAAAACGATACCTTTCCTAAATTGCTTTTGCACCAAGCTAAGGTAAATCCAACCAGTGCAGCATATCGACAAAAACATCTCGGCATATGGCAAACACTGACCTGGGCTGAAGCGGCAGCGCGGGTGGAACTTATGGCGTTAGGTTTGCATTCACTTGGCTTGAAACGAGATGATAAAGTGGCAATCATTGGACAGAATACCACCTCGTTGTATTTATCCTTTTCCGCAGTTCAAGCTATTGGCGCTATCCCGGTACCGCTCTATCCGGATAGCAGTGCCGCGGAAATGTCAGATATATTAAAGGAAGCTGAAATAAAAGGAGCTATCTGCCAGGATCAAGAGCAAGTCGATAAGATTGAAACCCTAAAGAGTGGAATCAAATCGATAGAATTTGTTGTCTATGAAGAATTTCGTGGGATGCGCCAATATGATCGCAAACATCTTCAGTCGATAGAGACGCTGTCGCAGTTTGGAAAAGATTGTAAGTCCAAAGATCCAAACTCATTCGTCAGTCTGGTGTCTCAAGGTAATGGAAGTGATCTGGCTATAATCATTTATACGCCGGGAACAACAGGAATTCCGAAAGGGGTAATGTTATCACACGATGGACTACAAAATTCTGCCCGGCTCGCCGCTGATCAAGATAATATAAACGCAAAAGGGAATATCTTGGCCTATCTCCCCTTGGCGTGGATAGGGGATCATTTTGTCTCCTATGCGCAGCATCATGTGATCGGTTTTACTGTAAATTGTCCAGAGAGCCCCGATACATTATTTTCTGATCTGAAAGATATTGGCCCAAATTATTTCATAGCCCCGCCAAGGATTTTTGAGCGACTGGTGACGCAAACCAAAAATCGAATAGAAAACGCATCGGGGATCATAAATTCCTTATACCGCTATTTTATGGCTTTAGCTGACCGTGTAGGAGAAAAAATACTTGAAGGCCAGTCCGTCGGGCTAATAGATAGATTTTTTTATACACTAGGAAACTTGATAATTTTTGGCCCTATAAAAAATAATCTTGGTTTCAACCACATTAAAGTAGCCTACACAGGTGGTGCCCCAATCAGTAATGAGGTTTTCTCTTTTTATCGAAAAATAGGCGTTAATTTAAAACAAATTTATACCCAGACAGAGAGTTCAGGGTACGCCTTTTTGCAATCTGATGCCAATGTCTTAGAAAACTCCGTGGGGCCAGCAGGACCTGGAGTAGAAGTTAAAATAGATAAAAAGGGGGAAATAATTTATCGAAGCCCTGGAAATTTCCTCGGATACTACAAAAATGAGAATGCAACGAAAAAGACTGTAGACAAAGATGGATGGATTAGAAGTGGCGATTTCGGGACCATTAATGACACAGGCCACGTGACGGTAATTGATAGGCTTGTTGATACAGGAAAAATTGCCTCATCGTTGCAATTTTCTCCCCAAATTATAGAAAATAAATTGAAACGCTCTCCTTTTATTCAAGAGGCAATTGCTACCGGTAGTGGTAAGGAATTTGTGTCAGCAATTATAATCGTGGATGGTGAAGCCACAGGAAATTATCTCGAGAAAGCTGGCATTGGTTTTTCCGGATATGCCGATCTATCTCAACAAGAAATGGTTTTTGCTCTAATACAAGATAATATCAAAAATTTGAATGAAGAGTTAGCAAAGACCGAAGACTTTTCGGGTCTCCAAATCAAACGTTTTACCATCCTCCACAAACAACTTGATCCAATAGATGGAGAGCTAACACAAACGGGAAAACTAAGGCGAAAGGAGGTAAGTAAACGTTTGAAAACTTTAATAGAGGCTCTGCACTCTAATGAAGACAGCGTGGAGCTACCTTCTAACCAGAGTTCAGGACAGTCGGGAGCAAAAAATAATAAAGTTTTGCTGAAGATCCGCGACGCAAAGCTTATAGAAGACAACGGGCTGGAACATTAAGATGGCGTTAAGCGAACAAAGCACCCCCGAAGCTATACTTTCAGTTGAAAACATCACATTGTCTTTTGGGGCTGTCAGAGCAATACGTGACGTTAGTTTTGACATTAAAAAGGGTGAAATCAGAGCGATTATTGGTCCCAATGGAGCAGGAAAAACCTCTATGTTAAACGTCATCAATGGTTTTTATCATCCACAGCAAGGAAAAATTCTTTTCCGTGGAATGGTTAGAAAACGGATGCGACCACATGAAGCCGCTGGTGGAGGGATAGCTCGCACCTTTCAAAATGTTGCACTTTTTAAAGGTATGTCCACTCTAGATAATATCATGACAGGGCGTAATCTTAAGATGAATAAGTGGAATGTAAATCTCCTAGCAGCGATGTTTTATTATGGGCCCACTCAAAAAGAAGAAATTCTGCATCGGCAATTTGTAGAACAAATTATAAGTTTCTTAGAAATAGAGGCCATTAGAAAAACACCAGTTGGAAGGTTGCCTTATGGACTGCAAAAACGCGTAGAACTAGGCAGGGCCTTGGCCGCAGAACCTGATTTATTGCTTTTGGATGAACCGATGGCAGGAATGAATTTGGAAGAAAAAGAAGATATGTGCCGTTTTATCTTAGACGTCAATGAAGAATTTGGAACAACGATAGCCCTCATCGAGCACGATATGGGGGTCGTTATGGACCTATCTGACCGAGTGGTGGTTCTGGATCATGGCGAGAAAATAGCTGATGGGACACCCAAAGAGGTTAAAGCAAATCAAAATGTAATAGATGCTTATCTTGGAGTTGCACATTGAGACCTTATTATCAAAAGCGCGCTCTTGAGATTGAGAAAGAGAAAGTTTGATGGAATTTTTGAATCTAGTCCTAGTCGCACCAATTGTGGACATGATCGAATACCCGTCCTTTTTCATTGAAGTGGTGTTTGGTGGCCTGATGTCCGGGGTCATGTACTCGCTAGTTGCTCTTGGTTTTGTTTTGATATTTAAGGCCTCTGGCGTTTTTAATTTTTCACAGGGTGTTTTTGCGCTATTTGCTGCACTCACTTTGGTTGGCCTAATGACCGGGACTGTACCCTTTACGCTTAATAAATCCTTACCCGAGTTACCTGCATGGGTGGCAATAATTTTGACAATTATCGTAATGATAGGCCTTGCTATTGCGGTTGAGCGTATTGTACTGCGCCCCCTCGTAAACCAAGATCATATCATAATGTTTATGTCTACCATTGGTTTAGCCTTCGTTCTGGAGGGACTAGGCGACACAATATGGGGCAGCGAAGTCAAGGCACTTGACGTTGGAATTCCAACCGGTAATTTTCTGATTGGAGAAATTCAAATACAGATCTTTGATCTTTGGGCCGCTGGCATAGCTGCTTTTCTAGTTGTTGTCTTGGCAGTTTTCTTTCAATACACGCGAACGGGGCGAGCCCTGCGAGCAGTTGCAGATGATCATCAAGCGGCATTATCTGTTGGAATTCCATTAAAAAATATTTGGATTATTGTATGGTCAGTAGCAGGACTTGTAGCACTGGTGGCTGGAATAATGTGGGGATCTAAATCAGGCGTCCAATTCAGCCTTTCCCTTATTGCTTTGAAAGCATTACCAGTTTTAATTTTGGGCGGATTTACTTCTGTCCCTGGAGCTATAGTTGGAGGGCTAATAATTGGTGTTGGCGAGAAAGTAGCCGAGGTTTATTGGGGCCCCCTAGTTGATGGTGCTATTGAGAACTGGTTTGCTTATGTATTAGCACTAGTATTTTTACTATTCCGCCCACAAGGCCTGTTTGGCGATAAAATTATAGAGAGGGTCTAGTCACTATGCTTTATCGTGAGTCAGGTCAATTCAAGACGAGTTATGCCGCAGATCAGGCAATTTTTCCAATTCGCCAAGATAACTGGGGTATAGTTGCGTTATTATTAGTAGCATTTATTGTCATTCCGTATTTTGGCACAGAGTATTTCTTCCAAGCAATAATGATCCCAGTACTTATTTTTGCGTTGGCAGCCACTGGGCTCAACATCCTCACTGGATATTGCGGGCAACTCTCTCTGGGAACGGGCGGTTTTATGGCTGTAGGAGCAGTCGCTTGCTACAAATTGACTACTGGGTTTCCAGAAATGAACTTCGTAATAGTTTTGTTACTGTCAGGGACTATTACAGCCGGCGTTGGTCTCCTGTTTGGAATTCCTTCATTAAGGATTAAAGGGTTTTATTTGGCTGTTGCTACTCTAGCTGCTCAATTCTTTCTTAGCTGGTTATTCAATAAAGTCGCTTGGTTTCAAAACTACACTCCCTCGGGTACAATCACTATGCCGCCCAGAGAGGTATTTGGCATTGCGGTTACGGGCGCAAATGCGGATGCGATGGATCGTTACTTATTCTGTCTCGTGTTTGTTCTGATCCTTGCGATGGCTGCTAAAAATTTAGTTCGGGGGCCTATAGGGCGGTCTTGGATGGCAATTCGCGACATGGATATTGCCGCTGAATTGATCGGCTTTCGGCCTTTTCAAACTAAATTAATGGCATTTTCGGTTAGTTCGTTTTATGTCGGCGTTGCTGGAGCAATGGCTTTAAGTTTATGGCTTGGCAGTGTTGAAACAGCCGAAGCTTTTGACATCAACGTCTCCTTTCAAGTCTTATTTATGATTATAATTGGGGGACTTGGCAGTATGATGGGTTCATTCGTTGGAGCGGCTTTTATCATCTTGATGCCAATTGTGTTAACTAACGTGATGGTGGGATCACTTGGGATGCAAGCCGTGACTGCTAAGCATTTTGAATTTATGTTCTTTGGTGGATTGATTATTTTCTTTTTAATAGTCGAACCTCATGGGATAGCGCGTCTTTGGCAAATAGCAAAGGAGAAACTGAGAATGTGGCCGTTCCCACACTAATAAAATTTTGTGTACGGTAGATTAAAGTGCCTACGATTTAAAATAATTAAAAATAATAATATTAAAAACAACAGGGAGAAAGAAATGAATATCAAACGACTGGGTATTGGCGTTTTGACAGGTCTAGGTCTTACCACGATGGTGGCAACCGAGATCGCGATAGCTGCCGACCAGATTTTCGTACCGGGCCTAGTTTATAGAACAGGTCCATATGCCCCAAATGGAATACCATTTGCAAATGGTATGCAGGACTATTTAACACTGATTAATGAACGTGATGGCGGCATAAACGGGGTTAAAATCGTTCATGAAGAATGTGAAACCGGCTATAATACAAAAGTGGGTGTAGAGTGTTATGAGAAGTTGAAATCAAAAAAACCTGTAACGGTTATTCCAAATTCAACTGGGATCACATACCAATTGATACCAAAAAGCTACAAGGATAATATCCCCCTCCTAACCATGGGTTACGGCCGAACTTCGGCAGCAGTAGGATCTGTTTTTCCTTGGGTTTTCAATTTTCCAGCAACCTACTGGTCCCAAGCAACTGCAGTGATAAGCTATATAGCCGACAAAGAAGGTGGGCTTGCGTCTCTAAAGGGTAAAAAAATCGTTCATATTTACCACAACTCTGCATACGGTAAGGAAGCTAACCCAACATTAAAGGTAATGGCTGAGAAGTTTGGATTTGATCTCACACTATTAGCAGTAGACCATCCAGGACAAGAACAGAAAGCAACATGGCTTCAGATACGACGTAAGAAGCCAGATTGGATTTTTATGTCAGGTTGGGGTGTTATGAACCAAGTAGCGGTTAAAGAAGCAGCGGCTCAGGGTTTTCCTATGAATAAATTTATTGGCAACTGGTGGTCAGGTTCAGAAAACGATGTCATCCCTGCTGGAGATAAAGCGGACGGTTATATTGCTGCAACATTTCACACTCCAGGCGGTGGCACAAAACTTCACGCTGATATAAAAAAATATGTATATGACAAAGGCCTTGGGGGTGGCGACCTTAGCAGGACTGGGGAAGTGCTATATATTCGTGGTATGTTGAACCATGTATTTGTTGTTGAAGCCGTTAGGAAGGCTCAAAAACACTTCAATGTAAAAGTTCCGAATGGTGCGCAAATGCAGTGGGGTTATGAAAATACCAATGTCACCTCAGCAGATTGGGAACGTATTGGATTACCGGGTTATCCGCCAATTAAAGTAAGTTGTAATGATCATGAGGGTGGTCATCCGGTTCTTTTCCAACAGTGGAATGCTAGTGCTAAAACCTGGAAAGTAGTCAGTGATTGGGTACCAGTAATGAAAGATTTAGTTCGCCCATTAATGGAGGCCGACGCAGCTAAGTTTGCGAAGGAAAACAATATTACTCCAAAGTCTTGTAGTTAATAATTATTGGGTTCACGGAGTCAATAATGCTCAGTTTTAAACGATAAGCGAGGAACGAAGTGAACGACAAAGTGAACCTTTTATCTGTTAATAATATTGAGGTTATCTATAACCACGTGATCCTCGTATTAAAAGGCGTATCTCTCGAGGTACCAGAGGGCGGCATTGTCGCCCTCCTTGGTGCCAACGGGGCTGGAAAAACTACTACACTTAAGTCGATATCAAATCTTTTAAGCTCAGAGAGAGGCGAAGTCACTAAAGGGTCTATTCACTATAAATCTCAAGAAATCCAAGCACTCACGCCAAGTGATCTGGTAAAACGTGGCGTGATACAGGTAATGGAAGGCCGACATTGTTTTGAACACCTCACTGTAGAAGAAAACCTGATGACCGGTGCTTATACGCGGGGTGCTGATAGAAAAGGTATCTCAGAAGACCTTGAAATGGTCTATGGATACTTCCCAAGACTAAAGGAAAGATTCAAATCCTTAGCTGGATATATATCTGGTGGAGAGCAACAAATGGTTGCTATAGGACGGGCGTTAATGGCTCGGCCTAAATTAATGTTACTCGATGAACCATCGATGGGATTAGCCCCACAATTGGTTGAAGAGATTTTTGAAATTGTATCGCTTTTAAATAGAGAAAAACAGGTATCAATTTTACTAGCAGAACAAAATGCTTCCATTGCTCTGCGTTATGCAAAAACGGGTTATATTCTTGAAAACGGACGTATCGTTATGGAAGGCGAAGCTAAAGCGCTGGCCGAAAACGATGACGTTAAAGAATTTTACCTAGGTATTTCACATGGTGACCAAAAGAGCTTTAAGGATGTTAAGCATTATCGTCGTAAGAAGCGCTGGCTGAGCTAAAACAAAAGGCGAGTATACAAGGCCTTCATACCTTCAAAGATACAATTGCATTTTCTATTAAGGGATTAAAGAATGCGAATTGGCCTTGCACAAATCATTCAGGAATCAAATACTTTTGTACCATTTACCACAAACCTTGACCATTTCTCGGCCCAATACATCCGTCTTGGACAAACGGTTCTAACGGAGATCAGCTCTGTTAAAATCGAATTAACAGGCATGCAAAATATATTAAAAAAAAATAAGGTAACCCCAGTTCCATTGCTAGCGACCCATGGCTCGTGCGGGGGACCGTTGACGCGTGCATGTTTTGACACCCTTTTGAGTTTACTCTCACAGGAAATAAAATCTGCCCCTAAGCTTGATGGTTTATTATTAGCTCTGCACGGTAGTATGGTTGCCGAGGATCAGGAGGACTGCGAAAGTGAAATTCTAGAGACAGTGCGTCATTTACTGCCAAATGGAACTCCCATCGGGGTTTCATTAGACTTACATGCTCATATAACGCCACGGATGCTTCAACCAGAAGTTTTTTTTGTGGGTTATGGCAGTTACCCTCATATTGATATGTATGAGACTGGGGAGAAAACTGCACAAATTCTTATAGATACTGTTTTAGGTAAAATTAAACCCGTCATGGCATTATCCAAAAAGCCAATGATAATTAGTCCAGTAAATAGCAGAACTACAGAAGGACCAATGAGCGAAATCGTGACAGAAGCGCGACGGATGGAAAAATCCAATGAAGTCTTAGCCGCTTCATATTTTATGGTACAACCGTGGCTTGACTTCAAGGATTTAGGCTTCGCAAGCTTAGTATGCACAGATGGTGATATCAACAAAGGTCAAGTAAAAGCCAATAAACTAAGCGATATGACCTGGAGGTTAAGAAACAGCTTAATGCCCAGCTTAACAGAATTAGATAACGCGATCAGGGACGGCTTAAAGATCCCTGGGACGGTAGTAGTTGGAGACTGTGGAGATGCAACGAGTGGTGGTGCGGGTGGAGATAATATAGCCGTATTGAGAAGGCTCTTGGAGCTAAATGCTGATAGTCATAATGGACTTACATATCTAACATTAGTAGATCGATCCGCTGCCAGTTTAGCTGAAAAGCGTGGAGTGGGATCAATAATTAAAGTCAAACTAGGGCATTCTTTATCTCACAACGATGGTATCCCTCTAGAGGTCACAGCCACCGTCAAAGCTATAACTGACGGTGTTTTCACAATGACGGCGGGGTTAGAAGGTGCCGAAATGAATTTCGGGCTTACAGCTCTACTAGCCATTGGCTCTATAAGAATTGCAGTTCGTTCTATAGGAGGCCTAGAATGGGATATTGGGCAATTTACTTCCGTGGGTCTTGATTTAGCGCAAGCAAAGCTTGTCTTTGTTAAGTCTCCTTCTCATTTTCGAGCGACCTTCGGTCCATATGCTACAGAGATTTTTACAGCCGATACCCCGGGCCCCACATGCGTCAATATTACCAAGGTTGATTATAAAAAACTTCACCGCCCCACTCATCCCCTTGATGAAATATAAATTCATTTGAATAATCACCGCAACACTTACAGCGCGGTAACACTAGCCACCTGACGAGATATCAGTTTCGCATAAAAACCTCCTAACCTAATTAGATCATGATGAGTTCCAGCTTCAACTATCCTACCTTCTTCGAGAACGACAATCTGATCTGCATCCTTGATGGTAGATAGACGATGAGCGATAATAATCGTCGTTCTATTTATCTTTAACTTATCTAATTGACGACGAATTTCAGCCTCATTAACCGCGTCAAGATGACTAGTCGCCTCATCCAGAATTAATATTGGTGCATTCTTTAAAAATGCTCTCGCTATAGCCACTCGTTGCCTTTGCCCTCCTGATAGACTTGTACCTCTCTCTCCTACTTGAGTATTCAAACCATCTGGCATTGTTTTAATTAGGCTTCCTAGAGCGGCGCCTTCAATAGCATTTGCAAGGTCTGCTTCACTAGCATCTGGTCCAGCTATCAAAATATTTTCTTTGAGCGTGTCATTAAATAAGTAGGTATCCTGAGCAACTAGAGCTATTCGACTACGCAAATCCTCTAATGTATACTCTCGTAAATTGATCCCATTTAATTCAATTGATCCAAAGTCCGGGTCCCAAAATCGCATTAACATCTGTGCTGTCGTTGTTTTGCCTGCACCAGACGTCCCCACTAAAGCAACTGTTTCTCCACTTAATATTTTTAAATTAATATCCTTCAGTGCGTGGCGCGTCTGTCCTGGATACGAAAATGTTAATCCTTTTATCTCCAAACTCGCCTCGGGTTTGTCATAAGTAGGGGCCCCAGGACCATCGACAACAGGCACAGGTTCATTTTCCAAGGCATAGTACCTTCGTGTAGACCCGAGCGTGTCGGCCAGCTGTCTGCCTATTTGTGCTATTTCTGATACGGGTAAGAAAGCAGACATTGCTAGCAATGTTAAAAGGGGCAATACCCCTGATTCGATTTGCCCATGCTGCACCATAAGAGCACCTGCCACTACGACAGCCAGTCCACCAAAACCAGTCAAAACCTCAAGCAGACTATGTTGAAAAGTTAATTGGCGGAAAAAGGGTATTCGAAGAGCTATATGAGTATCAGCGAGCTTATCAAATCCATTGGCCCGCTGATCTTCACCTTGAAATGTGATTATTTCACCTAGTCCTTGTATAGAATCTATCGCATAAGCGCCGAGCTCACCTGACGCTTCGCGTGCTTTAGATCCAAGCCGATCAACACTACCACGCATTAAAAATGGACTTAAACCA
Source organism: uncultured Thalassobaculaceae bacterium (assembly GCA_964276085.1). Lineage (GTDB taxonomy): Bacteria > Pseudomonadota > Alphaproteobacteria > Thalassobaculales > Thalassobaculaceae > UBA7326. The sequence continues at coordinate 19,016 of CAXYEO010000051.1, read as the reverse complement.
ACAGCAACTAAGAAGGGTACAAGTGCTCCCGCAACCCATAAACTTTGAGATCCAAGTACTATCAACACAATAGTGGGAATTAAGAGGGCAACGAAGGCAGGGGCGACAGTATGAGCAAAAAAGTACTCTATAAGTTCGATATCATGAGTAGCCAGGCTCATAAGATCACCAGTCCGCCGACGCACCAAGTAAGCGGGGGCTAACGCATCAAGTTTTCTAAAGGCATCAATTCGCATCTCTGCCAGCAACCTGAATGCCATGTCATGGGCGACCCAGGACTCTAACCAATGCGTTATACCTGCCAATGGCGCAAATACCCAAAGCCAGATTAAGTAGTGATCATACCCAGCACCGTTCTTTAAGCTTAACACGATTAGAGCGCTAGCTACACCAACTCCTATATACGCAAGTACTCGTGCTACGCCAAAACAAAACGTTAACGCCAATCGGCCCTTCCAGGGCATTATCACGCCCATCAGAGATTTTATGACCTCATACCAATTCAATCCCTCTGCTTTTATCACTCCCTCTGTATCAAGAACCTTTGAACCACCAGCAATGTTGTCCAGTTTATCTATTTTAGGAATATCGCATTTAAAGGGGTCCTGTATCATTTCTAGCGATAAATCAGCTTGCATCGCCTGATCGCGCATCAAAGCTGAATAAATATTGTTTCTCAAAATTAATTCACTATGGACACCCGTCTCGACAACGTGCCCATCATCAATAACAATTATCCTGTCACAATCAATTATACTTGATAGTCTATGTGCTAAAATTATAGTAGTTCGGCCAACCATCAATTTATTCAACGCATCCTGAATTATCGCTTCGTTTTCTGCATCTACCGCCGATAAAGCTTCATCCAAAATAAGAATTGGCGAATCCCGTAAAATAGCTCGTGCAATGGCAACTCTTTGCCGTTGGCCTCCTGATAATTTAATACCCTTTTCTCCAACAATTGTGTCGTATTGCTCCGGCAAGGTTCCAATGAATCCATCTATATTGGCAGCCTTTGCAGCAGATTGGATCTCCTCATCACTCGCCTCTGGCCGTCCCATTCTAATATTATCCCCAACACTTCCATGGAATAAGAAAGTGTCCTGATTAACGACTGCTATATTTTCTCTAATTTGAGAAAAACTCATATCTTTAAGGTCTATGCCCCCAAGAGTGATTTGCCCCTTTTGGGGATCAAAAAAACGCAAAACCATTTTTACTATTGATGATTTTCCACAACCACTTGGTCCAACCACGCCCACACGTTCCCCAGCAGAAATATCAAAACTCAAATTTTTGTGTACCGATCTTAATGAACCTGGATAGCTGAATGTTACGTTTTTAAATGAAATTGAAGGCACTATACTTTCCTTCAATACCTTTCGTATTTTATCCTCAACCTGAGGTTTAGCATCCAAGATATCGTAGATACCCTGCGCAGCCGACATACCAACCATTCCTTGATGCAAAACACTTCGTAAATCTCTCATTGGGCGGAATATTTCAACACCCATTAACAAAATAATAAGCAAACCAGTTAATTCCAACTGGCCACTAACAACTCTGCTAGCTCCCAAAGCTAGTGCAGCGGCCGCTCCAATAGTGATTGAACAGTCAGTAATTCCTCTAGAAAGAACATTGGTTCCTAAAACCCACATAGTTTTTCTAAATAAATCACGTGCCTTAATTTCTAAAGAGTCAGCCCGTTGCGAACTCTGACCAAAAGCCTTCAAAGTTGCTAAACCTTGAATAGAGTCTAAAAACTCTGACGCAAAAGTAGCGTATGAGTACTGTCTAATCTTAGAGTTTTTCACATCGTAACTGTGCCAAAAAGCGGGTAGAAATAGAGCAAGTAAAGCAAAACATACTAGGATTGCTGCCACTGGTAGATCTATATAAGCAACAAAAATAAATATCAAAATTGGTGTAAAAAAAGAGATTAATAACTGTGGTAGATATTGGCCAAAATATGTTTCTAATTGCTCGACCCCTTCCACCACAGAAAGAGTAAGTGCACCAGACCGCTGGCTGCCAGCATAAGCAGGTCCGAGTGTTGCGATGTGATCAAATAAGTTTCTACGCAATCGTTTTTGAACCTGGGCGGCAGTTTTATGCGCTATCATAGTGCGACCATGTTCAAGAACGCCGCGCAACGTCATTACTAAAACGATTAACAAAGAGGGGGTAATCAAATCTGCTAATGTAGCTCCATTAAACACTTGGCCTATTAACCAGCCAAGCAAAGCCAAGCGCGCAACTCCAAACCCCGAAGAAAATAGGCCAATGATCATAGAGAAAAAAATTCGAGACCTAACGCCTTTTGTAAAACGCCATAAACGAAGTTCTAAATGCATAAGATACTCTTATCTAAATTAGCTTTTAGGTTTTAAAACGAAATTAAAAAATTGTTTTAAACCGTTGAAAGTTTAATTTCCTACCTCGTCAGAAGGCCGGGGTTCAAAATCAGTATCCTCTAACCCGTTCTCCTGGTTAGGCTGATTCAGTTTTTTTTCTTCAAGTCGCTTTTTTTTCTTCTCGGCTTTTACGCGATCCCGCTCCATTTTTTCAAATTTATAATTAGTTTTGATAGCCATCTCTTGCACCTTTTCAAATAGTTTTTAGCTATCATCTAGCTCGGTCAGCACCGCTGGTAGACCACCAGATTTTAGAGTACTGGATTAAAAGATCCTAACAGGATTAACATGTAAAGCAAAAACAGAGCCCTAAGCGGTTTTAACCTCATCTATTCCCAATTCCTCAATCATCGCATCTCGCATTGCAAATTTTTGCACTTTACCCGTGATGGTCATAGGAAAAGAATCCACGAAACGGATGTATCGTGGTATTTTATAATGTGCAATCTGTCCTTGACAAAAACCTCTAATGTCATCTTCTGTCGCTGTTTCGCCTGACTTCAATATTATCCACGCGCAGAGTTCTTCTACAAATTTCACATCGGGTATGCCAAATACCTGAACATCATTTATTTTGGAGTACCTGTACAAATACTCCTCTATTTCTCGAGGGTAAATATTCTCACCACCACGAATCACCATATCTTTTACGCGACCTACAATATTGCAAAATCCCTCTACATCCATCGTCGCCAAATCGCCAGTATGCATCCAGCCTGCAACATCAATACTTTCAGCTGTGAGATCGGGATCGTCCCAATAACCCTGCATAACGTTATAACCTCGAGCCAACAATTCTCCCGTTTCCCCAGGCACTACAATCCGCCCAATGTCATCTATAATCTTAACTTCCACATGAGGGAATATACGGCCGACCGTTGTCACCTGTTTTTCTATTGGATCATCCGTTTCAGATAACGTGATTATAGGACTCGTTTCTGTCATGCCATAAGCTATAATCATTTCATTACAGTGCATTTCTTCAACCACTCTGCGCATGACTTCGATAGGGCATGGGGACCCCGCCATAATACCCGTCCTCAAAGAAGAAAGATCAAACTCTTTGAAACGTGGATGCCCCAACTCGGCAATAAACATTGTAGGCACCCCATGGAGTGCTGTACATCGCTCAGCCTCAACGGTCTCAAGAACCGTTAGAGGATCAAATGCTTCTGCAGGATAAACCAAAGCCGTCCCGTGCGTAAGAGCCGCCACATTACTTAGAACCATACCAAAACAATGATAAAGAGGGACAGGAACACAGAGTTTATCATTGGATGACAGCTTTAAACCCTCACCCGTGAAATAACCATTATTCAATACGTTGAAATGGGTGAGTGTTGCACCTTTGGGAAAACCAGTTGTTCCGCTAGTAAACTGAATATTTATTGGGTCATCGAATTGCAATTGATCTGATAAATTCTCTATTCGTTGATGATCTTTAGTTGAGGCAAGCGTGGGTATTTGTTCAAAATCAAAATAGCCATCATTCGTTTCCCCTTCTATCTGGATCACAGTCTTCAGCGTTGGTAAGCGAATGGAGTTAATTTCGCCTGGCTTACTTTTACTAATTTCTGGAGCCAACTCCTCTACCATTGCGATGTAATTGCTAGATTTAAAGCTTGCGGCCAAAATCAATGCCTTACAACCAACTTTATTTATTGCATATTCAAGCTCCGCTATCCGATAAGCAGGGTTAATATTCACTAAAATTATACCTGCCTTAGCGGTAGCGTACTGAGTGACAACCCATTCACTATTATTGGGAGACCAAACCCCTACTCGATCTCCAGGCTGTAAGCCTAAACTTACTAAGCCTGCTGCAAACGCATTGACCTTGTTTTGTAATTCCAGATAAGTCCACCGAATATTTTGATGCCGTACAATGAGAGCATCTTGATCAGCCCATTTCTCAACGGCCGCATCAAAATTGGCTCCTAATGTCTCGCCAAGTAACGGTTTCTTGCTCACCCCATGAACATAACTTTGGTACAGCATCATATCCCCTTAGTCATTCTAATACGGATCTCTGAATTTAAGTAATAAAATCACAAATATTGATACTCTACAAATTTTCGTACTGATTGAATGAGAAATCAAACATTTTAAAAAAATTTCACTAAAATTACTCTCGCGAAAATATAGATAAATAGGTTAGGGTAATTTGCGATTAAAACATTAATAGAATTATTAATTTATACTACTAGGTTCTTTTTAAAATGAAAATTACCCCTATTTCTAACGCATTAGGTGCTGAAATTTCGGAAATCAATTTATCCGTTAGACTTTCAAACAACCAAATCAGCAGGCTATATGACGCTTTTCTAAAATACCGCGTCCTTTTTTTTCGAGAACACTCTCTCTCCACAACCCAGGTTTTAGAATTTTCCCAAACATTCGGAGTCCCTGCTATTTATCCGTTCATACAAGGATTACCTGAGGCACCAGAGGTAATAGAAATAATCAAAACAGAAACCGATGAAAACAATTTTGGGGGATCTTGGCACTCGGATACCAGCTACATGCACCGTCCTGCAAAGGCTACATTATTATACGCCAAAGAGGTACCTGACTTCGGCGGAGATACTCTCTTCTGCAATACCAATATGGCATACGAACAACTCTCCGACGGGATGAAAAAATTATTAGGTGACTTGGAAGGGGTGAACTCCTCAGAAAAAGGTTATCAAGGCGGCCGAGCTGCTGGAATGAATAGGCTCAACGCAATGAAAGGTACATACAAAAAAGAAACCAATAGTTTCGTGTCAGAACACCCAGTTATACGAACCCATCCTGATACGGGAAAGAAATCTTTATATATCAATAAATCTCATACCTACCGGTTCAAAAATATGTCGGAAGAAGAGAGCACGCCATTAATAAACTATCTTTGCGACTATATGGTAAAGCCAGAGTTTACATGTAGGTTTAGATGGAGAGAGGGATCACTTGCTATTTGGGATAATCGAACAACCCTCCATCACGCGATTAATGATTATCAGAAAAAACGCCGGCATATGCAACGCATCACGATAGAGGGGTGTATACCGCGTTGATCAAGCCCCCGAACGGCTCAAAACCAAAAGACTTAAGTGATTTTCATCTCACCACTATTGTCGGTTGCGCTGCGTCAATAAGTTTAATAGCGCTAATTATTCTAAATGTTTTCCCAGCTAAAGTTCATCCCCCTGGGGGGCCATTACTTCAAAGTGCTGCTATTGTTGGGTCAATACTACTCATACTTTCTTTTCTATTTATAATGGGCAAACGTTTTGGAAGAAATGGGAAAAATGGTTTTAAAGGACATGTTTGGTTAGCTAGTATTGGCGCCATATTAGTTATCGTACATTCAGGATTTTCAATACTCAGTATTCCTGGAATATTACTTATTTTACTTCTAGTCATAACACTTTTAGGGCTTTGGGGTCGTTTAATTTTATCTCAGAAAATGATGAATACCTTTGGAAGTAAATTAGCTGCTTTCTCCACTACAAACGAAACAAAAAAAACTGAACTAGCAAGAGTAATTCAACATAAAAGAGAACTATTAAAAGAAATTGATCCGACGGCAGATGAAGCTATTTTCTCTATTCAGGCAAAAAACTGGATTAAAACCCCCCTATTATGCTACCAATATCAACAAACTGTAGAAAAAGAAAATCATCTTTTGGAAACAAGAAAATCAGTTTCCTTTGGTCAAGCCTATTATCGCAGCTTACATAGGCTTCTATCTATAGCTTTTTTGTTTGGGCTTTTATTACATGTTATAACCACAACATTTTTTGCTGGCTATGTAGCAGACGGGCGCAGTATTTACTGGTGGCATATAACAGAGTGGGGATCATGACACGTCTAGCGCTTATGGTTGATCTTGAACGATGTACGGGGTGCAAAAGTTGCGAAGTTGCATGCAAAACAGAAAATGGTTTGGGGCCAGGAGAACGTCGTAACAGAGTAATCTGGTTTGGAGCTGGGGAAAAAGGGAAAGAAAGTGATAGCTCACCACCTCTGGATTTTCTCGCTTTAGCCTGTCAACAATGCGAGAGGCCCGCCTGTATTAGGGCATGCCCAGTAAATCCAAAAGCTATTACCAAAGATCTAGATACAGGAATAGTTCGCATTAATGAAGATATGTGTGTCGGATGTGGGGAATGCGTAACGGCCTGCCCCTATGGCGCCATGGGATACGATGCCGAAGGGCATCACGCTGTAAAATGTGATTTATGTTTTGAGTATAGAGAAGAAGGGGGGGTAACGACAGCCTGTGCTTCGGTTTGTCCAACTAATGCAATAACCTTTGGACAACGAGATGAACTTGTAACAAAAGCAGAGTCGATTGACCGAAATAAAATCGATAATGATCCCTTTTTATTAGGCCCAGCTACGATTTATTTAGATCGAGACAAAAACTTATCTGACACCTTTGATGCTAGTGAGAGATCCGTGCCAAGTGTATTAGATACTGGTTATAAAATATCGTCCAAGACAACAAATTATCCATATGGATTTCCGCGCGAACAACGAAAAGTGAACAGGATAGAACCTGGTGGTTGTAATATATGCTTTAATAGTTGCACGACTAAATTTCACTTCCATAACGATAGATTAGTTAAGATTAGTGGGAATGAAGAGGATCCGATACTTAAAGGAAAGGTTTGTCCAAAATCTCAGTTATCACTTCAACTTTACTCGAGTACGAAAAGACTTACACAACCCCTAAAACGCGTCGGAAAACGTGGGACCAACCAATTTGAACCTATTAGTTGGGAACAAGCATTAGAAGAAATTTCAACAAAATTAAGATCTATAAAGTCTGAATTTGGCAGCGAGGCTCTTGGGCTCTTCTCAGGCACTAGAACCGGTACACTCACCAACCGTGGTTATATACGGATGTTCGCTAAACTATGGGGAACACCAAACTTCGTAACTACTGAACCGTTTTGTTCATCAGGGAAGAACCTTGCTTACTCAATGACCCAAGGATATGGCGGTCCAGGAAACACCTATACAGAAAATGATATGGGTTCGGCATCACTACATATTTATTGGGGAGATAACCAAGCAGAAACTAGACCGGTCCACTTTGGAATGATTAATGATTGGAGGCTCAAACGTCAGGCAAAAATGATTGTAATAGATCCGCGGAAAACTGTTACAGCATCTAAAGCAGATTGGCATATCCCCGTTCGCCCAGGTGGGGATATGGCGTTAAGCCTAGCAATCGCTTTTCATATTCTCTCTAACGATTTACATGACAAAGATTTTTGCGACCACTGGGTTTTAGGTTGGCAACATTGGCGCAACTTTATTTTAGAAAAAAAATATACCCCCGAATGGGCATCTGAAATCGCGGATATTGAGCCAAAGGACATCCGTAAACTTGCCGAAGAAATAGCCAACGCAGACGGATGTATTATCTATGGGAGCCGCGGGATAAACCAACACATGAATTCGACGCAATCGAACCGCGTCTTAATGTTTCTAGCCGCTATCACAGGAAACTGGGGCCGTCCTGGGGGTGCATATTTTAATATGTCTGCATCCCTCCCCATCGACCTAAAAATTCCGGAAGAACGTCTAGGTCATATGACCAAGCCGAAACTGAGGACTAGCCCTGTAGGATGGACAACAGCAATTCTAGAGGGGAGACCTTATAAGTTAAAGGCAATGATTGTTAATAACAATCCAATGGCACTATGGCCAGATCAGACTAAAACCCGAGAAGCATTGGCCGCATTAGACCTCCTAATCCACATAGATATTTTTCCAAATGAAACCAGTGCGTGGGCGGATTATATTTTACCCGCAGCGACGGGTATCGAAAAAGGCGAAGTGGGTCGGGCATGCGAAGACCGTCGGATTGTCTGGATAGACAAAATGATAGATGCACCTGGCGAAGCAAAGCCTGATGGTTGGATATGGATCGAGCTTGGAAAGCGTTTTGGGTTCGAAGATGTTCTGCGTGAAAAATGGAAAGACCCAAGAAAGTTCTGGGACGAGGCCTTAATCAGTAACGTGCAACTCCGCGGAGTGACACAGAAACGATTGCATTCAACCCCTTACCGTTGGGTAAGGTTCCCTGTTTCAACTGAAGATGCGCTCGAGCTCCCAACCTTGTATTTAAAAGGAACAACTGCAGCGGGAGCGCCCAATGGATATCGATTTCCAACCAAAAGTGGAAAACTAGAATTTTGGACAGAGGAATTAGATGAAAAATTTAAACCATATGGACTTACGGCCCTTCCTGAATTTTACGGTGAACGCGAAAGTTTAATAGATATGGCACACATGGAACTCCTCGATGATGACGGATCAGACGGAATTATGGGTCCCTTCGCGTCTGGAGGACTTGCTATAAGAGGGAGGATTGTGCAACCGGAAGAGTCCCAACCTGGCCGTCAAGTTCGTTCCGCAGGGTTTAACTTAGAGCTATTAACCGGCAGACCCGCAGCACCACATTTTCATAGTTGGACCCACTATTCATGGCAGGCTCAAGAAATGTGGCCAGACTTATATGCCCAAATCCATCCCATTACAGCAACTGAACTCTCTATATTGGACGGTGATTTAATTGAAGTAGAGAGTAAATATGGCCTAGTTGAGGCTAGGGCATGGCTATTCTCTGGAATTAGAAGAAAAGCTATTTTTTTGCCGATTGGCTGGGGAGAAAGACAACCGTTTAATCCTTGGCGTCCAGTTAACTTTTTGACTGATAAAACACAGCGAGACCCTATTTCGGAGCAGACAAATTTGAAATCTTTGCTTTGTAAGGTTACAAAAAAACCATCAAAAAGAAAATCATGTTGAAGATTTTATAAATCTGATTGCTGATACTGTAACATTAAAAAATATGATTAATTCTGGAAGTTCAATCATCTAATTAATGATTTTCTTGCACTGTATAACTATAAAAAAGGTTAGGACATGCCGATAACGTTAACCCCCTTTGGTAATTCTTTCGCTGCCGAAATAAGTGGTATTAATATACAAAGCGGCATAAGCAATGAGCAATTTTTGCAGATCCACAAGGCATTTCTAAAGCACAAAGTATTAGTATTTCGAAAGCAACCCTTAAGCGACGACGCTCATCAAAACTTTGGTACACTTTTTGGGGAACTCGATGGGCATATCAACAAATCAACACGACATAAGCAACTACCATCTGTTCAGGTGTTTTCTAACGTAAAAGCTAATGGAGAAACCACCGGGAAACATCCAGAGAAAGGCACACAAGTTTGGCACACGGACAAATCATACACCGCCACTCCCTCTTTGACGACTATCTTAAGATCACCAGAAATTGCAAACGTAGGCGGTGACACTTTGTTTGCTAACATGACTAGCGCGTATGAAACACTTTCAAACGAACTAAAAACCGCAATACAAAATCTTTTTGCTGTTCATGACTGGGCACGCAGTAGAGAAAAATCCAACGAAAGACCCGCTACACCTGAGGAGCTCAGAGCAGCACCACCAGTTCAGCATCCGATTGTCCGAACTCATCCCGAAACAGGGCAAAAAGCTCTTTACATAGGAAATCATTCCAGCCATATCGTTGATATGGAGAGATCTGAAGGCGAAGCCATGTTGGCTGATCTTGAAGCCCATGCTACCCACCCTGATCTAATATATCGTCACAAATGGCAAGTAGATGATGTCTTGATGTGGGATAATAGATGTACCATGCACTGTGTCGAACCATACGATGCGGCAAAAGAGAAAAGATCCGTCCATAGAGTAGTCGTTAAGGGGGATCGCCCCTATTAAGAGAGTGCGGCCACAAAAAACCAAGCTTAATCAATTAAGATAATAATTAATTTTGATCAAAGATGTTAAATTCACTATTTGACAAAACTATTCATGAAGATGAATATCTTCTCAAAATAGGCAATATATAAGGATTAAATAAGTGATGAGATCGTCGATCAGTACGAAGGGAGCTATAGATTGCGATATACATCCCTCAGTGCCAAATATTGAGGCTCTTCTACCTTATTTAAATGATCATTGGCGCGATACCATATCACAACGTGGTGTTCATGACCTCCAAACGATCGCCTATCCAAAAAACGCCCCACTAACAGTCAGACCCGACTGGAGACCCGGATCGGGAATGCCTGCAACAGATGCGGCTGTCGTCTCAACCCAAGCGTTAGATGCGTTCCAAAGTAGCATAGCTATATGCAACTGTTTATATGGTGTCCAATTACTAATGAGCGAGGATATGGCCGCAGCCTTTGCATCAGCCGTAAACGACTGGATGATTGCAGAATTCCTCAATAAAGACCCGAGGCTCCGAGCTTCAATTGTGATCCCCACTCAAAACCCTGAAATGGCTGTCGCTGAAATTGAGAGGGTAGCTTCCGACCCTCGTTTTGTATCTATACTAATGCTAGTAATGGATGAAAAACCATTAGGAAGGAGATCGTATTGGCCCATCTATGCCGCTGCAGAACGGCATAATATGCCAATCTGCGTTCACGCTGGGAGCGCTTACAAACATCCAGTGACCTCTGTTGGATGGCCCTCTTATTATGTGGAGGATTATGCATCGCAGTCGCCAGCATTCCACAATATGGTTTCAAGTTTCATTTGTGAGGGTGTATTCTCAGAATATCCAGGATTAAAAGTCGTTCTAGCCGAATCTGGGGTCACATGGCTACCAGCTCACCTATGGAGACTTACTAAGTTTTGGCGCGGGTTACGGGCAGAAATTCCATGGGTCGATCGCACACCAACAGAAATAGCGCGTGATCACATTCGTTTGACACTACAACCTGTTGATGCACCACCAACCGCAGAACAACTAGAGCGGGTTATGGATCATATGGGCTCAGATGAGATGATTCTTTTCTCAACTGATTACCCTCATTGGCAATTTGATGGGCTCGACGTTATCCCAGAAGGGATTTCTCCAAGTTTAGCCAGGAAAATAATGGTAGATAACCCTAAAAACACGTATCCTAGATTGTAGTAATATCTCGATATCGGGAGAATAATATGAATATCCAAGTAATGAACCGCGTCACTGCAAATGAAAAAGTCAAATTAGCTATAGCTGACTGCGATATACATCCAACACCCAAGTCAATACCCGTTGAGATCTATCCATATCTATCGAAACAGTGGCAAGACTATATGGAGACCTATGGGATGATTTACCGCCAAGGCTTTCCAACCGGCCCCGCTTTTCCAAAAGGACAACCGAATGCAGCCCGACGAGACGCATACCCTCCTGCAGGAGGTAAACCAGGGAGTGATTTGAGCTTTATGCAAAGCCAACACCTGGATCCTAATAATGTTCAACTAGGAATACTAAATCCATTAAGTTGCGGGCAAGGTGTTCAGAACCAGGACTTTTCTGCTGCATATTGCCATGCAGTCAATCAATGGCAGATCGCAGAATGGACCTCAAAGGAACCAAGACTGAAGGCATCCTTGATGGTTCCCTATGAAGACCCCATTGCTTCAGTTAAAGAGATAGACCTATGGGGCGGTAACCAAAATTTTGCTCAAATTCTTTTATTAAGCCGAACAGCGGAACCACTTGGACAACGAAAATATTGGCCAATATTTGAAGCGGCCTGTAGAGTCAACCTCCCTGTGGCTGTTCACGCGTTTGGTTATGGCGGCGCTCCTGTGACAGGTGGTGGATGGCCATCCTTTTACATAGAGGAGATGGTTGGGCATGCTGAGAACACACAATCCTTGCTGACTAGCATGGTGTTTGAGGGTGTATTTGAACGCTTCCCGAAACTTAAACTTATTTTAGTAGAAGCTGGTTTTGCTTGGCTGCCTGCATTGTCCTGGCGCCTTGATAAACTCTGGACTAGGATGAGGGCCGAAATTCCCCACGTCACAAAGCCTCCATCAGAGTTAATCCGTCAACACGTTTGGCTAACGACCCAGCCGATGGAAGAGCCAGAACCACGCGAACATCTACTTGATACTATAGAGTGGATTGGATGGGAAAAGTTACTATTTGCAACTGATTACCCTCACTGGGATTTTGACGAGCCCAGCCGAGCATTACCGATACGCATTGGGAAAACTCAAAAAGAAGGATTTTTTCTAAAAAACGCGTTGGAACTATATAATTTTAATAATACCTAAAAATTATGTCTAAATATATTGTAGCTAATGTTGATGAAATACTACCAGGGAAACGTAAATTAGTAACGGTCCGTGGAAGACCTATCCTTATTTTTAATCTAGATGGTGAATATTTTGGTATTCTAGATCGTTGCCCTCATCAGGGGGCTAGTCTGTGTAAAGGATACCTTGTTGGATTGGTAGAGGCTAGTAGACCGGGCCAGTATAGATTTTCTCGCAATAACGAAATCATTCGGTGTGCCTGGCATGGATGGGAATTCGATATACGCACCGGCAAATCAACATTTGAACCTGAAAAAATCAGAGCTACACAATATGACGTTGTAACAAAAACAGGATCGGAGATAATACAAGGCTCATATGAGGCCGAGACATTCGATGTGACTGTGGAAGATAACTATATCGTTATAGATTTATGATAAAATTACAAAGTTACCCCAAAATACAGAGTAATATTGAATGGTTAGAGTTAGTACCAAAAGCCGAATTGCACCTCCACTTGGAAGGAGCTATACCGTTAGATGCTTTATGGGAATTAATAGTCAAATATGGCGGTGATACCTCTGTTCCAAACAGAAACTCATTAAGATCACGACTGACATATCCAAATTTTCCCGCATTTATAGAAACCTGGATCTGGAAAAATAATTTTATACGAACATATGAGGACTTTTCGTTTATTGCTGAATCAGTGGCCGGAGACCTCGCACGACAGAATATAATGTATGCTGAGGTCTTTTTTTCACCGTCTCGGTTTACAGAAAATAGTACTATGACAACAGCCGGGATAACTGAAGCCATTCGTATAGGCCTCAATAAAATTAATAAATGTGAAGTCTGGTTAATCCCAGACCTTGTTAGAGATCATGGCCCCAAGAGTGCGGGCCGTACTCTAGATGAGATTTCGGAGTTGACACAATTTGGATTGTGGGAATTGGCGCAGGCGGATCAGAACATCTATACCCTCCCGAACCATTTTCTAGTGTATATGAAAAAGCAAGGAAATTAGGTTTCAAGACTAGTATACACGCAGGTGAAGCTGCAGGTTCAGAAAGTGTCAGAGGTGCCCTTGAATCTTTAAAAGTCGACCGTATTGGACATGCTACTCGCGCGGAAGAAGACCCAGAACTATTAGACTTGTTATATCAGACTGGCACAGCGCTTGAATTATGCCCCCTATCGAATTTAGCAACAGGGTCTATTAATGACATTATGAGCCATCCAGTGAAAAGATATTTTGATAAAGGCCTGAATATCTCAATCAATACGGACGACCCAGGCATGTTTCATAATTCTATGGCACAAGAGTACGAGCTTTTGATCAATAGTTTTAATTTTGAAAGATTAGATATACAAAAATTAATTTTAAATGCCGTCAAATCATCATGGCGCCCAAATCAGATGGGTTCATCATTAATACAAAAGTTCACAGATGATGACGCTTGGATTAAATAATAACCTTGACCTCAGAACAACGTTAATATTTGAAAGAGTGTGTTGCGAATAAAGCATTGCACCAGAACTATTCATATTTATCAGACTAAACTTAGTCAAACATTTAGTTCTGAATACAAATAACTTGGAAAAAAATAAGTTCGGAGTAGATATATTATGAAATTCTAAAGTAATACCGAACCAAACTTAATGAAAACTGCCATACCGCTGGGAGAGCTTTGAAATATTACGATATCTTTTTATGTAATGTTTTGCATCCCTTTTAAAATTTAGTAAAATCAGATTTCCTTAAACTAAAATGAAAGTTAAGAGTATGAGTTGGTACATCCATCACGTAAATTTACAAGCCCATAATGTAAGAGAGTCTGCAGACTTTTTCTGTAATATAGTTGGACTTCCCGAAGGTGAGTGGACATACCCAGAGCGCATAGGCCATGTCGGCCACAGCCCAGAAACAATTGCGTTTTTTGGAACTCAAAACCAGGGTTTGCATATCGTCAAGGCAATCACAAGCTTTGCTCGGGATAATAATTTGACCCATAACCCAACAATTGGCGGGCACTTTGCGATTTGTGTTCCCGACGTAAAGGCCGTCAAAACACGATTAGAAGCTCAAGGGATAGTTGTTTCTGATGCAGGTGTTTATGCCATGGCAGGCATGCATCAAATTTATTGCTATGATCCATCAATGAACGTAGTGGAAATAAACGAGGTAGTGGATCCTACCGGGGGCCAAGGACCACTCCCAAACCAAGATCACCCAGTTAGAAGGGAGCCCGGAAGCTGGTACATTCACCATATTAATCGTCAAGTACACGATATCAAAAACACAGCAGATTTTTATGAGCTGCTGATAGGAATGAAAAAGGATGTCTTTCGAACACCTGGAGCAGATAAAGTTGGAGATTTTGATCGATCTGAAAATTCTTTGATTGTATTTGGCCCAGAAAATAGAGGCCTTCACTTGGTTCGAGGTATGCCTACATTTCATACAGACAATAACTTCATGCATAACCCAACTTTCGGTGGTCACGTTGCCATAACAGTTCCTGACGTCAAATCTGTAATGAGTAGGATGGATAAAGTCGGCCACTTATATTCTGACGCAGGCACCTATGCTATGGCTGGAATGCATCAAGTCTATACCTACGATCCATCAATGAATTTTATAGAAATAAATCAAGAGATAAGTGACTAATTCTAGGAACTAAATGGATTTTTTCAAAATGATTAATGGATCCGTTAAAAGCTCTACTATTATTTTTAATTGTTGTTCGAATACTCCCTGGAGAAAAAATCAAATGATGGATCACTCGAATCGTAAAGCAACAATCTTTGCTTCTCGTGGAACAAAAGATGATATTGAAACGGGAAACGTATTTTGCCCAAAGTTTGATGAAACTGGTTTAATACCTTGTATCGTCTCAGAGCACAAAACTGGTGTCACTTTAATGTTTGCTTTTATGAATGCTAAAGCACTCGAATTGACGATTGAAACAGGAATGGCGCATTTCTGGAGTCGATCCCGCAAAGAACTATGGAAGAAAGGTGAAACGAGCGGCAATACCCAACAAGTCGTCGAAATACTTACTGACTGTGATCAAGATGCTATCTGTCTCATCGTAAACCAAGAGAGAGCAGCCTGCCATGTTGGGTATCATTCCTGTTTTCATCGATCTGTGCCTACAGGCTTAATAACTGATCCAAAAAAGATAATTTTAGAGCGAAAAGAAGCTGCCAAGACCTTCGAACCTTCTGAGGTATATAAGCACAAGGTTTAAGGTATTTTTTGGATTAGAGGTCTTGCACAGCACTCAAAACTTCTTCAACATGGCCCTTGACCTTGACTTTACGCCAAATACCTTGGATCACACTCTTTTTATCCACTAGAAACGTCGCACGTTCAATTCCCATGTATTGGCGCCCATACATAGACTTTTCTACCCATGTACCATAAGCTTCACAGACAATACCCTCCAGATCGGCACCTAATAAGAATGGTAATTCATATTTTGATTTGAATTTGTCGTGCTTCGTAACTGTATCTTTTGAAATTCCAATGATTTTTGCGGAAGAAGCAGAAAAATCTGGTGCCATATCCCTAAACCCGCATGCCTCTTTGGTACAACCGGGCGTATCATCTTTAGGGTAGAAGTAAATTATTACATTATAACCTTTCATTTCAGATAAAGAAAAACTCCCACCACCGTCCGTAGCTATGGTGAATTCTGGGGCGTTATCTCCAACGTCTAGCGGCATTATAAACTCCTTTAATTTCAAATAAGGTTTGCCTTGCTCTGGAAATTATTCGCAACTTCCAGGTAGATCAATGCAAAAATGATAAGCTTTTAATTGATTGTCGCGCTATGTTGACTGCGTATGTTAACTCCATATGAGGATTAATCGGAAACTCAGTATGATGGGTAAGTTGCTCAAAACAGTACTTGCGGTATTTGGAATATTACTCTGTGGCGTTCTAATCGTTTCTATTGCTGTTGCCTGGCGTCTGAATTCAGGACCAATCTCATTAGGGTTCTTGAAACCTCAACTTGTAGCGGCTCTAACACCAAAAAATAAATCCTACGAATTGGAAATAGAAGAGCCCATATTTCGTTGGCAAGGCTGGAATTCTAATATATTCGACGTGACATTGAAAAATGTAACGGTATCTTCTGAAGAACTAGGAGTCTCTTTGCAGTCTCCATCGATATTGATAGGCCTAAATACACCCGCCTTACTTGAAGCAATTATAGTGCCCGAACGCATAACAATCAACGACGCTAAATTCATTGTAAAGTCTAGTATTTCAAATATTGCACCTCAAGAATACGATGGAGCAGTAGCTACCCAATACTTAAATACAATTGTTGAGGCTAACACGAGTATAAGTTCTTTATCTTCAATTCAATCAATCAAAGTTACCAACTCAAATATTCTAATTAATGATCCAGCATCCAATTCATTACTTGAAATTATTATAAACAAGGGGGAAATCAGTCGAACAGATCTGGGAATAAAAGCCAGGGTCACCTCAAAAATTATCGGCTCTTCCCAGAATTCTAATTTTAGCCTATCTCTAGATTATCCAAACATGCAAAATGAAATAGAGGGAACTGGAAAATTTACTAGTATCCCATTTCCCATTGTTACAAAACTTGCGCCGTTTCTACATGATAAAATTAAAAGTAAAACAGGCCTGACTGGAGAAGCACGTTTTACCCTAAACCCTTTTAATCAATCCGTTAAAATCTCTACTTCGATAAATGCCAAAAATGGTACACTGAAGTACAATGAGTTATTTTCGGCACCTATCAAATTTGAAACCCTCAATAGTGTGATCGGGTACGATAATACTAAGTCATCACCACTTAACGGAACTTTGAAGATTAAGAATGATCAACTTAATTTACTAGCAACTATGGAAAACAACATTTCCACCAATAAAAATATAAGCAACATCCAATTGTCCTCGAAATCATTATCTATAAATGACTTAAATAAATTTTGGCCAAAACACCTCGCTCCTGAGACATATCAGTGGGTGCTTGCTAATATTACCCATGGAGACATCTCAGAGTTAACATTAGATATTACAGCAACATCCGATCCACGTAATCCATTACAATTTGACACTCTTAAAAGCTCTGGTCGTTTCAACTTTACAAACCTGGAAACCCATTTCTTAAAACCGTCACCTCCAATCAAGAAAATGCACGGGCATGCACATTTCTCAGATAACAGCATAGATATAAGGATAAAAAAAGGGGTAGTAGACGATATTTCAGTGGATGGATCTTTGATTGAGATTAGCCAAAATAATATAGGAAAATATCAAATTGGTGTTAACTTAATGGCGAAGGGGCCTGTTCAGGCGATACGTAAACTTCTTGAAAATGAGTCTCTAGGAATTAATGAAAATATTAATTCGATTCCAAATGATATCACTGGCGATACTGATTTATGGGCAAATTTTTCTATCCCACTGGATAAATTTTCTCCAAATAAAGAAATCCAATTTAATGCTTCAGCAAAGATTCAGCAGGCTAATATCCCTAAAGTTATTTTAGGAAAAGATTTTGAAAATGGCGAAGTAAGAATTGATGTCGATCACGACCGGTTACGTATTTTAGGAATAAGCGACTTTAATGGAAGCCCATTCACCTTCGAACAAGAGACACTCTTTAACAGTAATAGTAAAGTTAATGGGACTAAGAAGTTTTCCTTAAATATAACTTCTAGTGATCTTAAGACACTTAACGTTCCAATACCATTGGAGCTGGATGGAATGATTTCCCTTGAAGCAGAAATAGTTGATCTCTCCGAAGGAAGTTCAAAATTAAATGCCGTGATAGATTTAATGAGCTCAGAACTATCAATACCTCAACTCAATTGGAAAAAACCAATGGGTGCGGTAGGACGATTAACGGTCGATGCCAACATTCAAAATAATAAAGTAATTAAATTAAACACTATTAATTTAATTACCGCAGATCTCAATATAAATGCACAGGCTAAAATAATTAGTATCTCAAAAGGAACTGCAAAAATAACAGCCGTAATCAACTTGATAAACTCCGAGCTGTCGGTACCTCAACTCAATTGGAGAAAACCAAGTGGGTCGGCAGGACGATTGAAGGTCACCGCAGATATTCAAGATAATAAACTAGTTAAATTAAGCACTATCAATTTAGTTGCAACTGATCTTAATCTCGATGCAAAAGCAGACTTTCACGAGCAAACTGGGCGTGTGAAGAATATTCTAGTCAATTACCTCTCAGTTGGAGACAGCGAGATGGATGGGATTATCAAACTCAAAGATAATGGCCACTACCACGCAAAATTAAAGGGTAAAAAGATTAATCTCGATCGTTTTATCTCTGATAACAGCCCATCTCCAGATGCTGAAAAAATTAAATTTTCTGTCGTCGCAAATTTCGACCAAGCATTCCTGTGGGATCTACCCTCTATAAAAAATGTAACCCTAAAAATCGAAAAGAATACTATCTCAATTCCCAAAATCAAACTTTCAGGAGT
>CAXYEO010000050.1:0-48821 GCA_964276085.1 uncultured Thalassobaculaceae bacterium | reverse complement strand
AAGTTTCGACTCAAAATGGAATGATATTAGTCCTTTAGGGTTTGATGAACGATTTAGAAGAATGTGGAAATACTATTTGAGCTATTGCGAAGCAGGCTTTGAAAGTGGACACATAGACGTTGGTCAATTTGTCATCGACCACAAATAATGTCACATAACATCCGTTTTCGTGTCCTTACTGCCTATACGGCTCCTTCATTTGCTACCGCTCTACCCACGATACCCATATATATTTATCTGCCCACACTCTACGGGGTTCATTTGGAGTTAGGCCTAGCTATAACCGGTGTTATTCTTTTATTAGCACGATTAATTGACACACTAACCGATCCTATAATTGGTATCTTGAGCGATAGGTTTGGGTATAAAAATAATCACCGTAAACCTTGGATAACATCGGGCGCACTGATTGCGGGTCTTGGCATCTATAAACTCCTTCACCCTGACGTAGATGTAACCGTCCTATATTTATTAGTGTGGTCTATTGTTCTCTATATTGGCTGGACCATGTTAGTCGTTCCCTATTTTGCCTGGGGCGCAGAGTTATCATCTGATTATTATGAACGAACCCGGATAACATCTTACCGCGAAGGCATTGGTATTTTGGGAATTTTAGCGGCAGGTGCTGTCATGGCGACAGTAACAAACGTTGGCTGGTCAGAAACTGAAAGTATTGGTTTATTAGCGTGGATAACAATCGCGGCTGGAGCACTTACCATACCGTTTCTATTGGCTATTGTTCCAGACGCAGAAATCGCTAGAGATAAAAGATCTAAACCCAAAAAGTATGACTTAATAAGTTCAACAAAATCCCTACTAGCTAATAAGTTATTCCTACGGCTATTGTCTGCATGGTTCTTAAATGGAATAGCCAATGGTATTCCTGCTGTCTTGTTTTTCTTATATCTGGACACATTTCTTGGTGCTACCGAGACGCAACGCGCTTTGTATGTTGTTTTATATTTTGGCTCTACTGTTTTAACAATGCCGTTATGGCCTCACCTGAGTAACTTAATTGGAAAACACAAAGTCTGGTGTTGGGCTATGGTAACAGCAAGCATTAGTTTTTTATGTGTCATATTCCTGCCAGAAGGAAGTTTTGTGTACTTCGGGATAGTGTGCGTTATAACCGGTATGTGTCTAGGAGCAGATCTAAGTCTACCCCCTTCAATTCAAGCGGACGTAGTGGACTATGACACGCTCAAATTTAAAAATCGACGAACAGGGTTATTATTTTCACTCTGGGGAATGGGCACCAAGTTTGCTTTAGCTATTAGTGTTGGCTTTGCATTTCCTATTCTTGAATTACTCAATTTCGACCCCAATAACCCCTCATCTGAAGGAAAGATATTTTTAGTTGTGATCTATGCTTTGGTTCCAGTCGTACTTAAAATTGTCACTATTGGGATTATTTGGAGATTTCCTTTCGATGCTAACAGACACCAATCGGTTATGCGGCGTCTAACTAGTTTGCAAGCCAGGGCCCATGAGTGAGTAATAATTTTAAAAATATATGTACTATTATCACTACAGTATTCATTCACCACCAGGCGGCTTAAGCTAAATGAAACCAACGAATTGTGCAAATTTGCTTCCACAACTTTTGCTTGAAGATTACTTTCCAGGCAAAACAAAAGCGTGGGGTGTGTTCGAGGACCGCTTTGGAAATGTTAGGAAACAATTCTGCGTAGATATCAATGGAACGTGGAATGGTAAAGAATTGTGTTTGAACGAGGATTTTCTATACAGTGATGGTGAAAAAGAAAACCGTAATTGGACCATAAAAAAGATTGATAAGAATCGGTATGAGGGAAGTGCAAACGATGTAATAGGGATTGCTTCTGGAGAATGCTGTGGTAATTCACTAAGTTGGCAGTATGATATGAGATTAAATATAAGCGGCCGTTTTATAAGCGTGCATTTTACCGACCGAATGTATTTGCAATCAGACGGGGTGATGCTTAGTAGGGCAAGCATCAGTAAACTTGGGGTAGAAATCGGGGTAGTAACATTAACATTTATGAAAAACCTAACAAGTGAAGTGCACGATACCAGCTTCAGAAACACACAGCCAACCGCTGTCGAATGTGAGCTAAGATCCATCCAATAATTGGAAGCTCTTCGTAAAAACTTCCCGCTGCATCCCAATAGTCTACGTGCTTAACTATTAATCCCATATCATTTAACAACAAGATACTTGTGCCATCGAATACCCAAGGCTTTTTTCTCAACTGGCCAGTGAATGTCCACTGAATACATCCATTTGCACCATTAGAAAATGATTGATTAACTTGGAACGATACGTTCCCTATTTCTTCAAACATATGCGAGAATACAGCCTTCATTTCCTCAACACCAAATACATCATTAAAGGGGTCCCTGAAATGAACGTTAGGAGCGACGTAAAGAGAAAGTTGATTTAAATTTTTTTGATTTAAATTTTCTAAATAATCTACATATGCTTTAAAACAGGCGCTCATTTCTTAAGCATTCTTTTAGTTATAGCAAAAAAGAGTCGTGCCGGTAAAAACTTCAAAAACAACATTGGAAAAACCAAGCGTTTTGGGAAAGAGATCTCAAATTTCTCAGTCTTGAGTCCCCTGAGAATACGGCTTGCTGCTTCTTCAGCCGTTATGATAAATGGCATTTCAAAATCATTTTTGTCTGTTAGTGGAGTTTCTACAAAACCTGGGTTAATTAAAGTTAAACGAACACCATGTTCCGCTAACTCTGGCCTGAGAGCCTCACACATATTTATGATTGCTGCTTTGGTAGCGCCATAAGCCGACGCAGAAGGGAGCCCTCTATAACCAGCAAGCGAGGCAACTACCGCAATATGTCCTTTTTTATTTCTAATGAACTTCGGGATAACTTCTGCAAGACCATGGACGGTGCCCATGAAGTTTACTTCCATTAAATTTCTAATAGAAGTTGTAGAGAAATCAGTTGCAGAAACTGGGGAGTGGGTTCCTGCATTTAATACAACTAGATCTAGGTTACCCATTTTTTTTTCTATATCGTATACTGTTGCGATAGTCCCTTCATAGTCTGAGACATCAAGTGGGAACGCAAATACTTTGCCGTTTGGGCACTCATTAATAAGGCTCGACAGATCTTCTGTGGTTCTAGATGTCGCTGCAACGGTCCACCCATCGGCGACCATGAGCTTAGCAAGGGCACGCCCGATGCCCTTGCCTGCTCCAGTAATCCAAACATTCTTCAACTTATCATTATCCGTCAAATTTTTATTTCCTGGTTGATGTCCCCAAACACTTCTGACAAACATATTTTATAAGACTTCCATCACTTCCAATAAATTGCATCCCAACCCAACGATTTTTCTCGTCATACCAAATCTCTGTTTGCAAATCACCAGTATAGGCGTACCTCATAGCTCTGATTTGGCCATTGGTTGCATTAATTAACTCGTGCCCCTTTTTTATGATTTCTACTTGGTTTAACTCTCCTGTCAGAGTATTTAAAACCTGTTTTTGGTTCAACACTCCCGCATTCCAATGGTTCGTGGGATAGACTGGCAGGAATGCTTCAAAACTATTTTTCATATTAGAGATAACTAGTTTACCTGATCGCTTATTTGCATCAAACGAAAACTTATCTCCATCATCATTTACCACGACTGATAATTTATTCAATATGCCCTTCTGCCAATTGGCTTTCGACCGATAATTAAATCTATATGCATTTATAAAAAGTATATTGATATTCAAATTGAATTCACTAATGACAGTCAAATTATCTGGTTTTCCTTCAAACCTGACAATATGCGAGCCTACTTTATCCGCCTCTCTATAAACATCAAAAATTATATCACGCCCATACAGTTCGAATGGGTTAGCAAAATTATTTTTTGTTTTCAGAGTATCTGCTTCTAAGCTAGAACTACTTACTAGCAGGACCAACAAGATTTTTTTCAGTAATGACAAAGTTTTAGTCCATGGCAACCTATTAATTTAAATACCCAAAAGTTAGGGGCAACTTTCTTTATTTAATCTTACCTATTCCGCTGCTTCCTTTTGGCTTCCGTCATCAAGAAGAAATTCGGGTACTCGGCAGCCAATTGGACAACATCTTCCTGGCTGTTTATCGGGAGCCTTTCCATCAGTGCGGGCGAGCATATCTCTATCCATCAACTGCTGAACTATCTCTTTCTTTTCTGCAACCGGGTAGTTTCGCCATATTTCACGTTTCATTGCCTCCGGTGAACCGCCTCCATGTAGTGACATTACAGAATACCAGCCCGCTTGATGAGATGCGGTCAAATCGTCAATCAATCGCATCGTTTGCATTCGTTGAGAGGCAGGGACGTTAGGATGTCCCTGCATAACCTCGGATAATGTGCCTGCTGTAATTGGATTATGGTCCTCATCAGGAGCGGGCAGAGCTACGATTAATCCGCCGGAAACATTATGGGCAAGTCTATGCATATCGTATATCTGTGTCGCCATCAGTAATTTTCCAATATTTGCAAAGACAGGTTCTGGCATAATGTTGCCGCTTCCATCCCTTTTACCGTAAGTCGATGCTGCAACGCCCGTCGCAAAAAAACCCTCAACTATTTTGATGAGCTCAACCATATCATTTCGAAGGTGACCATGACACTCTGGATCCAACCCATTAGCTTCAATGACACTCGCACCCGCACCAATTAAAAGATCACCAAATCCCGCCCTAGCAGCGATACACGAATGTCTGTGGTGGGTCGCATAAGCATAAGTTAAATGCTCAGACATGGATGTTTCACCATTGAGAAAAACTCTTTCCATAGGAACAAAAACATTATCAAATATGACAATGCCAGTCGTCTGGCCATAGCGTTTTGAAAATATAGCACTATCTTCCCCAGGACGACCTGCCGGACGCGCGGATATAGTGATGCCTTCTGCGTCTACGGGGACAGCACAACAGACTGCAAATGCCGCATCATCAATTGTCATAGCCCGGCAAGGCATTACAATAAATCCATGCATGTAAGGGGCTCCAGTCACAATCGCCTTAGTTCCTGAAATTACTATGCCGTCAGGCCTTTCCTCAACAATATGCAAATAACTATCTGCATGTAATTGCTGATGCGGTTTTTTTGATCTATCGCCTTTAGCATCAGTCATTGCAATTCCGTAACTTAAATCTTGATCCTGAACCTCAGTCATAAAATCACGAAATCGCTCAAAATATTTTGTCCCTTCTTCTGCATCACATCGTTTTGTTGCTTGATACAGTCCATTAAATGCATCATGAACCAAGTACCGTTGAACGCATCCAGCCTCACAACATAAAATTCTGACAGCTTCTAATTTCGCCAGTAAATCATCTGGGCTCCTATCAATATGGAGTAATCGATTGACTGTTTTGCCGGTTTCTTGTTCTCGAGCTAGCATTAATGGGGCAAATTCAGGTTTAGAGGCATAATCATACGTTACACCAATTCCATTTATTCCCGGTTGCAAGAGCGGCTCATCCGCAACATTGTCGATAGCTTGACCATCAATAAAAACCCGTGGACGAAGAGATCTAAGGCTATCTCTATATTCCTCTGTGGAACCTATCATGTAATTTTTCCCCTATTTAACTCAACTAATTAAGATGATTTCAAACTTTCGAGCAAATTTGAAATATCAACGGTTCTTTGAGCTTTTTCAACTATCGGGTAGTCCACAAAATAACCATCTATTTGAATAGAAGCGATCCCCGATTTTTCTGCCTCCCCAAACTCACTAATAATGCGTTTCGACCAACTAACTTCATCTGCACTCGGGGTAAAAATTTCGTTAGTTACCGGAACTTGATCTGGATGGATGCACATTTTCCCCTGAAACCCTAGGCCTAATATGTTTACACAAGACGCCCTAAAAGCGTCATGTTCTTTGATATGGATAAATACAGTATCAACAGGCGGCTCTAATTTTCCAAATCTTGAAGCGAGAACCATTTCAGAACGGACAGGTAGGAGTTCATCTTCTTTAAGTGTCCACCCCATTCCCAAATCACGCGTATAATCACCACCTCCAAAAGCGAGGCGCTGGACCCTTGTGTCTGAACTTGCCACTTCACGGATATTTACAAGTCCTCCTGCCGTTTCTATTATTGGCATCAAATCAATAGATCTATGAGGTAACCCTCGTTCTTTTTCTAAATTTGTCAGCAGCCAGTCGACAGACTTTAGATCCTCCACGCTCTCTAACTTAGGTAAAACAATTCCATCTAAATTTTCTGATACGATAGAACAAATATCACCATAACAAAATTCTGTGTCATAAGCATTCACTCTAACGAAAGCAGCGCAATTGCGAGGCTGCTCCAGCGTTTTATTTATTAGGTTGCGTGTGCTTTTTTTTTCGGATACCGCAACAGCATCCTCAAGATCCAAAATCACTACATCGGCACCTAAACCAATTGCCTTTTCCACTCGGCGTTCATGATTCCCAGGCGCAAACAAGTAGGTTCTATTCGCATGCACTCTCATATCACACCGTCTTCCCGAAGTTCATTAATTTCCTGTTTAGAAAGCCCAATCTCATCTTCATAAAATTGGGAATTATTTTGTCCAAGACTAGGACCAAGTGTTTTCACCTCCCCTGGGCTAACCGATAGAGTAGGAAATACGTTGGGAACAGTTACATCTCCAACCTTCTCAACATTTACATTAGTCATTGTTTTGCGCGCGGAAAAATGCGGGTCTGCAAAAATGTCTGCAATAGAGTTTACAGCTCCTGCAGGCACACCATTCTCAGTGCATATATTAATGATATCGTTCCTCGACATTGACCGTGTCCAGCTTTCAACTTCAATAAGAACTAATTCTCTATCTTTTAATCTATCTTTTTGGTTTCTATATTTTTGCAACAAATCGGGCCGTTTCATTGCGACACTCAATCTCTCAAACATTTTGTCGGTTGTACACGCAATCGCCAAAAACTTCCCATCACCGGATGGGAAATGACCGTGCGGGCAAGCATTCAATGTGCCAGTACCTTCTGGTTCACGGACAAAACCGTCCCTGGCATATCTTGGCGCTATTTCATCGAGCGCCCTAAACACACTCTCATATAAAGCACAATCCACCACCTGTCCCATTCCAGTTGCATCGCGGTACCTTAAGGCCATCATTATTCCAATGCAGCCATTCATCCCAGTCATGTAATCTCCCAGAGAGGTCGACCCAGGCGTCACTGGAATTTCTCCCGGTAGCCCCGATAGGTATGTCAAACCGCCATAAGCGTGAGCTATTCTCGCAAAACCCGGTCTATCCTTATAAGGGCCTGTCTGTCCATATCCAGAAACTCTTAGTAAAATTAAACCTGGATTTATTTTACTTAAAACCTCCCAGCCTAACCCCCATTTCTCTAATGTCCCGGGTCTAAAATTCTCACAGATCACATCAGCTGTCTTTATCATCTCTTTAAAAAGTTCTGCGCCCTTGGGTTTACTTAAATTCAAAGTAACTGACTTTTTATTACGTGCTTCGTTTAACCAAGCTAAGGATTGATCAGGGAGCTCAGTTTGGGTCCCGTAACGTCGCCAAGGGTCACCGCCAACAGGGTGCTCAACCTTAATAACATCAGCACCAAATTCCCCCATTATAGAAGCTGCGTGAGGCGCTGCTATAAAGCAGGCAATATCTAAAACCCGAATACCCGACAGAGGTTTTTTAATTTTATTCATAACTTTCATTTCTAAAGCAATTTTTTTTCATATATTATCGGCCATTAAACAAAAATAAAACCGTTTATCAAACATTTAATGGTATTTCTCTCGGCTGATAGGGTCGCTCAAGAAATTTAATGTCATCCGTGCTCAATTGGATGTCTACAGCCGATACTGCGTCTGAAATATGCGATAATTTTGTCGCTCCTATTATTGGAGAGGCTACAGCCGGCTTATTTAAAATCCATGCTAGGGCAACTTGTGTAGGGTTTACATCATACTTTTTAGCTATCGAAATAACAGCGGCAACTACCTCTTTGTCCGATTCACGAAACAAAGAAGCCCCTGTCTTAAGGCCCTTGTCATATTTAGCTCTCTCCGTTTCACCCATCCCCCCCCCAGCCCTGTTGCCAGCTAAAACGCCTCTCGCTAATGGACTATAGGGAATTAACCCCACGCCAGCATCCAAGCATAATGGAATCATTTCACGTTCTTCATCCCGTTGGATTAGATTGTAAAGGTTTTGCATCGCAATCGGGCGGGCATACCCCTTACATTCAGCTAACGTAATTAACTGAGCAAATTTATAAGCTGGCATTGTTGAACCGCCTATATAAAGAATTTTTCCTGCTTTTCTTATTTCTGTGAGAGTATCTAGTGTTTCTTCCAAGGGCGTTATGTTATCTAATCGATGGATCTGATATAAATCTATGTAATCTGTTTTAAGTCTTTTTAGTTGCTTATCTATACTCTCCATCAAATGTTTTCGACCTAGGCCTACTTGATTAACATCGTCACCCATTCTAAGGCCAACCTTTGTAGATAAAACGATGTTTTCTCGGCTAGCATAACCCATCAATGTTTCACCAATAATACGCTCACTTTCGCCAAGGTTGTATGCATCAGCAGTATCGAAAAAATTAACCCCATTATCCAGAGCATGACGAAAAAATGGCGCACTATCAGATTTATCGAAGGCAGCCCAATCTCGACGCCCTCTTGCTCCCCATGAATTACCTCCAATACAAATGGCACTCACCCTCAAACCACTTGATCCTAAATTTACGAATTTCATAAGAACCCCATTTTAAAAATCTTAATAGCCTAACCAAGATAAGCACATAGTCGATCACTGCAATACGATCGACTAATCGTAAAAAAGTCTCCTTGCCCAACCTACCATGAAACTGCAAATTAAAAGAAAATCTTTAGGGGCAATATATTATGGACAAGGTAATCGGTTGGATCGGTGTTGGAAGTATGGGAAGCCGTATGGCAGGGAATTTGTCTAGAGGTGGATACCCTATAATCGTTGCAGACAAAATTAGCACAGAAGCCGCTCCAAAAAATGCTGAAGTAGCCAGAAATAACCAAGAATTAGCACAAAAGGCAGAAGTTGTAATTTTTTCAGTCCCCGCGGGCCCTGATACTCTCGCAATTGCTCAAGAATTCATCAAAACTCCTGACAGTATCGTAAAAACGGTAATAGACACATCCACAATTGGAATTCCTCACGCAAGAGAAGCGTTTGAATTATTTAAAGCTCACGGAATTGAATATATCGATGCACCTGTCTCTGGCGGAATAGCGGGAGCAGAGGCTGGAACTCTGGCCGTTATGGTCGGTTGCCGGTTGGATAGCTTCGATAAATTTAAACCTATGTTAAAGTGCATTGGCCAAAATATAATCCATGTTGGCTCTGAAGCAGGACAGGGGCAGACAGTGAAACTTTTGAATAATTTTTTATCGGCAACAGCGATGGCTGCCACAAGCGAGGCTATGGCATTTGGAACGGCTAATGGACTTGATATGAAGGCTATCTTGGATGTAGTAAACGTCTCAAGTGGTCGCAATATGGCGACAGTGGATAAGTTTCCTAATCGTATCGTTACTGAAGCGTATAATGGGGGTTTTGCAACTAAGATGATGGCAAAAGATGTAAGATTGTATGTTGAAAATGTATTAACCACAGGCTCCGCTAATCGGTTAGGGCCTCTAGTAGCGGACACTTTTGCGCAACTAGAAGAGTTTGAGGCCAATTCTGACTTTACAAAGATCTATCCGTTTATACGTGATAAACATTTTAGCGACTAAAACGGCGTTTATTTTATTGGTGTGTTATCTTTCGCTCCTGCCTCAGGAAAAAGCCAGAGCGCAACAATCATGACTATAACCAAACCCGCTATAACTTTAGCGACTGTCGTATCTGCAAATGTAGCTTCCAGCCATACAGATAAAGCGCCAACCATTATTACCCCTAGGGTTAAAATAAGTTTTATTTTCTTTGACACATTCACGCCCTTCAAAAAATATTATGAAAATTTTTCTAAACTAAGACAATTTTTTGGGCTTCCTGTAATGTAGTTGGGCCAGGGCCTGCAACCGTTGTACGACGCATATCACGTTTTTCTTCTGTGTCACGGATTGGTCTAACCCGATGCATACATTGTCGATTATCCCACATTATCAGATCCCCTGCGCTCCATTTATGACTATAGACGAAAGATCGTTGCGTTGCGTGCTCCATCATTTCTCTAATAAAGTCGCGTGCCTCTGGCATCTCCCAGCCAATAATCGTTCCTATGTGAGCTGAAAGGTAAATAGACTTCCGTCTGGTAAACTCATTCTTACGAACCAATGCGTGTCTCACCGGAGCAAACATTGTCTTTTCTTCTTCACTAAAGTCAGAAAATCCAAGCTGGCCGCGGGAGTAAATCAGAGAATGCTCTGTAATTAAGCTTTCTATCTCCTTCTTAGTCTCCTCATTCAATGCATCGTAAACAGCTGGCATAAATGAAAATTCGGTGTTTCCGCCTGTATCTGGTGTGCTTCTGCAGGAAAGTAAAGAAAACTTGGACGGTGTCACCCGAAAAGAGCTATCTGAATGCCAAAGTCTATTCCCAAGATTAAACATCCGACGGCGATCACCTCGCTTGAGCACTTCTCCACTTTGATCGAGGTTGCTTACGTCTGCAAATTCAAGACTAAGCCTCCGTTCATCCGCTTTTAAAACGTTTGAGCCAATATGAAGCTCTAACTCTCCAAAATTCCTCGTATAGGCAATTTGTTGTTCATCAGTGATATTTTGATTATGAAAAATCAATATACCAAACTTATCCATGCCTTCTTCTATCTGCTTAACATCAGCTAGTGATAACGGTTTTGATAAATCTAAACCTGAAACTCGACCCGCAAAATCTTTATGTAATTGTTTAATGGCAATTGTCATTTGCTAATCCCAAGATAGTTTTAATAACTCACACAGTTAATTTATCTGTTTGGCTGTTTCTTGCTCTCCTGCAATCGTAGTTCGGCGCATATCACGAGGTTCACCCGTATCTTTAAAAGGTCTCACACGATGCATGCATTGCCTATTATCCCAGACAACCAAATCGCCAACGGTCCATTCGTGCGTATAGACAAACTCACGGGCCGTAGCATGTTCTGTTAACTCGCGAATAAAATCACGGGCCTCAGGCATCTCCCAGTCAACAATTGTTCCGATATGAGCTGATAAGTAAGTCGACTTTCGCCCAGTAGTTTCATTCTTACGAACTAGAGCTTGACGTACAGGAGTAAAAACTTTCCTTTCATCTTCGGTAAATTCCGAAAACCCAAGTAGACCGCGTGAATATATAAGCGAGTGCTCTGTCACTAATTCTTCAATCTCATTTTTTATTTCGTCGTCAAGAGTATCGTAAGCAGCTGGCATAAACGCAAATTCTGTATTACCGCCATAACTTGGTTTTGAATGACACGATAATAAGGAGCATTTTGCAGGGATTTTTCTGTATGAACTATCTGAGTGCCACAACCTATTTCCAAGATTAAACATACGTCTGCGGTCATTTCTGGTAAATATATTGCCATCCTTATCCAGATTACTTACGTCAGCTATTTCCAGACTTAATCGGCGATCTTTTTCTTTTGTCACATTTCCACCAACCGCAAGTTCAATAGCGCCAAAAACCTTACTAAATTCTATTTGTTGCTCGTTAGTTAGGGTTTGGTTTTTAAATACTAAAACCCCATACTCATCCAGGGCTTGGTTTAATTCTATAATTTCAGAATTGGATAATGCACTTTTTAAATCTATATCATCAAATTCGCCAACAAAATGCTGATGCACCTTGTGAATGGACAATCCCATACAAACCTCCTCTTCTCCATTAAGCATATTTAAAAAGGGCTACTTAAATAATTTATCCAAGTTTACATATTCTATTAAAGTATGTCGGTGTCCGACTAGTATAAGTATCGATCAAATCTCAAATAGGATAGGGTTTGCAAGATAGTCGCGACAGTAATTCTGTCGAGCTATCTTGATTTTTTCTCTAGAAACGCTGACATTATTTTTTGAGGCTCGCCCTTAGCATAGGCTTCTTGTTGACCGAGAACTCCCGCACGAAATGCTTCCTCAAAACCAGCAAGAGCTATCTCACGGAAACGATGTTTTGTTCTTTTCCAAGCGTTTGGCGGTTTTCTAGAAAATTCTTCAGCTACGGCACACGCCTTCGGTAAGAGTTGATCTTTATCTACAAGATGGTTGATTAGGCCCAGTTCCGTAGCTTCTTGAGCACCTAACAACCGGCCTGTCATAGATAATTCTTGGTTCTTGGACCATCCCAAATGTAAGCTCATCCAATAAGAACCCATAATACTCGGGATCCCAGCATTTATTTCTGGTTGTCCCATTTTAGTTTGATTATGTGCAACACGCTGATCCGATACTAACGCCATCTGGAACCCTCCACCGGCCGCAACACCATTTAGTGCCGCAATTACAGGCTTGTCCGTCAAAAGTATCTGACGATAAATATTACAAACTGTCCCAAACCAACCTTCTATTTCCTCCACTTTGACATTCAAAGCTTCGTCAAGATCAACACCGGCACAAAAAGATCTATCGCCTACCCCAGTTAAGACAATACCATTTACATCGTCATCTCTATCTAAATCTATTAAACTGTTACTGATGGCTCTAGCTAAGTCTTGTGTCAGAGCGTTCAAAGAGGTTGGTCGGTTTAGTCTTAAGATTGCTATGCCATCTCGTCTATCAATTTTTACAACGTCTTCCATCATCGTCCCAACCCAATTTTATTGTAATAGAAACATTTTTTAAATTGCACCTTTATCTCGCAACGCCTCAAGATCCTCTCGCTTTACATCACACAGCTCCATGAGGAGACTTTCGGTGTGCTCTCCAAGAGTTGGAGGCCTTTTAACTTCTGCAGGCGAATCTGACAGTTTGATAGGGCAGCCAACAGTCTTAAAATTACCCCTCGGCGGGTAATCTATATCAAGTATCATTTCCCTTTCTTTTAGATGCGGGTCTTCGAGAATTTCGCCAGTATCCTGACAAGCTCCACTTGGAACGCCCGCATCACCCAGAATTCGCATTGCCTCATATTTTGTCTTTTGTCTAGTCCATCCTTCGATTATCGCATTTAATGTTTCTCGATTTTCCCATCTATTTTCAGGTAAAGCATACCTTGGATCCTCAACAATATCGGGGCGGTCAATAGCGTTCGCAAATGCTTTCCACATTTGTTGTTGAGCAAAAATATAAATATAGTCATTACGGCCACCCGGGGCACAAGGATAAGTGGAACCGGGTACATTTTTTCCTAACTGGTTCCCTGTACGCTGCTGGACCCCACCAAGCCGCTGGTGGTCTCTAAGACTGATGCGCATAATATTTGCTACACTATCCTGCATCGAAACTTCTACCTCTTGCCCTTTTCCAGTAGAATTACGCTGCTGAAGTGCCGCCAAAATACCTATAGCCATATGCATTCCTGTTCCCGAGTCACCAATAGCTGGCCACACATATGTTGGAGGATTATCAGGAAAACCAGTGGCACACATCGCTCCTCCCATCGCCTGGGCGATCGGCTCAAAGCTTTTAAAGCTGCTATATGGTCCGTAAGTTCCAAACCCTTTAATAGTTGCGTAGATCAATTTCTTATTTATTTGAGATAGAATATCATAGCCAAGTCCTAATCTATTAAGAGCTCCAGGTGAAAAATTCTCTACCAGAACATCGGCTGTGCTTATTACCTTTTTGAAAAGATTTTTCCCCTCTTCTGTTTTTAAATTCAGCGTCAAACTCTGCTTATTAGCATTTAAAATTAGGAAAAATAGACTGTCACTATCCTGATCACGCATATTTGTCCGAGCCACGTCACCTTTCCCCGGCTCCTCGAGTTTAATAACCTCTGCTCCAAGCCATGCTAGGATCTGCGTGCAAGCAGGTCCCGCCTGATTATGTGTCATGTCAATGATACGGATCCCATCAAGAGCTTTAGTCATTTTCTCTTCCTTTTCTGATTATATTTAGCTTGGATTTAATTGACCCAACCCCTTGTCACTTGGATTAATAAATTCAACACTAGGATGACCGGTTCTTCCATAACCCCACCAAACCTTCAGTCCAAACATTGTTTTTTGTCGGTCCGTTGCTTGCTCTAAAACTTCGGGGTCTAATGCGATTGTATAATTGACTTGCGGTCTATATTGTGGGCCACAAAACGTTAGTAGCATTGCCACTCTATTTTCATCAGTTCGATTAGAACCTGTTCCATGCCAAATTCTTCCATCAGTTATAATCGCAGTCCCGGCGGATCCTTCCGCTGCTACAGTTTTTATATTTGCATCTTTTACTGGATCAGGGTGCCGGCCCATTAGATGACTTCTAGGGACCAATCTGGTTCCACCATTAATATCTGTAAAATCATTCATCATAAAAATTGCATTCGAACATGCAGCTGGCGCTAGCGCTATCGGAGGCTCCGTACGATCCGGGTCAAAATCAAAAATTGACCTGGTCATAGAGCCTACTGGGAGGTTTCGTCGCCCAAGCCGTGTTGGTTCTGGCGCCCACCATTGATCAGTATGTAGATTCATTTTTGATCCACCAGGTTTTGCTATATTCGACGAAAATGACGAAAGTTGAAATTCTTCCCCAAGAACATGTCCAACCGTCTCATACATTGCGTCTATCTCTAGAATATCAATGAATTCCTGCCCTTTATTCGGCAGTAACCACACACGTTGATTAATCCCACCATTTTTAGCAGTAAAAACTTCTGGTCGTAATTTTCCATTTTTATCCCTGAATTCTCCCCATTTTTGCTCAGGACCACCATCCTCAAATGCATGACCCAACTCTTTTTCTGCCGCCGCCTGGTCTAGTAAACGTTTTCTCACATTTCCAAGTAATGGATCAGTTAATGCTCCCTCTAAAAGTCCATAACCCCAATGATCGAGGTCGTATTTAACTCTCTCACAATCATTAGTTGGTTTGGGTAATTCGGAAACTGTCCAAGAACACATTTTGATCATCCTTATAAAGCCTAGCATTAATTTTGCTCTACAGAGAACTGTATCGCAATAATTCTTATGAAAAGCTTGACGAATAGGGTGTTGATAATCCCATATCTGGTTAAACGAAAAATTATAGTTTTTAATAGACATTTATGATTATTGTTTATCAGTATTATTTGTCTCTAAAACTTAAGCCTATTTAGGCGGACTGGGAGTGAAGTAATGAAAATGAAAGCAGCGGTGCTCAGGGAAACTGGAGCGAAGAGGCCTTATGCAACATCTCGACCCATCCAAATAGAAGAGATAGAGATAGATCCCCCACAAGCTGGCGAGCTTTTAGTAAAAATAGCCGGAGGGGGATTATGCCATTCAGATCTCTCAGTTATAAACGGAAACCGAGCACGGCCGATGCCTCTCGTTTTAGGACATGAAGGATCGGGCGAAGTTGTCGAAGTAGGTGCTGGTGTTAGAGATATAAAAGTGGGTGACCCAATTATTTTTCAATTTTCAGCCTCTTGTGGCGTTTGTGGAAATTGTTTGGGTGGACGGCCACAACTTTGCGAGACACACGATAAAGCAAGGGCTAAAGGCCATTTGATGGCTGGCGGGAGCCGCCTCAAAGATAGTAACGGCATTGAGATTGCTCATCAATCTGGAGTTTCATGCTTTGCCGAGTATGCCGTAGTAGACCGAGGTACAGCTGTTAAGGTTGATAAAGACTTACCACTGGCAGACGCGGCAATATTTGGCTGTGCTGTAATGACTGGGGTTGGTGCGGTTCTAAATACTGCTCGTATAAGAGCAGGAGATACTGTGGCTTGCGTAGGGTTAGGCGGCGTGGGTCTGAATGGTTTACTTGGAGCCAAACTAGCTGGTGCTGAAAAAATAATTGCAGTTGATATTAGCGATGACAAACTTGGTTTAGCTCGTCAACTCGGAGCAACCCACACTGTCAATGCGCGTGATAAGGACCACGTAGAACAAATAAAAGATCTAACGAACGGTGGTGTAGACTATGCTTTTGAATTCTCAGGTACTATTCCTGCTACAGAGACTTGTTACAAATCAATCCGAATGGGCGGCGAGGTACTTATAGTTGGTTTGTCGCCTTCAAATAGTCTTTTTTCTTTTAATCCTTCAGATATAGTCAATTCGGAAAAGGCAATTCGCGGGAGCTATATGGGAAGTTGTGTACCTGTAAGAGATATTCCACGTTACATAGAACTTTATCGACAAGGAAAACTCCCCGTCGATAAACTTATCAATAAAAGTATTGGGTTTGATAAAATCAATGATGGTTTCGATCAATTAACTGATGGACTAGTGATACGGCAGATTCTTGAACCTCATCAAATTTAATACACCAACCAGAATAGAGCAGAGTAAACATCTGCTCTATTCTGGTTTTCTAAAAGTCATTGTGTTCAAGATAAATATTATTTCATTAAATTAATTAGGTACTCCCCATAACCACTCTTCAAAAGTGGTTGGGCAAGCTGTGAGAGTTTGATCTCATCGATATAACCCATATTGTAAGCTATTTCCTCGATACAAGCGATTTTAAGCCCCTGCCTCTCTTCAATTGTGCGGACGAATTCCGAAGCTTGAAGAAGAGATTCGTGGGTACCAGTATCTAACCAGGCAAATCCGCGACCAAGCCGTTCGACTTTCAGCAAGCTTCTTTCTAAATAAATGCGATTAACATCAGTAATTTCTAACTCTCCTCTAGCAGAGGGACTAATATTATGAGCTATATCAACAACCTCATTATCATAAAAATAAAGACCCGTTACCGCCCAATTTGATTTTGGAACCGTAGGCTTTTCTTCAATACTTTCTGCAACGCTGTTTTTGTCAAATGCTACAACACCATATCTTTCAGGATCCTTCACGTAATAACCAAAAACTGTAGCGCCAGAGCGTTGTGAGGCCGCTCGTGCCAGCATATCTGTCAGTCCGTGTCCATGGAAAATATTATCACCCAACACCAAACTGCATGATTCACTGCCAATGAATTCACTGCCTATAATGAAAGCCTGGGCAAGCCCTTCTGGTTTGCGTTGTACAGCATAGGCAAGGGATATTCCCCATTGAGATCCATCACCAAGCAACTTTTGGAAGTCAGCCTGATCTTCTGGTGTAGTGATTAATAATATTTCATTTATCCCAGCCAACATCAAAGTGCTAAGTGGATAATAAATCATTGGCTTATCATATATTGGTAGCATTTGCTTGGAAACAGACATCGTTAAAGGATATAGCCGCGTTCCTGATCCACCTGCTAAAATAATGCCCTTCATCTTATTATATCTTTCAAGTTATCTATCAATATCATTCCTCTTTAAGTTCACTAAGCACTTCTGCTAGCCCTAGCTGCCACTCTCGGCGTGGTGGGTTAAATATCGCGTCTATCTTACTACAATTTAAAACGGAATTTACTGGACGCTTAGCTGGCGTTGGATACTGACTAGAGGGTATCCCTATTACAGATGGTTTTTTAGATACCCAATTCGCTTTTTTCTCAAAAATTTCTTCCGCAAAGTCTTTCCATGTTGCTTGACCTCTCGCCGTGTAATGATAAGTACCCCAAAGATCTGCATCCTTTTTTCTCAATAACTGCTTAGTGACAGAGAGGATTGCTTCCGCTATATCTCCCGAAAAAGTAGGTGCACCAAACTGATCATCAACCACATTAAGAGATTCCCGTTCTTTCCCAATCCTCAGCATAGTTTTTACAAAATTAGTCCCATGAGCGGCATAAACCCATGATGTCCTAAGTATTATGTGTTCAATCAAAATTTCTCGGATTGCATTCTCGCCAGACTCTTTTGACTTTCCATAAATTCCAATAGGACAAGTAAGATCGGTTTCGTCGTAACTCGCAGTTTTTGTTCCATCAAATACATAGTCAGTCGATAAATGAATAAGTGGAATTGATAACCGTTTACAACTATCAGCCATGATTTTTGCGGCCTTGCAGTTTACTTGAAATGCAGCATCTTTGTCATTCTCTGCAGCGTCAACAGCGGTGAATGCTGCAGAATTGATAACAATATCTGGCCGTATATAGTCAAGTTGGGAATTAACTTGGGTCTTGTTTATGATATTCATATCAGCCCGTTTCGGTGCAACGATATCAATCTGCCAAGCGTCTGCCCGACGAATCAATTCTGTCCCCACCTGGCCTGTTCCTCCCGTAATAAAAGCTTTAGTTTTATCTTTCATCATTTCTGGTTCACGCTCCCCAAACGCTCCCCACGGTATTCTCCACTTAGGATTGGTTTCCACCAACTGGAATTAGCTAGGTACCATTCTACTGTTCTACGAAGACCTGTCTCGAATGTTTCAGCAGGTCGCCAATCTAATTCGTTGCGTATCTTGGTTGAATCTATCGCATAGCGATAATCATGGCCCGGCCGATCCGGCACAAAATCAATTTGTTCTTTATACTTTAGCATATCTGAACGAGGAGAAATTTCATCTAAAAGACTACATATATGCAGAACAACATCTAAATTGCTTACTTCCTCATTACCCCCAACATTATAACTTTCGCCAGTCCGCCCTTCAAACAATATTTTGCAAAGCGCGTTAGCGTGATCATCAACATATAGCCAGTCCCGAATATTTTCTCCTTTACCATAAACTGGTAATCTTTCTTTTTTTAGAGCTTTAATTATTATTAACGGTATTAGTTTTTCTGGGAAATGGTAAGGGCCATAATTATTGGAGCAATTACTTAAAACAACTGGAAGGCCATAGGTCTCATGCCATGCTCTCACTAAATGATCTGACGACGCTTTACTTGCAGAGTAGGGCGATCGGGGATCATAGGCCGTACTTTCCGTAAAAGCGCCTGTGTGACCAAGAGATCCAAAGACTTCATCTGTTGATATGTGATGGAAGCAAAAATTATCTTTTTTGCTGCTGGGCAGTTTTGACCAGTATGTCCTTGCAGACTCAAGCATGTTGTATGTTCCAACGATGTTGGTTTGTATAAAATCACTCGGACCATCTATGGATCGGTCAACATGGCTTTCGGCTGCGAGATGCATTATAGCATCGGGTTGATGACGTTCGAGTACTGATATTATTCCAAGACAATCATTTACATCCAGTTGCTCAAACGCGTAATTAAGGTCCTTCTCGACAGAAGCGAGGGAGGACAAGTTTCCTGCATAGGTTAATTTATCTACATTAACAACGGAACGATTTAGATGGGTGACCAAATACCGCACAACCGCAGAACCAATAAAGCCTGCCCCGCCAGTAACCAATACCTTTTCCAACGCTCTAGACATACAGATACAACCTATTATTTAATAACTGAAGTAATCGGGAAGTTCGCGAAGTTTAGGGTATTTTTTATCTTTTTCAGATAAAATTGGATTGTTGCTGTCCAACGGCCATTTAATTGATAACTCAGGGTCATTCCATGCTATACCACGTTCATTTTCTAACGAGTACGGAGCGCTCACTTTATATTGAACCTCAGTATTACACTCTATTGTACAAAAACCATGCGCAAAACCTTTTGGAACAAGGATTTGGTTCCATAGTTCAGCACTGATCACTCTCGCAACCCACTGGCCATATGTTGGAGATCCCTTCCGAATATCTACAGCCACATCATAAATCGCACCCTTGGTAACACGGACGAGTTTATCTTGCGCAAACGGATTTGTTTGGAAATGAAGACCCCTCAACGTTCCAATTTGTTGAGAAAATGAATGGTTGTCTTGGCAAAAATTTAAATTTATTCCACCTTCAATTAATTTCTCAAAATTGTAAGTCTCTGAGAAAAAACCACGCTCGTCTCCAAACTTTTTTGCAGAGATTAATTTTACATCCAAAATTTCTGTCGACTCTATATCCACAATTTTTTCCGTATAACACTAAAAAACACTTAAACCGCTACTATCATTTTTACACCAGTTACGCAACGTGCCGAAAAAATACAGAAATTATAATCTAACCATGAAAAAATCTGAGAATTTCTTTTTTGAAGCAAATATGTTAGAATGTTTAGATACTTTTTATCACTAACTCCATAGCCTTAATGTATATTCTTCTGATCGATGTTTAGGAACAACCTTTTTGTGAGCCAGTAACAAGTGGATAAGTTGAGAAAAAAATTGGATGAAGAAAAAAGGGCAAAAATTCTTCTTTATCCAAATAAGAATGATTATGCGAAAACCTCTTTTATTAATTGCGACACCCCAAATGCTAATTCGGACCATTGCAGCGTAATTATTGTATCCTATAAAACTGGTAGTATATTGATCGAGTGTCTCCAGTCAGTTTTTTTACAAAAATCTATCAAACAAGTTATTTTAGTTGATAATGGAAATAGCCGCACATTGATGCAGCAGATGAATGCACTAGCCGATGAAGAACCCCGGCTAGAAATCATAACAGGAAATGGAAATATTGGGTTTGCAAAAGCGTGTAACCTCGGTGTTCGGAGAGCAAGAAGTGAATTCATATTATTGCTCAATCCAGACTCCATCATGGAGGTCGACACTATCTATAAATCGCTAAAAGTTTTCCATTCTAAACCTAATACCTCAGTTATAACTGTAAAAATCGAAAACCCCGACGGCAGTGAACAAAGAGGGGCTCGGCGTAATCTGATGACCCCTTGGACCTGCGTAGTTGAACAATTCAGACTCGACCGGCTAGCGCCTAACCACCCATACTTCAAACGTTTAAACCTTAATGAAGCTAAGCCACTACAGCATATTAGCCGCGTTCAGTGCATATCTGGAGCATTCATGTTGATGCCTAGAGCTGTTTACAACAGTTTAGGAGGGATGGACGAACAATATTTTCTCCATGTGGAGGACGTTGACTTTTGTATGCGTATCGAAAAATCTGGCGGCATTATTCTCTTTGTCCCCAACATTAGAGTCATGCATCAAAAAAGCTCGAGCGATGTATACCCAGGCTTTATTGAATGGCACAAAGCTAAAAGTTTCTGCACTTATTTTAATAAACACTTTCACATGCAGTATCCAAAATGGATACTTAATATTTTTGCAACTGCTATATATTTTAGGTTTGCTGTGCGATTAGTCCCAACTTCTGTATCCTGGTTTTGGAAAAAAATAATAACTGGGGTTTAACTATAAAAAACTCTTTTTTTAAAATTTTTTAAAACCTCCTTTCCCTAGTAGACCATCTATTAAACCCCTTATGATAGCGATGAGTTTTGACAGCTTTTTGTCTTCTATAAAAATAAGTTTTAGAAAATCTTTGCCAATTGACAGAATTTCAAAAATTAGGAAACTAGGAAATTTAAGCCCATACTGCCTTAAGACCCGCACTCGGTTCCGATAAATTGTATACCGTCTAAACGCTGGATGAACATGGTAGTTTAAATATCTTTTCCCAATATTTATTCTAGAAGTGTCGCCAAGACGATGTTTTAGGCGCGCGGCGCCTACACCAATAATTCGATAACCTAACTCTCTTAGTCTGAAAGAGAAATCGTAGTCTATATAATCAATCCAAAAATCTTCTTTCATCATTCCAACTTCTTGCAGCACTTGTGAAGGAATTAAACTGCCAGACGCCATTCCAAACGCCAACATATCGTCAACCTCATTGAGATCCATGAAGTAGCGCCGCAATAGAAACTTACTTTTAACTGAATAGGATGGAATTGACGGTTTACCATCATCATTTTCATGTCGAGGCGTAAGCATACCCATGTACTCTTTTTTGCTGTAAGAATCAGCAACAAACATCAGTTTTTCAATCATGTCATAACCTGGTATGCTGTCTTGGTCTAGCAGAAGTATCCAATTAATACCCAGATTTATTACTTCTTTTATACCCTGATTTTGTGCTGCTGCCAGCCCCAGGTTTTCTTTATTCAATATTAAATTAAAAGAAGTGTTCGACCCCTTAAGTAACCCCTCTATTATGTTTTTAGCTGGGCCTGTTGATCCATTATCTATAACCCAAATATCGTCAACCTGTTTACCAATTGAGAAAAGCAAATCAGATAGCCTATCATCCGGATAATAAGTTACAATAATTGCTGCTACTGAGTGTTTTTTCTGTTTAAGCATCTGTTTGCCTGGTGGACTGAACTTGAAGGGTTTCAGGAACTACACGCCCATCGCTTGCCCGCATTAGAAGTTTGCCAAAGGACCATGTCATTGCCGCACTAAATTCTACTAAACTAGTTTTTCTCTGCCGTTGTATGAGACGGCGTTGCTTCCAAGCCTCTGGCAACCCAATAATAGCATCACAAAGAGCCCGGTAGCGAAGCTTAAAATCACCCTTCAGGACAGACAGACATAGTCTAGACAAGATAACCATCAGAAACCCTGGAAATAACAAAATTAAAAGAGGTCCAGGAATACATCGAATAAAGGTCCAAATCTTATTCCTATTTACATGGTACCGAGCAAAATCTGAATGGGTTCCATACGTGGCGGACCCTACATGTTTAACCTTAGCATCGACTAATTGTATACAAAGATGACCATCAAGACGAAACCTAAGAGCCAAATCAACATCCTCATAATAACAAAAAAAGTTTTCTGCCATTCCGTCTAACTTTTTATATATATCTTTCCTATAAATTGCGGCGGCGGCACATGGCCCCAGAACTACGACGTCCTCCGAAATACTGTCCACTGGATAACCTTCCCCTCCTCTC
Source organism: uncultured Thalassobaculaceae bacterium (assembly GCA_964276085.1). Lineage (GTDB taxonomy): Bacteria > Pseudomonadota > Alphaproteobacteria > Thalassobaculales > Thalassobaculaceae > UBA7326. The sequence continues at coordinate 26,161 of CAXYEO010000050.1, read as the reverse complement.
CAAGCGATCCCAAATGGATGATAATGATCACCAGCACCATCTATAATTTCGGGGTAATAATAGTTAACCTGAGTGGATCCAAAGATCACTACTTTTGGGTATCTATGAATAGCAATATTAATTTCTGATAACCAATCAGATTGAGGTATAGCATCCGCATTCAATAAAACAAGCCAATCCCCATTTGCCTCGCGAGCAGCCTTGTTGTTACCAATTGCAAAACCCTGATTGAACGATGATTTTATCAACTTAATATTAGATTTACTTAAATCGACCCTCTCTATGGAACCATCTTTTGTTCCATTATCAACAATTATGATCTCAAAATTTTTAAAAGATTGTTCATTAAGAGAATTAATGCACTCCTCAAGATACTTCCCTGAATTAAATGCTACGATTATTACCGTAAAATAGGGTTTTTTAGCGATCATCTTAGCTCAATCTAACTGGATATCTAACTAAATCTGTACCACCATCAATTTCAATACTCGCTAAAAGTCCAAGACTGCAAAGCCTAATTGGTAACCTACGAATAGGCTATTGTTCCAACAATTTAGATAATGGAAATACTTTATTAAAGCCTTTTATGTGCACTGAACCAATATCTGCAATAACGAATTTATGTCAATATTCCCCTTTTATGGTCCCCCAACTGAATTGATGTTGGTTGAAATGCTTGCCTTAAAATTGAGATAGCTGGCGTTGGTGAAGCGTCGCCACACATGAATACGTCCACCGCAGCGTAGTTTCTTTCTGGCCACGTATGAATACTTATATGCGACTCAGCTAACAAAGCAACTCCTGAGACCCCACCATTTTCCGTAAATCGATGCAAATAGATATGCAATAATGTCGCACCACATTCGTTAATCGAACTTTCCAAGGTAGTTTTTATAAATTGTAGATCATCTAACCGTGACGCACCCCATAAATCTATAATTAAATGCTTTCCGGCAAAAATTACACCTTCTTCTTCAACAAAATGGTCTAGTGCATTAGATTGTTTGGCAATCTGGGACGACGTAACTTTTCTCAAAGTTCCTATATCAAAAGTCTTTGTTTCTGTTTCAACCAACAAGGCCGATCTCTCAGTTAGACCGGTTACTTTATTAGTACTTGTTTTCAATTTATTGCAACCGAGAGTTTTTTTCATTCCAACATCCACATTATCAACTTTTTTACCCCTGATTATTAATGGAATTGGTAACTTCAACCTATAATCATCTTATAAATTGAATACAGGGCACAAAATTTATCACCCGTGAAAACTAAGTTTGTGCTCTTCTTTGTTGTCGCCTAGTCACTCTACGTTTATTCTCGCCAGCATCTTGTTGGCGCTGTCGAAGGTCCTGAAGAACTGCTAGCTTTTCTGTTGTAGTATATCTCGACCAGTGCGCTACCTCTCTCAGAGAGCGCCAGCAACCCAAACAAAATTTAGTTTTCGCATTTATTTGGCAAACCCCAATACATGGAGAGGTAATCTGAGCGCTATCGTCCATGCGCTTCAAAAATTCTACTATCCGTGGTGCAAGTTAGCATGTTAACGGTCATATCAGTTCTTTAATGGAATGAAAACAGTTGTTACGCTGCCTCTATTACATCTGGGTTATACGTATCCACAATATTTGAAAATTCAGATACTAGCTCTTCTAAATCACCTGAATCAGCGCCAGTAATCAAGTTTTTATCTTTAGTAAATGGCAGCGCTAACCAATTTGCTTTCGCTTCAACTAAAGCGCCTTTTACTATTGTAGAGCTAGTGACTGAAACTCCTGCAACTTTTTCAATAGCAATTAACATTTTAACGCTATCCCCTATCAATAAGACAGGCATATTAGCTTTTTGGAATGCGTTTAAAATACGCTTAGCGTGAGAATCATCAAACAACTTATCAACACTTCTGATGCCTCCTGGTATAACTAAGCCATCGAAATCAATAGCTAAAGTTTCAGAGGCATCTACATTCACGGGGAAAAAGTGCCCCCAATTCCCCTCATACCAGCCGTTAACTAAACTTTTTACTCTAGATACCACTTTCACAGCAGCGCCTAATTCTATGAGGTGTTTCTGCGGCCCAGTAAATTGCACTTCATCAAAACCATTTGCAACCAGAATTGCTATAGTTCGTCCCGCGAGAGGCTTTTCATTCATAATTCAATCCCGTCTTTTTTAGTACAACCAAGTGAGCTAAAACTTGATCTGATTTGAAGTAGTTGCCAATTAGAAACTGATCCGCATTTTCATATCTGCTTATTTTATGACCAAGGCTGAATCTGAGATATTATCGCATCCATCTGTAGAGGTTGACAGTACCCCCCGTGAACTACATCGACCCAATTACAATTTCAACCCCTTCATTAAATAATAATTAAATAAAAATAGACCTATTTAATTACGCTGAAATATCTTTAATACTCAAGGCCTACCCGCTCCCACTCAAAACTGCTTGCCAAAAAAGTTCTCTTTCTGGCTTTTACTAATTTTTGAAATTTTAACCTTTTAGTCGTCTAAATAAAGTCACTCCATCAACACCTGCATTTCGTAAAAAACTCCGGTGAGAACCAAAAAATAAAAGGAACATAGGGATATCCTTTACATTTCACCCCCCAATTCGTAAAAGTGATATCGAGCAATTTTTTGAATGCTGCATTATTCGAAATGGTCGTAATATAGCATAGTGAGTGGAGTTTTGAGATTGTATTCTGAGATAACAAAATCAATTCGTGTCAGTGTCGAAACTACTTTTCTTGAGGAACAGTCATCCCCGCTTGAGTCTCATTATGTATGGGCTTATGAAGTAAAGATTGAAAACTTGGGGGAAATGAAAGTGCAATTAATCAATCGTACTTGGTCTATAACTGATTCATATGGGCAGACACAGGTAGTGAAAGGGTCTGGGGTGGTCGGGGAACAGCCCATTTTAGAGCCCGGTGCTAGTTTTAAGTACACCAGTGGGACCCCATTAAAAACTCCATCTGGTTTGATGGTGGGTTTTTATGAAATGGCAGATGATCTGGGTGTCGCATTCAATGTGAAAGTACCTGCCTTTTCTTTAGATAGCCCTCATCAACCAAGACAGTTGAATTAACCAAAATGTGAATTAACTATGTTATCACAAAATCACTTGACTTGGCATTTTCTAGTTAAACGGTGTTTAAGCTAGAGAATAAAAAAATTATATATCTTATGCCAACGAACGATAAAAAAGGAAATTAATGTGGCTCCAGATGATGGTTTAAAAATAAAACGCCCCAGGATTGTCAGCAGTGGCTCAACCAGGGTCAGTCGTCCCTCCCGAGAAGAAGCGGAGTCTGCTGTGCGTACTTTAATAAGATGGCTAGGGGATACCCCCGAAAGAGAAGGTCTGCTAGATACCCCAAAAAGAGTTGTTAAAGCGTATGAGGAGATGTTCAGAGGCTACTCAGAAGATCCATCAGAGATTTTGCAGCGCACTTTTGAAGAAACAAATGATTATTCAGACATGGTTTTACTTCGTAATATAAGGCTTGAGTCTGTTTGTGAACACCACATGCTTCCGATCATTGGTAAGGCGCACATAGCATATGTTCCAGATGGTCGGGTAGTTGGAATTAGCAAGTTAGCTCGAACAATGGAAACATTTGCAAAGAGACTACAAATACAGGAAAAATTAACCTCAGAAATTGCGAATGTTATAAATGTCTCCTTAAAGCCAAAGGGTGTTGCTGTGGTTATTGACGCTGTCCATGAATGCATGACAACGAGAGGAGTGCATAAATCTGGTGTGGGGATGGTGACTAAAACGCTTTTGGGCTGTTTTAAAGATGACCCGCAGTTAAGAAATGATTTTATGTCATCAATCGGAGAGAATCATTATTAACTTTGGAATTAGTTAATGATACGATCTAGCATTTAACGTGTCCTAGGTTTAATTACTTCACTATTTTTATGTTTAACAGAAACGATTGGAACCAAATTGGTAACCATCGGGCCCGTTCTTTTTATTATCGGGTTACTTATGTCCCTTTTAGCCATTGCAATGGGCCTGCCTGCAATTGCAGACCTCGCAACAGGAAATGCAGACTGGCAAGTTTTTGCTGGTTCAGCGGCAGTTGCATTGTTTGTCGGTGTATCACTTATGCTGGCTACGAGGGCAAGTTCCCGCTCTAACCTTAATTTAAGGCAAGCATTTTTGCTAACTACGATGAGTTGGGTAGCTGTAGCGACAGTAGGAGCTTTACCTTTTGTTTTTTCTGGGCTCAACCTAAGCATAGCAGATGCTTTTTTTGAATCGATGTCTGGCATCACTACAACAGGATCTACAGTAATTGTCGGTTTGGACAAGGCTCCTCCAGGCATTTTACTCTGGCGAGCATTATTACAGTGGTTGGGTGGAGTGGGAATTATCGTGATGGCAATGGCTATGCTGCCCATGTTAAGCGTTGGTGGCATGCAGCTCTTCAGAACGGAGGCATTTGACACTCCAGATAAAGTTTTACCACGTGCCGCTCAGTTAGCTGGCGGTATATTTGCCATTTACTTAGTAATGACAGCTCTATGCGCAGTAGCATTATGGATATCAGGGTTTAATGGATTTGATGCAATAACCCACTCTATGACTACTATTGCTACGGGAGGTTATTCAACAAAAGATAGCTCTATCGGCCATTTTAATAATCCAGTTGCCGAATGGATCATTATAGCAGGAATGATAATTGGATCCCTTCCATTTGTGTATTATCTTCGTGTAGTGCGCGGTGATTTATCTCCTATTATCCATGATAGCCAGGTTAAATGGTTCCTTGTGATTGTCTTTGTGTCAGTAACTGGCGTAACATTTTGGGTTTGGGATGATTCTATTGTTGGGGGCATAGATACGCTCAGGAATTCAGCTTTTAATGTCATCTCAATACTAACAGGTACAGGTTATGTCACACAAGATTTTGGGCTGTGGGGCGGTTTTCCTGTAACTTTACTTCTTTGCTTAATGTTTATTGGCGGTTGCGCTGGGTCAACAACATGCGGAATAAAGATATTTCGGTTTCAAATCCTAGCGGCAACAGCCCAGGCACAATTAAGTCGTTTACTAGTTCCACACGGCGTTTTTATTCCTTATTATAACCGCAAAGTTATTCCAGAAACGGTTTCAAATGCTGTAATGGGTTTCTTTTTCTTGTATATTGTTTGTTTTGCGGCTTTAGCTGCTGGACTTTCAGCACTAGGGCTTGATTTCATAACAGCCATATCAGGAGCAGCTACAGCCATAAGCAATGTTGGGCCAGGGCTTGGATCGACAATTGGTCCAACCGGAAACTTTTCTGGACTACCTGATACCGCTAAATGGATATTATCGTTTGGTATGCTCCTAGGTCGGCTTGAATTATTTACTGTTTTGGTGATGTTTTCGCCTGCATTTTGGAATCGATAACTCAAACTTTTAGGTGTTAAATTTATGGCAGATAAGCTCTCAAAATCCAAGAAATGGTTAGAACGCCTAATTGCATTTGATACCACATCACGGCTGAGTAACATGGAATTGATAAACGCAATTCAATCTTACCTTAGAGAAATAAATGTTAACACTCGGCTTACCTACAATTCTGAAAAATCAAAAGCAAACTTATGGTGCACTATCGGGCCATCAGATGTAGGCGGAATTGTTCTTTCAGGGCATACAGATGTCGTTCCAATTGATGGTCAAACATGGACCAAGCCACCATTTAAGATGACTGAGGAAAACGGCAAGCTCTATGGTAGAGGGGCTTCTGATATGAAGGGTTTCTGTGCCATTTTGTTAGCTATGGCACCAGAATTAAAGAAGAAAAATCTCAAGACCCCAATACATTTCGCATTTTCTTACGACGAGGAGGTAGGATGCGTAGGCGTTAGAGGGCTTATCACTGATGTAATAGAAAATTTACCCCTACCTAGTGCTGTCATCGTCGGAGAACCAACTCTGATGAAAATTGTAGGAGGAAACAAAGGGGGTCGCGCTTTTAGGACAACTGTAAGGGGTGTTCCAGGGCACTCTAGCGAACCAAGTAGAGGCGCCAACTCGATAATGGCAGCTGCGCGGATTATAAATTATATAGAGTCACTGCAGAATGAGCTGGAAAAAGCAGCCACGTCTGACTGCTTATTTGATCCTCCTTACACTACATTCGATTTGGGGATCATAAAGGGGGGCACCGCCAATAATATCATACCAGAATATACCAACTTTAATTGGGGATATCGGAGTTTACCGTCAGAGGATCCAGATCTTCTCGAAAAGAGGATTCGAAACTTTATATCAACTACGATTGAACCTCAATTGAAAGAAGTTTCTTCAATAGCTAACGTTGCGACAGAATTAAGAAATGATACACCCCCACTCATACCCGATCACCAATCCCCTGCAGAGCATTTAATTCGCCATCTAACAGGATTAAATGAGTCAGGTACAGTAGCGTTTGGGACGGAGGCAGGCCTTTTTCAACAAGCGGGAATACCAGGAGTTATTTTTGGACCAGGTTCCATTCAACAAGCACATCAGCCAGACGAATTTATTGCGGTTAGCCAAATTTCTGAATGTATAGACTTTATGGATAAGCTATTTGATTGGGCCGAGAATAATAGACCCATATAAAGCAATACAATTAACTTTAAGAAAAAAGTCCTGCATGTCCTACAGAAAGGATTAAATTATGAGTAACTATCGAACATTAGATGATTTTTCCCCCAAGGGTAAACGTGTCTTAGTTCGTGTTGATCTTAATGTTCCTATGCAAGGCAAAAGAATTACAGATAAAAGCCGTATCCTAAAAGTTCTTCCAACTATCACAAGGCTTTCAAAATCTGGCGCCAAAGTAATTATTTTATCACACTTTGGGCGTCCAAACAGCAAATATAATGATGATCTATCTCTTAGACATCTGATGCCTACTATGCAGGATGCCTTGAAGGGTTTTAATATCTCTTTTTCAAATGGCTGTATTGGAACTCTAGTTCACTCAGATATTAATATGATGAAAGAGGGCGATATACTGCTTCTAGAAAATCTACGTTTCCATGCCGGTGAGGAACTTAATGACCCAGGCTTTTCAAAAAAACTATCGGATTTAGGTGATATTTTTGTAAATGAGGCTTTTTCAGCCTCACATAGAACACATTCGTCGATAAGTTCTTTAGCACACTTACTACCAAGTTATGCAGGGATTCTTTTACAATCAGAATTAGAATCATTGGCACGAGCCTTAGAAACACCACAACGCCCCTTAGGTGCGATAATTGGCGGAGCTAAAGTATCTACTAAGCTTGAACTACTTGAGAATCTCGTAAAGAAAGTTGATTTGTTGATTATTGGCGGGGGGATGGCAAATACATTTCTTTTTGCGCGAGGAATAGGTATAGGAAAATCATTAGCAGAGAGAAATTTAGTAGAAACCGTTAAAAATATCGAAAAAGCTGCAGAAATTGTAGGGTGTAAAATAGTCCTACAAACCGATGCCGTAGTAGCTGGCGAACTAAAACAAAACCCAAAAACAGAAACCTTGCCAATAACAAGTGTACCATTAGACAGCATGATATTAGATGCCGGTCCAGCATCCGTCCAAGAGTTCTCAGAGCAGTTAAGTAAATGTAAGACGATTATTTGGAATGGCCCACTAGGGGCCTTTGAGATCTCACCCTTCCATGAAGCTACAGTTTCTTTGGCAAAGTTTGTAGCTTGCTCTACAAAAAATAAGGGGCTCACGTCAGTCGCAGGGGGAGGGGATACTGTCGCAGCGCTAACACAGGCCGGTGTTGAAGAAGAGTTTAGTTACCTATCAACCGCTGGTGGGGCATTCTTAGAATGGCTCGAAGGCAAGGAATTACCTGGGATAACACCATTAAAATTTCAAAAAAAGTGAGATCTTGACTTTGGAAAAAGTAATATTTATGGTTAAGTCTGAAGGGAGAGGTATGAATGATACAGCCGGTAACACCACAAGCGACAGCCAATAACGCGTCTGGCGCGGGTATAACCCCTCCTCCTCCAACGGAGCAAATTAAAAGTTCGGGAGTTAAGACTCTTTTTAGAAATAGTGTAGCAGCTACCGAAAATAGTAATGCAACAGCAGCTGAAAATGAAAATAAAGATATAGAAGAATCGTCGGTGCAACGGCAGTTATCTTCAGGGGCGTCAGCTCGAGGTAGCAATTTGGATATCTTGGTATAAAATCAAAAATACTTATTTCAGTTGTAAACAATATGCGCCGTCAAAACTTATATATTATATAGCTTGATGAACCGGTACCAAAACGGCAAACTGATCCTATGTCTTCTTCAACATATGATAACGGCACAGGCGGCCCGATACACAGACAAATTCCGCCAGGTGATACTCTGGAACGGCTCGTGTGCAACGAGTGTGGTTTCATAAATTATATAAACCCCAAAATCATAGTAGGGGCAGTATGCACCTGGAAAGATAAGTTCTTACTTTGCAGAAGGTCTATAGCTCCGAGGATTGGTTATTGGACTATGCCAGCTGGGTTCATGGAAGAGGGTGAAACGGCTTTGGAAGGTGCAAAACGAGAGGCTAAAGAAGAAGCATGCACCGATATACAAATTGATGCATTACTCGGTGTTTACAATGTTGCGCGTTTAAGTCAAGTGCATCTCATATATAGGGCTAAACTTGTCTCACCAATCTACGCTCCTGGTATCGAGTCTACAGCAGTTGAATTATTCGAATGGGAAAATATTCCATGGGAAAACCTAGCATTCCCAAGTGTACATTGGGCACTTTCACATTATAAAGAAGTTGAGGGGAAATCTGACTTTGCTCCGTTACCAGAAGGTAGTATTTAAGCTTTGTTTTTAGCCACCTGATAGATAAAAATTCTACCCCTAGGGATGCTCAATGGCGGTTGAATAATCATATATGACCAGTTTTCTACTTCCTGATCACTAATAATTATTGCTCCGTCCTTCATCAAATCCAACACAGTAGGCGCGACTTGTTCTGCGAGCCGCATACTTTCTTGTTTTTCTCCGGTTCCAATATCTAAGTGTGCCAATACTGAGTTGGCACCCATAACTTGATATGCAAAAGGTAAGCTGTCGCGAAAATCACCCAAATACTGAAACCTCTTTTCTGGTATACAGTCGGGATGCGCGGCTATCTCTCTCTCAAAAACATATATATCGCGATCAGGCAATATTTCGCGCAAATGGTCGTAGGTTCTGCCATTTCCAAGACCTAATTCTAGGACCGTCCCATCTAAATGACGTATAATATCCGCCGCCCATTCTAATGCTAGTTTTTGCGACGTTAAACGACGTATAACACTGTCAAGCCTACTCATTTTAATTGGCCAAATGATATAATGAACAAAGATGCATCTGCTATTTTTTATTACTGACGTCTCTAAGTTGTTTACTAGTAGAATCTAAACGAGATGCTAGCACGCGCATCATCTCGATCGCTATTTCTGGAAATTCTGCTATCAAGCTAAAAAAAGTATCTTTTTTTATTTGCAAAGTTGTAAGAGAGTCTTGCGCAGTTATGGTAGCTGTCCGAGGAACATCACAGAGAAGAGATATATCTCCAACAAAACCGCCTTTTTTTATCCTATCTAACTCTAACGCTTTTGAACCCTGCGTAATAGATACTACCGCGGTGCCACTCAGAATAATATATGCAGCATCACCTGGATCGCCTTCATTAAAAATAATTTGATTGTCATCATACGATAGACGCTCGGATGTGAATGCCAGTAGCTTCAATTTAGCTAAGTCGACTTTGTTAAATAAGGGAAGATCTTTTAGTAACTCTGCCTCTTTATTTACACTCATTTTTTTCTCCAGTATCCCGTGGGGGCAATACTATTCATCACGTAGTAACTTATTAAAGGTACTGTTAGCTTGGCCTTTTAACTCTTGAAAGTTACCTGTTTCTATTACTCTACCACCACTCATTACCAACACACGATCAAAAGCATCTGCCAAACTAACTCGCTGAAGAGCCCAAAGAAGGTTTTTTCCTTTGGTAGCGGTCATTATATTTGATATTACTCTTGTCTGACTACCAGAGTCTAAAGCAGACGTCGCTTCGTTTAAAATTAATACATCTGGGGATCTCAATAAGGCCCTCGCTAAGGATAATTTTTGTCGTTGGGGAGGTGAAAGCTTAGATCCAGACAAGCCCACTTGAAAATCAAGTCCGGCCTCGACTACAGCAGATCGCAAATTTTCTGACTCGATAACTTCCGCTATCAAATCACCCATTTGCTCAGCAGCATCTGCTTTATCCGATGCAATTTTACCAAATACTATATTATCCAGTACCGATGCCGATTCATTGTATTGCTCTTTCGAATAAAACTCTACGGAGCTCTTTAAAGCATCAGGTATTTTATCAGCAAATGCATGACGGGCTTCCAGAATACGATCTCGAATAGGATCAGTTATCAATCCAAGTCGATGGCGCGCCGGGATCAATTTAAAAGGAAGCGCTAAAAACCGATCTCTGTCCTCAGCCTCCATAGAATCCAGACCTAAACGGTCAGCTCGCCCAAGAAGTATTTGAAAATCAGCCAAATCATCACTCGCAATAAATGAATATTGAGAAAAATATTCATGGTCAGCTGGGAGACCTGAAAACAATTCAACCATAGTCGAGGCTACATCTCGTCCCACTCGCACAAACTCATCTTCCAAGTCGACTTCCCGCAATATTTTCCTAACGTATTGGTTCTCTGCTATTTTTTCCAGGATGAACTCATCACCTACCGGCGTACCAAATAACAAGTTTTCAGCAACAGATGCATTAGTATTGAATTTCTCACTATCAAATAACTCCACTGATTGAGATATCTCTGGTTTTTGCAATCTACTCTGTAATGCTTTACGAGCAGTCAAAATACGAGCCGCTAGTTCTTTGTTTTCTGAAGACTTGATCGTTCCCCTGAGTCCTAAAGTATAAACATCATCGTCGAGATCTACTATTCTCAACAGATCTAATAATTTTTCTCTAAGTTCCACCTCAGAGTTTACTCCTATTGCTTTGTAGTCAATCCAATCTGCCTCTAGGTCGTCTAAAGAATTTCCAGACAACTCGGCATTACGTAAATTACGTTTCTTCTCATCCAAATCGATAACAGCTGCTGTTGCGGTTTTCATAGGTTGATGCATCGCACCTAGAAGTATATTTTCTCTAAGAGAAGTATTAAATACGAAGGCTGCCGGACCAACATATCCCATTCGCCTCCCAGTGGCCGCCTCTGGTAAATCTAACGTTAATTTATCGGCAACTTTTATTTGGCCCCCATCTGGAACTAAAAGCCGCGCTAATAAAATGGCCGCTAAATCTTTACCACCACTACTTGGTCCAACAATAGCAATTTGCTCTGATTTTTCTGATTGAAATGATAAGTTTTCAATGACTGGCTGTCCCTCATCATCCAAGACCGAAAGATTATTCGCACTAATGGGACCTGCTAGACTGAAATCAGCGTCTAATTCCGCGTATTGTGCATCTTTAGGTAGAATGCCATTAGGATCAAATTGTTCTATAACCTGATCATACTTAATTTTCGAATCCGCAAGACGTTGATAATAAGTTAACAACTCTTTCCATGGCGACGATAAATCTTTATACGCAGCAAGAATTGCTACTAATGCACCAAATGTTAAATCACCTTTGATAACTAAATAGCCGCCGATCAAGTAGAAAAAAAATGGTGTGAGTTGGGCGATAAAGTTATTTACAAACTTTATAAAAAACTTCCTTTGGAAAATCTCATAACGGATATCATAGATAGTTCCTAGACGATCTGTGAATGTTGCAAGCACCCGCCGAGCACCATCATTGGCATGCAATTCCTCTATTCCAGAAATTGATTCGCCGATCTTTTCTGATAATCGTCGTACATTTTGAACACGAGCTTTTCCAAGCTGGTTAACATGCCACTGAAGCTTCGGTATAATATACCCTTGGATTGGATAGAGTGCGATAGCTGCCAACCCAAGCATCCAGTCCTGGACAAACATAAAGATCAGTATTGTGAGCAATGTCCCTCCTTGGAAGGCTGGCAAAGCTACGGAATCCCCCACAAAACCACCAAGGGGTTCGACCTCGGCGGTAACCATTTGAATCACTTCCCCTTGACTGACACGTCTAAACTGAGGGAGAGGAAACCGCAACACACGTGCTAGCAGATCAAAACGCAGACGGCGCAACATACGTTCACCCAGTTGCCCACGAAATACATTTACATAGAACTTAAAGCCACCGTTAATACAAACCAACATTAAAAAAGCAAGGCTTAGAACTAGTAAGTATTCGATTTGATCAATAGGCACACCAAAAATTTGTGAGGGTATATCTTTGCCGCTTATAGCCTTGTTAATAATAATCTTTGGTAGGTCCAATGAAAAATATAAAAATGGAAATGATAATGCTGTCATAATCAGTAATAGTATCTGATCGCGCTTGCTATACCGCCATATGAATTTGAATAGAGTTTTTTCCATAATATTACCGTTAGAAGGGTTGAGGTTTTTCAATAATCTAGAAATTTCAGTCTAAACTAAGTTATTAATAAGGTAAACGAAACTCCCTTCTCGTTTCTTTTGCAAAAAGGAAACTAGTTAGTTTATAAATTCTATGATAGAACCGCTAGGCATTAATTTTAGGGGCAGAATATGCCTATAAAACATCATCAGAACCAAAGGTCAGGCCAGCCCGTGTGCTTATGTATAGCCATGATAGCTTTGGCTTAGGTCATCTGAGGAGATGTCGAGAAATAGCGCACTCTCTCGTACAATCAACATCACGGCTTTCTGTTTTGATTTTATCTGGTTCGCCTATAATAGGTAATTTTGATTTTCGGACACGGGTAGATTTTGTAAGGATCCCTGGTGTTATAAAATTACGAAATGGTGATTATACATCCCTTAGTTTACATATGGATATTGAGGAAACTCTCGAGCTTCGAGAGTCAATTATAAGGCATACGGCAGATACCTTTGATCCTGACTTGTTTATAGTTGACAAAGAACCGTGGGGTTTAAGAGGTGAAGTAAAACAGACTATGGAAATGCTAAAAAAGCGAGGAACACCAATAGTATTAGGCCTTCGTGATGTTATGGATGAACCTGCAGCCCTTGCCCCAGAATGGGAAAGAAAAAATGTTTTACCTGCTTTAGAAAACCTCTATGACGAACTCTGGGTTTACGGAATGAAAGAAGTTTGTGATCCGTTTGATGGTATTGATTTACCAGCAGCAGTAAAACTCAAAACCAGGTATACAGGGTACCTTAGACGACACGTCCCGGTCGCTGGCTCATCTCCACAACTCACAACACCAGAAGACCCTTTTATTCTGGTAACTGCTGGCGGTGGAGGGGATGGTGAAGGTCTTATGGAATGGGTTTTGCGAGCTTATGAATATGACTCAGACCTTCCCTACCCAGCATTACTTGTTTTGGGTCCTTTCATGGCGCAAGAAAAACAGGCCGAATTTATTGAAAGATCAGTCGCTTTGGATAGAGTCCAGGTTATAACCTTTGATACGCGAATTGAAAGCTTAATGGCGAAAGCAGCAGGTATGGTTTCAATGGGCGGATATAATACTTTTTGTGAAATTTTATCATTTGATAAGCGAGCTCTAATAGTTCCACGAACGGAACCGAGACTTGAACAATATATTCGCGCTCACCGCGCAGAAGAATTAGGGATGATCAGTATGCTTGTCGATAATGGTGACCGCGACCCCAGGGAAATGGCGAAGTCACTGAGGCGACTTCCAAGCCAACCTAAACCGTCTGAAATGTTCTCTGCAGAAATATTAGGCGGGTTGAACCACGTTAATCGACTTGCGAAACGGTGGCTAAAAAAGAGCCGCGACCAGCGTAACCTGCAAGAACTAAATAGAGCCTAAAGTTGCGCCCCAGAGATACCTCCACGAGCATTAATGAACTTGCTATTATTGTGAAAGGGTATCCTCGCTTATCAGAAACTTTTATTGCACAAGAAATTTTATCAATCCAGCGATCCGGTATAAAAATTACGATTATCTCTCTTCGACATCCCACCGATAAAAAACAGCACCCAGTTCATAAAAAAATAATAGCTAGCTTAATATACTTGCCAGAGTACATTCTGCGAGAACCAGCTCGAGTTTTCAAAAGTTGGATGAAAGTACGATCTAAAAAGGGATATAACAAAGCTCTATGTCTTTGGTTAAAGGATTTCCTGCGAGACCCCACGCTCAACAGAGCTAGACGCTGGGGACAGGCATTGGTGCTATCAGCAGAACTCGATCCAAAAATAACCCACCTTTATGCCCATTTCTTACACACGCCTCATCTGTCACTTATTATACTGCCCTTATAACTGATCGTTCTTGGTCAGTTTCTGCCCATGCTAAAGATATATGGCTAACGCCAGAATGGGAAAAACGTGAAAAATTATTGTCCTGTAAATGGGCAGTAACTTGCAGTTCCTATGGGTTTAAACATTTGAATACTTTTGTGCCTGGAAAAACTCAATTGAGTTACCATGGATTAGATTTAGCATCTCTTCCAGAGCCACCACCCGCACGGGTAATAAATACAGGAACCCTTGCTGCTAATCCTATTTGTTTTTTATCTGTTGGGAGAGCTGTGCCCAAAAAGGGCTTTAACATTCTGCTCAAAGCTCTTTCCATGATACCTAATAGCTTGAGTTGGCGTTGGGTTCACATAGGAGGAGGTCAAGAATTAAATAGCCTAAAAAAATATGCCCAGAACTTAGGTTTAGAAAATAGAATAGTTTGGAGAGGCGCATGCGATCAGGGTGAAGTATTTAAGGAATACCAAATTGCCGATATTTTTATATTACCTAGTATAATTGCAGAAAATGGTGATCGAGACGGTTTACCAAATGTTGTTATGGAAGCAGCAAGTCAAGAACTCTGCTGCATAGCAAGTAATGTAGCTGCTTTATCAGAATTTATCATACACCAAAAAACAGGTTGGCTAGTGCCACCAAACGATGCAGACGCACTTGTCCAAGCCATCATAGACTTATCGAATAATCACAACCTGCGAACTGAATTGGGAATCAACAATTATAAAAGGTTGAAAACGAGTTTTTGCCACCTTACGGAAGTAGATAGAATTCTAGAAAATTTTCAAATTACACAAGAGCCGTGCCCAGACAAATCCAGTGAGCTTCTCAAATGAATATCGGTTTTTACGCGCCTCTAAAATCACCTGATTCAGAAATACCCTCCGGAGATCGGGAGATGGCTAGATTATTCCTTAAGTGTCTCCAGTGCCAGGGCCATAACATTAGGGTGATGAGCCATTTTAAAAGTAGAGAACCTCAAGGCATAAAAGAAATACAGAAAGACTTGAAAATTCAAGGAGAACAGATCAGCGGAAAACTTATAGAAGATTTCTCCAATATCAAAAATTGGCAACCTGATCTTTGGTTCACCTACCATATGTTTTATAAGGCACCCGATTTAATTGGCCCAAAAGTTTCTTCCACGTTAAAAATACCTTATGTATTAGCCGAGGCCTCGCATGCACCAAAAAGAGCTGATGGTCCTTGGAGTATATTTCACCACGAAGTTGAAAAAGCACTTGCTCATGCCGACTTAATTATCGGAATAAATAGTAATGACCGTGCCAGTGTGAAATCAGGTAATAGGCATAAATACACGGTATGAGGAATTAAAACCTTTTCTTGAAATAAATAAAATGATGAATAGAGAGGAAGAGAGATTACTTAATCGACACGCGCTCTATGACAAGCACAAAATTCCATTACATTCAGTTTTATTATTAAGTGTTGGCATGATGCGCGAGGGTGCGAAATTTGAATCCTATAAAATTTTAGCCAACGCCCTGGCCAGAATGGACACAAAAAAAGAATGGAATTTGGTTATAATTGGTGATGGGCCGCTTCGAAGTAAAGTAGAGAGCCTTTTTAACAAGAAAATAATTTTCGCGGGCCAGCTTACATCAGCGCAACTCCAAAAATACTATTCAAGCGCCGATATTTTTTTATGGCCAGCAGTTAATGAAGCTTACGGCATGGCCCTCCTCGAAGCCCAATCCGCAGGTGTGCCAGCTGTGGCAGGGGACTCTGGCGGGGTAAAAGATATCCTTCGCGACAAAAAAACGGGTCTCTTATCTATAGAGGGCGATGCAGATGATTTTGCAAATAAAACTTGTAAATTAATAGACAACGCAAACTTTCGGAAAAAACTAAGTTATAATGCTTTACGGATTGCAAGTCGGGATCATAGCTTTGAATCTAATAGTAAAAAAATTGGAACTTGGGTGCTAGAAACGCGTGAATATTTTAAAAGGTTATGATGAGTATATTACTGGCAGTAATTCGGCATGGGCCGACAGAATGGAATGAATTGGGGAAAATACAAGGAAGGACAGATATTCCACTAAGCAAAAACGGGAAGGAAATTATTAAGCAACTAATACTTCCCTCCGTGTTGTCCAAGACAACCTGGTTAACCAGCCCTTTATTAAGAGCTCGAGAAACAGGACAACTGTTAGGTATAACGGATATGTGTATAGATGAGCGGTTAATAGAGACAAATTGGGGGAATTGGGAAGGTAGGACCCTTAAGGATTTGAGAAATCAATATGGTCAGGAAATGATTGAGAATGAAAAAAAAGGTTTAGATTTAATGCCGCCAGGAGGAGAGTCACCTCGGCAGGTTTCTTGTCGACTACAACCTTTATTGAGGGAATTTTCTCAAGGTAAAAAAGGTACGAATATTGGAGCGATAACACATAAAGGGGTAATTAGATCACTCTTATCACTTGCCACTGGATGGGATATGTCTGGAAAGCCACCCATCAAGTTAGACTGGAAAGCTGCTCATATTTTTTCTATAGATTCAAACGGCAAAATTCGACCTCACCATTTTAATTTAAAATTGAATACACGAAACTTTATATCATGAATCAACCTCGACTATTGATCTATGTTCAAAATTTACTTGGAATTGGGCATTTAAGAAGAGCTGCAGGCGTATCTCGTGCCGCAGTTGATAAAGGATTTGATGTTACTTTTGTATCGGGTGGAATGCCTATTAACGGACTAGACGTAGGAGGCGCAACCTTTCATCAAATTCCACCAGTCAGGGCACTTGATGGTGATTTCAAAATTCTCGTCGATGAAAACAACAATCAGATTGATGATAAATGGCGAGACAATAGACGTCAGGCTCTTCTGAAGTTATTTGATAAGATTCAACCAAAGATCCTTCTTACTGAGCTTTTTCCTTTTGGTCGTAGACAGTTTCGGTTTGAGTTAATACCGCTGTTGAAAAAAGCGAAAGTGGCCAAATGGAAGCCACGGATAGTCTGTTCGATGCGCGATATCCTTGTCACTAAGCCGCGCCATGACAGAAATCTAGAAATAGCAGAAACATTAGAGACTTTTTATGATAAAATCTTAGTGCACGGTGATCAAAAGATTATCTCGTTAGCGGATACATTTCCGTTGGAAACAAAAATATCGAATCTGGTCGAATACACTGGATATGTGCTCACCCCGGAGCATTTAGGAGATACAGGTGAAGGTGGAACAGGTGAGATTTTAGTCTCGGCTGGGGGCGGCGCGGTTGGATACGAGACATTGCCAAAAATATTTGACCTTAGAGATAAGATTTCTGTCAATAATGTTCCATGGCGCTTCGTTACAGGCCCACATATGCCATTAGAGGTTTATAAAGCACTCAAAGATAAAGAGACCAAATGCACCATTGTTGAGAGAAGTCGACCAGATCTGCCAGCAGTTATTTCTCGGGCGATACTTTCAATATCGCAAGCAGGCTATAATACTATCGCTGAAATACTGAATTCTGGTACTCCAGCTGTTGTTGTGCCCTACGAGGGTGGAGTAGAGACTGAACAGCGCCTGCGCGCTGATTTACTGGCTAAACGATCACTACTTCAGATTGTTGATGAAAAAGAACTCACCACAAAAAATTTAGAAAAGGCTATACGCCAAGCCTTAAAAATACATTCTTCTAAAAAAGCACACATAAATTTAGATGGCGCAGCGTCCACAGCCAATGCGTTATGGGCTCTGCTATGAAACTAGATAAAGGTCTTCAGCGACTAGCTACGGAAATTAAAATATTATCTTCGACAAATCGGTCAGTAGAGATTTGGTGGCGTGACGATGACTTAGAAACACCTAGTCAACAGTTGGATAACTTAATTTCAACTGCGCATAATATCAAACTAGCTCCGATGCTTGCCGTTATTCCAGCGCGAGCTTCTAAACAATTAGAAGGGGTATTAAACAAATGCGATATCAAGATAGCCATACATGGGTTTAAACATCATAATCATGAACCTGTAAAAAATAAAAAAGCAGAATTTGGAAGCGTTAGAACCATTGAAACTCAAAAAATAGATCTGGAAAATGCAATAAAACAATTAGAGCAAATTTTTGGAGGATTATTTCTTAAATGTCTTGTTCCACCCTGGAATCGTATAAATGATGCACTTCCTCACTTACTCCCTTCACTGGGTATTTCGGGTCTTTCCACTTTTGCGTCAAGAAAAAGGATACCTTCAATTCCTGGGCTTACACAGATTAATACTCATATCGACGTTATTGATTGGAAACGAACACGAAAGTTCATCGGCGCAGAGCTTATGGCCCAAGAACTTGCTGCTCAGTTGAAAAATAGCCGGACTGGAGTTACAGACGGCCAAGAACCAATAGGACTTCTATCTCATCATTTGCTAATGTCTGCTGCAGATTGGCAAGAATTTCAAGAAGTCTGCCTTTTTTTGAAAGAAAGCTCTAATATAAAATTGACAGCCCCACAAAATTACTTTGGTTAAAAAGAAAAGAATATGACAGATTTTAAGTACCCAATAGGCTCGTTGAGGGGAGACTACCTTAGAGCTGCTATAGGTCTTTTTGTGACCGTAGGGCTTTTAGTAGCGGCGACAAAAATCACTATTTTTCAATATCTTTTTGCCGCTGGAGCTATTCTTTTCCTAGGTTTCTTTCTACGCACCGCGCAAAGACATCTAACAGTATTTCGCATAACAACTGGTGCGTTATATGCAAAAGGCCCATTTGGGAAAACTATTCAATTATCTGCAGTTACGGATATACGACTGCGATATTTTTCAACGATGAAAGACCGAAATGGCAAAGGCGGATGGTTTGAATTAACGTTAAAAAGCTCTACAAATAAAATTTCTATTGACTCTACCATCACTGGTTTTGAGCAGATTATGCGAACCTGCATAAATATTATTCACGAAAAAAAACTGAACCTATCAGAAACGACTGTAGAGAATTTCTCGAGTGCCGGATTTACCTTAGAAAACCGGTCTTCGTCTAATAACGGCATAAACAAACATCAGGACCCTTTATAAATGGACGGAAAAATTCCCTTATTGTCCATAAAAAACCTCGAAGTTGGGTTCGAGTTGCCTGAAGGTCGTTTAATGGCCGTTAAAAAAGCCTCCTTCGAAATATTTTCTGGAAAAACAGTGGCCCTTGTAGGCGAGTCAGGTTCAGGGAAATCAGTAATTAGTCAAACCATTATGGGACTACTTCCTCCTCAGGCAAAAATATATAGCGGATCTATATTATTTTCCCCGAATCGGGAAGATAAATCTATAATTGATATTGCAACATTAACCCCCACCAGTAAATCGATGCGGGATATAAGAGGCGGCCAAATTTCAATCATTTTTCAAGAGCCGATGACATCGCTATCTCCTCTTCATACAATCGGCAATCAAATCCTAGAAGCATTGATGTTGCATCGTAATTTTAAGTCCAATGAAGCCATTCAAGTAGTAATCGATATGCTCCGTTTAGTAGGCTTTCCAGATCCTCACAGAGGCTTTAAGACATATCCATTTGAACTATCTGGTGGTTTGAGGCAACGCTCTATGATTGCAATGGCACTTATCTGCAGGCCTTGTCTGCTGATAGCCGATGAACCAACAACAGCACTTGATGTCACAATTCAGGCCCAAATTCTGAAGTTGATGAAGGACCTCCAGTCTGAATTCAAAATGGCACTGTTAATGATTACCCATGATCTTGGTGTTGTTGCCAATATGGCTGATGAAGTCGTAGTTATGTACCGTGGTGAAATAATGGAAAGCGGTTCAGTAGAAGATATTTTCAGACATGCTGAACACCCATATCTAAAATCATTAATGGCTGCCGTCCCCCGGTTTCATATGGCAGAAGGCGAACGATTAGTGCCGATACGGAGTATAGAGTCAAAATTTAGCCAGCTTTTAAGACCTGACCCCAAAGATTTAGAGACTAGAAACACAATTTTCGTCAAACCGATATTATCTATCAAGGGAATAAAAAAATCATTTTCAATCCGATCGAGTGGACTCTTCAATTTTGGAGCTGAAAAAATCCCCGCCGTAGACGATGTCAGTTTTGATATAAAGCGGGGGACATGCCTTGGATTAGTGGGCGAATCGGGGTGCGGAAAAACAACCTTGAGCAAGATTATAATGCGAGCTGTATCACCTGATTCTGGTTCTGTTCGTTATACGGATAACGATGGTAGTATTGATGTTTTATCATTAAATGAAAGATCACTTATCGACTTT
Source organism: uncultured Thalassobaculaceae bacterium (assembly GCA_964276085.1). Classification (GTDB taxonomy): domain Bacteria; phylum Pseudomonadota; class Alphaproteobacteria; order Thalassobaculales; family Thalassobaculaceae; genus UBA7326. The sequence continues at coordinate 5,575 of CAXYEO010000050.1, read as the reverse complement.
CGAAAAAAAATTCAGTTCATTTTTCAGGACCCGTTTAGTTCACTAAATCCTCGTATGACCGTGTTTGATATTATAAATGAACCTCTAGTCATTCATAATATCGGAGATCACGGGTTTAGAATTACACTAGTTCGCGAGCTTATTAATTTGGTGGGTTTGGATATGCGGCATCTTAACCGTTACCCCCATAGTTTTTCTGGCGGGCAACGTCAACGTATTGGAATTGCAAGAGCATTGGCACTGAAACCAAGAGTATTGATTTGCGATGAACCAGTGTCTGCTTTAGACGTCTCAATTCAAGCTCAGGTTTTAAACCTATTGAAAGATCTCAAAGATCAGCTAGCTTTAAGCTACTTATTCATCTCTCATAATCTTGCTGTGATTGATTATATTGCAGACGACGTTGCTGTCATGTGTGCAGGGCGAATAGTAGAAAAGGCTCCTAGGGCAGAGTTATTTAAGAACCCTATACATCCCTACACTAAAGCATTATTCTCTGCCGTTCCAAGCCCTAGCCTCGATAAACCCCTGGATTTCAAAGGTATCATGGATGATAGATGTTCCAATCCAGCTGAATGGGAGCATCCATTCACTATCACGGCGAGCACACGAACCAAGATGCTGGACACTGGAAAAGAACACCTGGTTCGGGTTCATGAGTCTTTGTCAAATTTAAAAATCGCATCATGAATCAACAATTTACCATTCTTGGATATATATCATTTTGTATCCTCATTTGTACTCAATATGCCTTTGGATATTCCGAATCTCCATTACTCACTAAACTGGTACAGAACGGTGAACTGCCTCCCGTGGAGTCTAGATTACCAAAAACACCAAGAATAATTGATTTTTCCAGCCGAAACCTAAGCATTGGGAAGTATGGTGGGACAATTAAGATGCTCATGGCAAGAGCAAAAGATGCCCGACAAATGACGGTATATGGCTATGCTAGGTTATTAATTTTTAAACCGAAGACGTTCGAGTTTCAGCCCGATATTTTGGAATCATATGATGTAATCGATGGTAAAAAATTTCGATTCAATCTTAGACCAGGTCATAAATGGTCGGACGGACATCAGTTTTCTGCTGAAGATTTCCGTTATTGGTGGGAAGACGTGGCTAACAATACCGAGCTATCGCCAGTAGGCCCACCGACAGTAATGAAAGTAGAAGGTCAACTACCACAATTTAGAGTGCTAAATGAGCTCACTATCGAATATGAATGGGAGAAGCCAAATCCTGATTTCTTAGTTGCATTAGCAGGCGCAAGTCCACTTTACATATACCGACCAGCTCATTACATGCGTCAATTTCATAGTAATTTTGTAACCAAGCCTGAACTCCAGATACGGGTTTCTAATGCCAAACAACGTAATTGGGCTGCATTACATAATAAAATGGATAATCTCTATAGGAACGATAATATTGATTTACCAGTATTACAGCCCTGGGTTTGTGTCAGTAAAGCGTCATCAAACAGGTTAAGATTTAAACGCAACCCGTATTTTCATAGAATAGATCCCTCAGGACAGCAATTACCGTATGTTGACGAGTTTGTATTTGGGATCGCCAGTAACAAATTAATATCTGCAAAAGCAGGGACTGGGGAGGTGGACCTCCAAGCACGATACCTTCGATTTGATGATTATACGTTCTTAAAAAAAGGTGAGGATCGTTCCCCTTATTCAACGAGGCTATGGCCCACAGCTAAAGGTTCACACTTGGCACTGTTTCCAAATTTAAATCATAAAGATGCGGAGTTACGGTCGATAATACGAGACGTCAGGTTTAGACGCGCATTATCAATGGCAGTTAATCGATACGAAATCAATCAGGTCATTTATTATGGTTTAGCAATAGAAGGTAATAATACGGTTTTACCAGAATCACCATTGTATAAACCGTATTACAGGTCAAAGTGGGCAAAGCTTGATTTAAATACTGCTAATCAACTTTTAAATGATATGGGTCTAACTTACCGAGACAGTCGGGGAATCAGATTAATGACTGATGGCAGACCATTAAATTTAATTGTTGAAACAGCTGGGGAGAGCACTGAACAAACGGACATTCTAGAATTAATTCATGATAGCTGGCTTAAAATTGGTGTAAAGATTTACTCCAGACCATCTCAACGAAACGTGTTTCGTAATAGGGTTTTTTCGGGTCAAACCGCTATATCAATATGGTCTGGGGTAGAAAATGGACTTGCAACAGCCGATAGTTCGCCCGGAGAATTTGCACCCACAACCCAACAATTACTGCAATGGCCTAAATGGGGCCAAAATTTCGAAACTGGGGGGAAAGCAGGTCAGGCTCCTGATGACCCGCATGCCCAAAAACTACTCGAGTTGTATAAACAATGGAGAGTTGAGCCCTTATTTGAGGAAAAGGAAAAAATTTGGGCCGAAATCTTGGCTATTAATACTGAACAGGTTTACTCAATCGGATTAATAGCAGGCGTTCTTCAGCCTGTGGTAGTATCAAACAATCTTAACAATGTGCCTATAAAAGCGATTTATAATTGGAATCCTGGCGCGCATTTTGGCATCTACAGCCCCGACACGTTTTGGTTTAAAACATTAAACAAAAACACTCTGGAAAGGTGAATTTAAGTGTTATCTTACCTTATCCAAAGAATTTTGATCATGATACCAACCTTGTTTGCTATTAGCATTATCACCTTCGTAATTATACAATTACCCCCAGGGGACTATCTCTCAACTTATATAGCAGAGTTACAAAGCCAGGGAGAGAACGTAGATATTTCAAAAATTGAAGCTTTACGCGCCCAGTATGGACTAGATAAGTCTATGATAGAACAATATTGGTTTTGGGTGATTGGCCTTCTACAGGGCGATCTGGGGTTTTCATTTGAGTACCAATTACCCGTTTCTGAGATAGTTGGCGATAGATTGTTGCTCACCTTGATCCTGAACTTTACAACAATCCTCTTTATTTGGTTAGTATCATTTCCGATTGGAATTTACTCCGCGACACATCAATATAGCTGGGGTGACTATGGGTTAACATTTATTGGTTTCATTGGGCTGGCAACGCCCAATTTTCTTCTTGCATTGGTTTTACTTTATTTTGCTAATGTCTGGTTTGGCACATCAATAGGTGGACTAATGGACCCGTATTACATCGATCAGCCGTGGTCATCCGCCAAAGTGCTCTCTATTCTTGAGCATTTATGGGTCCCTGTAGTTGTTATCGGAACATCTGGAACGGCAAGTATGATTCGCCGTTTAAGAGCAAATATGCTTGATGAACTTCAAAAACAGTACGTTACCACAGCAAAAGCCAAAGGACTTCATCCTCTTAAAGCCCTTATAAAATATCCCTTAAGAACTTCTCTTAATCCCTTTATTGCTGACATTGGAAATATGCTGCCACAGATCATTTCTGGCTCTGCTATTGTCTCGATGGTCCTCTCACTGCCAACAACTGGTCCTATGTTGATATCAGCTCTCCAAAGCCAAGATATGTACTTAGCTGGGTCCTTTTTGATATTTCTTGCAATGTTAACCGTCATTGGAATGTTTTTATCTGATTTGGCATTAGCCTGGCTTGATCCTCGCATCCGCCTTGGTGGTGGAGCCAATAAATGAGCAGTACACATTTCGTAAATAAAAATCACTTTGATCCTAATAAAGAGGAGAGCCTCACACCAGAACAAGAACGCTACTATTTAGCCACACAATGGCAATTGATGTGGTGGAAACTTAAACGACATCGACTGGCTATGATTTCTGGAGGCGTATTAGCTTTTATGTATTTTTCAGTTGTCATTGCAGAATTATTAGCACCATATGCGTTAACTTCCCGTAATACTGATTTCATTTATGCCCCGCCACAAGAACTGCATATTTTGCATGAGGGTAACTTCATGGGACCATTCGTCTATAGTCTAGATTATCAGCTTAATATGAAAACTCTGAAGCGTGAATATACAGAAAATATCCATAATATTCATCCCGTACGATTTTTTTGCTCAGGTGATAGCTATAAATTTTGGGGCCTCTTTACTTCTAACTTCCATTTATTCTGCCCATCCCCAAATGGTACGTTATTTCTTTTAGGAACTGATCGATTAGGACGTGATGTCTTATCTCGTATTATTTATGGTACTCGAATATCCTTAACCGTGGGTTTGATAGGTATTATTTTTAGCTTTTTAATAGGAATCACAGTTGGTGGTTTAGCTGGATATTATGGTGGCTGGATAGATAATTTAACCCAAAGGGTAATAGAAATTATACGGTCATTTCCTGAACTCCCATTATGGATGGCACTGTCAGCCTCTCTCCCAGTCACATGGAGTCCCATTTTAGTATATTTTGGAATAACACTAATTTTAGGTATGCTCGACTGGACCGGTCTGGCTCGGGCGGTAAGATCAAAATTACTTTCGCTCAGAGAAGAAGACTTCGCTCAAGCAGCACAACTAATGGGCGCAAAACCAAGAAGAGTCATTGCTCGTCATCTACTGCCAAGTTTCACGAGCCACTTAATCGCGTCTGCCACTCTTTCCATACCATCAATGATATTAGGTGAGACAGCACTAAGCTTTCTAGGTCTTGGGCTGCGCCCCCCAATTACATCGTGGGGCGTGTTGCTAACGGAAGCCCAAAACATAAATGCTGTGGAACTTTATCCTTGGATAATGACGCCAGTAATTCCCGTGATAATAGTAGTTTTGGCATTCAACTTTTTTGGTGATGGATTAAGGGATGCTGCCGACCCATATCACTAAAACAATCATTATTTAAATTTATGAACTGTACAGCCCAGCCCCCCGAGCTTTTATAGTAAGCAAGGCTAATATTCGATCAATCGTTGGGGTTTTGATGCCAGCCTCTATCGCGAACAAACTTACTATTTTAACTATACTGTCGATTTCCATTGGTCTCTGAACATCCCAATCTTGTAGCATAGATGATCTGTGCTCCGATCTATATTCAGGCCGTAATAACTGATCCCAATTTAGATCAAGTCTAATATCATGGGCTAGTGCGATTAGATTTGCCTCTTCAATCATTTCCCTTGTTATTGCAGTAGTTTCATAATTTTTAGCTAATTCCGTTTCATCGACACCCAGTGAGCACGGCAAGAGGTGAACGAGATAAATTCACAATAAGTTTGGCCCAAATTTCTTGCTCAATATCAACGCTAACTGGGGACAACATTTCGGCATTTGTCAATATTTCAGACACTACCTTTACATTTGAATTATTGTGAGAACGAGGCGCTCCAAGCGTAAATTTTCCTTTTGTATTTCTTCTACAAACGATTATCCCCGGCCCAGAAACTATTGCGGGGCAATCTACAACACATCCAAGCACACGCCTGATCCCAACAATCCTCTGTAATTGTCCATCTGGGTCTAAAAGGTTAGCTGCAGTCATTTTACTACGCCCCATGGCGATATCATACCACCAGGGAATACCATTCATAGCAAACACTACCTGCGTATCACTCTTTAATAATGGCTCTATGTTCAAACCAACATCCCTAAGGGCTGGGCCTTTAACAGTTATAAAAATAATATCGACCGGGCCAATTTCTT
>CAXYEO010000049.1:0-32112 GCA_964276085.1 uncultured Thalassobaculaceae bacterium | reverse complement strand
GCCATACAAATTGAGTTTATTATGGCATTGATAGATATAAGAAATTGTCTGAGAGTTTGCAGAAGGGTGGTGCCTGAAGAATTAATACAAACAATCTTTAAGATGACATCGATGTTGAGGTTATGGCGACATGGAGATGGAAAACTTGCATTATTCCATGGCACTAAGGAGGGGGGAGCTTCATTACTTGACAGTGTGATAGCTTTATCGGAGTCGGGGCGCAAAGCTGTTACCGAAGCTCCGAATACGGGGTTCCAGAGACTTGTCTCTGGGAGAACTACATTAATCGTCGATACTGGTGGTAGTAACGGCTCTTCAGAAACTTCTCACTCTAGCCCACTGTCATTCGAATGTAGTATCGGAAAACAAAGACTGATTGTAAATTGTGGTACAAGTCCTGGAGACGTATTATTAAAAAATCCTCTAAGATCGTCACCCGCACATTCAATGCTTACGATCGATAATCTAAATGCGTTTGACGTGGGTTTATCTAACCCAAAACCAAAACAATATTGCACTGTATCATGCCATAGAGAAATAAATGATGGTGCGATTTTATTAGATGCTGAACATGATGGCTATTTGGCAACTTTAGGAATTATTCATCAAAGGAAATTTTATGTGGCGCCATTGGGCGATGATATCCGAGGTGAAGATCGACTTATTTATACAGGAGAACCTGGTGAGATTGCATCAAACGCAATAATAAGGTTTCATCTTCATCCTAGAGTGCGTGTCTCACTTATTAAAAATGGCTCCTCGGCGTTACTTCGTCCCCAGACAGGTGGAGGTTGGCGCTTTAGAACAGATGGAGGTCTAAACTTAGAAGAAAGTATTTATTACGGTTCTGCTTCTCGGCAAAAATCAGAGCAAATTGTTGTTAATAAATGTTTGAAACTAATTAGGGCTCAAGGAACAATAGTTATTAAGTGGGCCCTTCGTCGAGAAGAATAGAATTTTCAAATTTGATATAACGTCTATGCTTGTTTAAAAAATAACCTAAGGAAAGTTATGATGGAAGTAGAATGGGCCCGCCTCAAAGCGTTTGAAACTAGACAGTTAGCGGAACAAGACACTGTAGTAATATTGCCGGTTGCCGCAATAGAACAGCATGGCCCTCATCTTCCTGTAATGGTAGATAGCCGTTTGGTCGCAGAAGTGGCTCGTTTGTCGGCAATTGAAAGTAATGAGGCTGGTCAGTCGGCAGTGGTATTACCTACTATCTGGCATGGATTGTCTGAACACCATATGGAATTTGGTGGGACAGTTACGCTAGATATGCAAACATTCTATCTAGTGATCCGAGGGGTGATTGAGAGTGTTGGGCGTCACGGATTTACAAAATTTGTGATTTTAAACGGGCATGGCGGTAATATAACTGCTAGCGAGATAATAGCGCAGGATATTACATTGGAGTTAGGTATCCCTGTAATTGCGGTAACATATTGGTTGGAAGCAGCGGAACGCTTTTCCAAAATTCTAGAAAATCAGAGTAGTGTGCTGCATGCATGCGAGGCAGAGACATCAATGATGTTGGTTCTAGAACCTGAGTTAGTGGATTGCACAGCTCTTAAAAATTGTCGGGGGCCATTAGACCTTAACTTTTCAAAAATAGGATTTAGCGCTTATCGGTGGCGTTCATTAAGTCATGTAACAGTTAATGGGGTTATAGGAGATCCAACCTTGGCTTCTAGGGAGAAAGGTTTACAATTATTTGAGGCCGCTGCAGGATCGTTAAGTGAACTAATAATCAGTCCAGAAACGTTTAAATCTCAAAATAATCTCAGAGTAGAAAATTCACCCGGCACCCAAAAATAAAATCAAAATAACAAAGCTGTTAAAAATAATGATGGATGAAGCTGTACGTTTAATTTTTGTTGCTACTATAACATTCGGTTTAGCGGTTGTTCTCACTGCTATTCTTATACGGCAACTTAACAAAAATAACGTCATGGATATTCCAAATGAAAGAAGCAGCCATGTAAACCCGACTCCAAGAGGTGGAGGGGTGGGCATTATTATATCCATCCTAGTTGGATGGTTACTTGACCGTGCTTTGACAGATGCCCTAAACATCAATGAGGCCATTATTCTGGCAGCCTCAGTTGTGCTTGCATTTGTCTGCTTTATAGATGACTTGCGAGGCATGTCTGCCTCTTTGAAGTTAGTTTTTCAAATAATTTGTATTTTGCCGGGACTTCTATTCCTTTTTGAAACAGGGGGACTATTCCGAGAATGGATGGCTCCAGAGTTTGATGTTGTTGTAACTGGTATTATTTGGTTGTGGTTTATAAACTTGTTTAACTTTATGGATGGGATAGATGGGATTACTGGATCTCAGGTTATGATGATAGGTTTTGGCATAGCGGTCTTTTCTGCAACAGGAATAATAACAGAACAAGTTCTTGGACCTTCTATTGTGTTCCTTGCGGCCGCTTTAGGTTTCCTTGTTTGGAATTGGAGCCCAGCCATAGTGTTTTTAGGCGATGTTGGAAGCATACCACTCGGTTACTTGATCGGATGGTCCCTGATTTCTATTCAAACAGAGACCACAATGCCATTAAATTCGTTGATTATAATTGCAATTTTGCCTGGATACTATTTAGCGGATGCATCAATAACATTAGGATTCCGTATCCTTAAAGGCAACAATCCCATTGAAGCGCACAAGGATCATTTTTATCAAAAAGCTTGGCAAAATGGCGCCTCCCACGCGTCTATATGCCAGAAAATTTTATTAGCAAACAGCCTCTCATTAATAATCGCTTTGGTGTTAGTGGGGTCTCATCCAATTATTGCCTTGATTTTTAGTGGGATAATAACATCAATACTTTTGAGCTGGATGTTAATAAAAAAAATTGATAATCCGTATAGGAATTGAGTTGTGCGTATTGCAATAATAGGGGCCAATGGCTTTATTGGTCGGTCAATCAGTGAAGGTCTTGCAGGAAAAGGGCATCGTATTACTGCCATTATACGCGATCATAATATACAAAAATTACCTTTTACTGAATCCATTCTCTATGTGTCTAGCGCAGATGAAAATCAGGATTGGAAAATGCTACTAGATGGAATTGATATTGTATTACATCTAGCGTCCCCTAAAGCTGCAGATAAACCGAGCCGGCAACAGAAGAGGGAATACCATAAAATTATTGTGGAAGGGACGCTCTCAATAGCTAAAGCTGCTGCTGAAACTAATGTTCAGAGAATGATTTTCATTAGTTCAATTAAAGTGAATGGAGAGAAAACAAGCGGTATTGCTTTTGATGTCAATAGTATTCCTATTCCTCAGACTTCCTACGGAGAGTGTAAATTAACAGCAGAAATTGGTCTTTCTAAAATTAGTGAGAAACAGCACCTAGCAATTACAGTGATCCGTCCACCTATTATCTATGGTCCTGGAAATTTTGGAAATATATACACTATGATAAAATTTTTGCATTGGTTTCCAGGAGATGTATTACCCATTGGCGGCATTAAGAATAATAGGTCGTTACTTTTTATCGGTAACTTAACATCTGCCATAGTCTGTTGTGTTGAGGATGGTAGTAGCCAATCCCACTTGTTTCTGTTGCGAGATAGAGTGATGATCTCTACAACCAGTTTATGCTCGATGGTATTATCTATTTTCAACAAGGACATTAATTTAACTGACCGTTTTACGCCGACTATAAGGTTCTTTATGGCCTTTTGTATGCCGCGATTGTCCACAAAACTTTTTGACTCTTTAGAAATTGATGACAGTACGATATCCAACAGGCTTGGTTGGTCTCCTCCGATCAGTACTCAGGAAGGTTTAACCAAGACTATCTTTCATCTGAAAGATAAATGAATAAATAAGGTGTATTAATAGAGTAAAGTAGATGCAATTTAGATTAATGTAACTTAAGGATAAGTGACTTGACTATAGATCGGTTAAGAAGAGTCCTATTCAGCTACTTGCACGATGTTGCTATGGCAGCTGCATCATTCATTTGCGCGCTTTATCTGCGGTTAGGGGCCGATATAGTGGTATGGCCACGGGATAGCATCATTAGCGGTATTTCGATTTTTACATTGGTCGCAGCAGTTGTTTTCTTTTGGATGCGGTTAGACAGAATTATTTGGCGTTACGCGTCGGTTGGAGATCTTGGCCGAATATTCCGTGCAGTAATTCTAACCGTAATAGTGTTTGTTGCCTGTCAATTTATTTATAATCGATTAGATGACCTGCCTCGTTCTTTTCTTTTTATAGAGATATTCGTCTTAACTGCAATGATAGCTGCACCTAGGTTTGCATATCGGTTTTGCAAGGATGGCGAGCTAAGTGCCCTCTTTGAGCGGAATGGACACAAACGAATACCCGTTATACTCGTAGGCGCTGGAGATGGTGCTGATGTTTTTATTCGAGAGATGACGAGGGGGGATGAAATTCCTTATAGGGTAGTAGGTATCATTGATGAAAATGGTGCTCGTATTGGAAGAAATATACGTGGAGTTCCAATTCTTGGTGGTATTGGGTCTATAGGACAAGTTTTTGATAAACTGTGTGATCGAGGGATCGGTCCTCAGAGAATTCTTTTAACGAATTCAAAAATAGATGGCGAGTCTGTAAGAAGAATCACTGCAGTTGCAGAAACTATAGGTGTTCCAGTTTCCCGTGTCCCGAACTTAATAGAATTAGGAAAAATGGTAACTGATCAAGATATTTTTTCAATTAAACCAATTGAAATGGAGGATGTTTTAGGTCGACCGCAAAGAATTTTAGATATTTCTCCGGTAGAAGCACTTGTCGCCGGTAGTAAAGTTTTAATAACAGGAGCGGGGGGTACTATTGGTAGTGAGTTAGCAAGACAAGTGGCTAGTTTGCAGCCAAAAGAAATTATCATCGTGGATAACTCAGAGTTTCTAATTTATCAAATAGATTTAGCTTTGAATGAGTCATATCCGCAGATTAAGCGCCGAGTTATTTTAGGTGATGTTCGTGATAAAATAAAACTTCAAACTTTAATGAGTAAAGCCTTACCGGATATTGTTATTCATTCAGCTGCATTAAAGCATGTCCCTTTGGTGGAGAGTAATCCAATCGAAGGTATCCATACTAATGTACTTGGCACGTGGAACGTGGCTGAGGCAGTTTTGCAAAATAATGTTAAAACGATGGTATTGATATCCACGGATAAAGCGGTAGATCCCACAAATATAATGGGACTTACCAAGCGAATGGCTGAATCTATTTGTCAAAGCTTAGATGCTGATTATAAAAAGAAGACACGTTTTGTTATAGTTCGTTTTGGCAATGTATTAGGTTCAACAGGTTCCGTGATACCACTTTTTGAACGTCAAATAGCTACTGGTGGCCCATTAACTGTGACACATCCCGAAATGACGCGTTACTTCATGACAGTGAAGGAGGCTGTTTCGCTCGTGTTACAAGCTGCGGCCCTTTCTAGGTCACAGAATATAAGTGAAACAGGCGGAATAAGTGTTCTGGAAATGGGTAAAGCCTTTAAAGATATTAGATTTAGCAGAACAGCTTATAAGGCTATCTGGATTAAAACCCGGTGAGGATATAATGATAGAATTCACTGGAATTAGACCTGGAGAAAAATTACACGAAGAGCTATTTCATCGTGAGGAGCCACTGGCACCCACTGTAATTCCTGGTATTAATATCGCGTCTCCTAGAATCCAGGAAGTAAAAAAACTTAAAAAGGAACTTACTGAATTAAGAAAAACTGTTTCTAAAGAGAATATTGATGAGTCGATCACTATTTTAAAAAGGTTAATTCCAGAATTTAAGTCGGAACGCTTCTAACTTTTTCTAGGGCTTCGTTATAATATTAATATGCCCCATTTTTCTTCCCGGACGGACTTCTGTTTTGCCATAAAGATGAATTTTGGCGTTTGGGTCCTTGAAAAAAATTGGTGCCTGGTCCACTGCGTCTCCAATAAGGTTTTTCATTGTTATTGGGCGTATCATTCCTGTTAGACCAAGTGGTTGGCCAGTTATGGCTCTAACAAATTGCTCGAACTGACTTGTCTCTGATCCATCTTGAGTCCAATGCCCAGAATTATGAGGACGCGGGGCTATTTCATTCATGACGACTGACCCATCCTCCATAACGAACATCTCTATCGCTAGAAGGCCTACCAGATTGAGTGAATTGGCTAAAACTAAGCTCATCGTTGTAGCAAGATTAGTTGTTTTTTCTGTTATATCAGCAGGCACTATTGTTGTGTCTAAGATATGGTTGACGTGTCTGTTCTCAACAGGTTGATAAACTTTTGTCTGATGATTTACATCCCGTGCTACAATTACAGATATTTCTTTTTCGAATTTGATAAATTTTTCTAAAACTAGATCAGTCCCACATAGCTTAATCCATGCAGATTCTATTTCCTCCAAATTATTAATTATAATTTGACCTTTACCATCATAACCAAATCGACAAGTTTTAAGTACGCACGGAGTGCCGAGCATTTTTGCAGCTGGTTCTAAATCACTAATTTCCTTGATAACTTTATAAGGGGCGACCTTTACACCATTCTGGACAGCAAATTCTTTCTCATATGCCCGATGTTGAGATATTGCTAATACAGAGGGTGACGGTCTCAGCACTTTTAGCTGGCTTAATAATTTGGCTGTTGATAGTGGAATATTCTCAAATTCGTAAGTAATTAAGTCTACAGTTTCAGCAAATTGAGTTAACGCTTCAATGTCTTCATATGAGGCAACAGTTACTTGTTCTGAGACTTGGGCGGCAGGAGTATTAATTTGATCCGTATAAATATGGCAGCGGTAACCTAAATTGGCGGCTGCCAGCGCTGTCATTCGACCCAATTGTCCTCCTCCCATTATCCCAATGATAGAACCCGGAGTGAAAATTTCTGGAGAATTATCTTTCATGTATGATCACTTGGAATATCTTCAACGGAAGATGTTTGAAGCTCTCGCCAGTCATTAAGTGAATTAGCGGTAGCAACATCATTGATGGATAAAATAGATGCGGCAAGTAATGCTGCATTACTTGCTCCTGCCGTCCCAATGGCTAGGGTGCCAACTGGTATCCCTTTAGGCATTTGAACAATCGAAAGTAGGCTGTCCATACCGCTTAAGGCCTTACTTTCGATGGGCACCCCTAATACAGGTAATATCGTTTGGGCTGCAATCATTCCCGGTAAATGTGCTGCGCCTCCAGCACCTGCAATAATGACTTTAAGTCCCCTATCCTTCGCACTCTCTGCGTATTTAGCCATTCTTTTGGGGGTTCTATGAGCGGAAACAATTCTTTTTTCATATGGTATTTTGAGTTCATCTAATATGTCGGCAGCATTTTTCATAGTGGGCCAGTCAGATTGACTACCCATTATAATTGCAACGACGGCTTTCAGTTTTTCGTCATTTTTATTGAGACCGACCATAAGTATAACCTTGTAAAAAAGAACAAGTATTAGGCAAATTTTTGAGAATTTTTCAAGTTAAAAAATTTCTAACCTTTAGGAACACTTTCGGGTGTCATATTAATTACAGCTGAGAGGTACGTGGGGTAATAATCTAGATATCAATAAAAAAAGGTTATTCTAAAGTAATTGGTTAAAGTACCAGATAGATTTATATTTAAATAGTTTACAAGACATTTATTAAGTTTTTAAAGAAAATTATCGTAAGGTTGATTAATCAACATGACAATAACAAACGCGGAGCAGTTTTGGAACTTTTCAATAAAAGTTTACGAACCTTTGGTAACTACCTTTCTTTATTTACAGAACCATTGGGAATTAGATGTTAACCTTCTTTTACTGTGCTGTTGGCTTGGGAAAAAAAAGTGTGTTTTAACGGATAATGAATTTTTGGTGCTAATTAAAAAAGTAGCGCCTTTCCGTAATGAATTAATAAACCCACTGCGTGAGGCACGCAAGTTTGCGAAAAAAATTGAAGGTATATCTAATTCGAAGACTTAAAGAATAAAATATTAGTTGTTGAACTTGAGGCCGAACGTATGGAGCAAATGATTTTGCTTGAGACTTTGGGTGCCTTTGATCTTCTATGTGCCTTACATGATCACAGCGAGGCAGGGTCTGCAATGTTAAATTTCCAATCATACCTTGCTGCGCTAGCCGTGCAGACTACCGAAGAGGCAAATGTGGCTTTAAAAAAAATAATAGATAGTGTTCTTTTACAAAGATAGTCTCTCGTATCGAGCGATATTTCCAGTTAAGCTTAAACGTGGAATAACAATTAACGAGTGTAGAGCATAGATTATGAATAAAACCATTAGAGAAATCACAAGGCTACTTGACCTAGGAAAAGTGACTAGCTCAGAGTTAGTTGATGCAGCCATCGAAGAAATTGAAAAAGAAAAAGGGCAAGGTCAAACAACATTTATAAAAAGCTACCCGGATCAAGCGAAAGCTCAAGCAATAGCGATTGATAAATTAAGAGCATCTGGTGTTGTTGTCTCACCCATAGCCGGAATTCCAATTTCAATTAAGGATTTGTTTGATGTGGCTGGGGAAATTACTACGGCTGGTTCTCTGGTGCGAAAAATGTGTGCCCCTGCTATTCAAGATGCAGATATTGTAAAAAAATTACGGTCAGCAGGTGCGATTGTGATGGGACGTACTAATATGACAGAATTTGCTTTTTCTGGCCTTGGAATAAACCCACATTATGGTACGCCCCTAAATCCTTGGGATAGAGATAAATCGCGAATTCCTGGCGGTTCTTCGAGTGGGGCGGCTATATCAGTCAGTGATAATATGGTTGTTGCAGGGATAGGAACGGACACCGGTGGATCCGTTAGGATTCCCTCAGCCTTATGCGGCCTTACCGGTTTCAAGCCTACGGCAGCTCGGGTTTCGACGTTGGGTGCTTTTCCACTATCAACAACCTTAGATTCGATAGGTCCACTTGCAAGAAGTGTAGAATGTTGTGCGATACTCGATCAAATTATGCGAGGAGAACCAGTTGATCTACTCCGAGACAGACCGTTAGAAACACTCACATTAGCTGTTCCTCAAACTATTGTTTTTGACGGTATTGACGAAAAAGTAGCTAACGATTTTAGCAGAGCCTTAGTAAAAATTTCTAAGTTAGGAGCAAAAATTATTGATATTCCATTTACTGTTTTATCGGATATACCTAAAGCTAATGCGAAAGGTGGATACGCTGCAGTAGAGGCATTTGCGACTCTTCGTAATTTGTTAAAAAAAGATCTAAATAGTTTTGATCCGCGTGTTGCAGTTAGAATCCAGCGTGGGGAGGATATGAGTGCGTATGATTACATTGAGCTAATGAACGCTAGAAAGTCGATTTGTGAAATTAGTAATAAAATTTCAATGGATTTTGATGCTTTATTAATGCCCACCGTTCCAATTACTGCGCCGATTTTAAAAGAGTTAGAGGCTTCAGATGAAACTTATCATGAGATGAACTTGTTAATGTTACGTAATTGTTCATTTGGTAACTTCTTAGATCGGTGCGCTGTTTCATTACCTATACACGAAGAGGGAACAGCGCCAGTTGGTTTAATGGTAATGGGTGAAACTAATGGGGATGTAAAACTTCTAGAAATAGCAAAAATCTTAGAAGCAACTATTCAAAAGTAGGACGCATAATATTGTTTTTTTATTTTTTAGGATTTAAGTTTACCGTCTTTCCATCGTACGACGAAGTTTGTTTCTATTTCAAAAAGATCTAGAACTCGTCCGATTGTGTGATTAATCATATCGTCCAAAGATTGAGGCCTTGCATAAAAAGCAGGAACAGGCGGAGCAATGATGGCTCCCATCTCTGTCAATGATAGCATATTCTTCAGGTGTCCTGCATGTAACGGGGTTTCTCGAACCATACAGACTAATCTTCTTCGTTCCTTCAAAATTACATCGGCTGCCCTAGAAATTAACGTATCAGTTACCCCTGTTGCTATCTCAGCCAAAGTTTTAACGGAGCAAGGAGCAATAATCATTCCCATTGTTTTGAAGGAGCCGGAAGCGAGTGACGCCCCAATATCTTTATTAGCGTGAATGACATCCGCTAATTTGTGAACAGTTGCTACTTTTAACTTTGTCTCATAGGCTAACGTTACTTCGCCAGACTTGGATATTATCAAATGTGTTTCGGGCCGAAGTTCGTCAGGTATAGTGCGCAGAAGTTCTAAAAGGCGGATGCCATATATAATACCGGATGCCCCGCTTATTCCTATAATTAGTCGATTTTTATCCTTATTAATCATATTTTTTCTCAAATCTATAATCTAATGTTATTTGTAATGCTTTAAGTGTTTTTTTGGCCTCGTTATGCGTGGCGTATTATTTCTTTATTGAAAACTCGCATTCGATTGAGGCAGGTCTCTAAATCATTACTCTCTCCTCCAATCACTAAGTGCTGAAGGCCTGCTTTTTCATATTTGCTTATATCACTTAATATATCAGACGCCGATCCGGTAAAAGTTTGTCTTTCGCCTTTAACATTTTTTGCTGATTCGCCTAAACTGTACCAAATTATATAGATACCGCATGCAATTTCTGTTGGATTACGATTATTAGCAATTGCTATATCTTGAACGTCTTTTAATCCCCTTGCGTAACGTTTTGGGGTGTCAAAAGGTGCATTTGGATTATTGCCAACTGGGTACCAACCATTGCCGAGGCGTCCAGCTCTTTCACGGGCTAATAGAGCTTCTCCACCAACCCATAAAGGGGGGTGTGGGGTTTGAATGGGTTTAGGAAAAAATTTTATATGAGAAAAATTTACATAAGTTCCATCATATGTTGGCGCTTCGTCTGTCCAAAGTATCTTGAATGCTTCGATATATTCATTAGCCACGGCGCCACGTTGTTCAAATTTAGGCCCATTTAGCAAGGTTATCTCTTCCTTCATCCAGCCGACGCCTACCCCTACCGTTAAGCGCCCCTTCGAAAGTACGTCCAATGTATTAAGCATTTTTGCAGTAAGAATTGGCGGTCGGTGGGGAATAACCATAACTGATGTGAGTAACCGAATATCGCTTGTGGCGGCAGCTATAAACCCAAGGGTAGTTAATTGTTCAAGACATTCACCGTTATCTTCTGCAAACCATCTACCACTTTTTGTGTATGGATAGGGAGAGTCAACCTTATCCGCAATAACAATATGATCACTCAACCCGAGATGCGTGAACCCTAGAAGTTCTGCTTCCTGAGCTATGACTCGAAGTGATTCTGGGTTTGCCGCAGGCCCTCTTACGCCAAGATGTAATCCAAAATCCATTTGTATCCTTGCCTATATGGGCGTGTCACCAGCAATTGTGACTCTATGAGTTCTGCGTTTTTCATCATAGTCAGCTAATGCTTTATGTTGTACACAGCGGTTATCCCATAGGGCTATTGAACCTGGTTCCCAGCGGAAACGACAGGTGAATTCTTGTCGTTGAGAGTGAGCACGAAGAAAATCTACAAGTGAGTCAGCTTCCTTATCATCAAAACCATGCAAAGTTTGGGTGTGGCTTCCAATATATAAGGACTTTTTTCTGGTTTCTGGATGGGTGCGGATCAACGGGTGAACTGCCTCGGTAGGCACGGTACCTGGGTTTCGTATTTTTGCTCGCATGGTTGGGTTTTTTGCATACCGATCCATCCGTTTTGCTTTGCCTATTCCACGTCTAAAGCCATCTCCAACATTAAAAGTCTTTACGTCAGTAAGTATTTCTTTCATTGCCTGTGATAGTGCCTCGTAGGCAAGATATTGATTGGAGAACATAGTGTCTCCACCTTTTGATGGAACTTCATGAGCGTAAAGCATCGTGGCTTTTGCGGGTTTTGGATTGAACATTTGATCGGTATGCCAGACTGATCCAAAGGTATAGCCATCTCCTGGTTCTTTAATAATTTCTAGAATTTCAGGGTGTTCATCCAAGCCCTTCATATAAGGATGGAAATGAATTTCGCCAAAACGTTTCGCAAAACTAATCTGCTGTTGGGGCGTAATTTTTTGGTTGCGGAAGAAAACTACACAATTCTCTAACCAAGCTTGGTGGATTTCCGCGAATGTTTCATCATCAAGGTCTGTTAAGCTGTACATTTTTGATTAGCGCTCCGATATTACCCGAAATTGGTAAAACTTCAATTTTTCTAAATGTCATATTTTAACATCCATAAATATTTAAATGTCTTAAGCTTATTGTGATCTTAAAAATACCGCCATAAGTTTTTTGGTTCCATTCAAAAAGAACGAACAATATATAAGTAGATCAGATAATTTCACCTCAATACTTATGAAAGTTAATTTATGTTGAGTTGTTGAAAATTTACGCATCAAAAAATACGGTCTCTTTCTCGCCTTGAAGATGTATGTTGAACTCGTAAATGGAAGTGCTTTTTCCAGATAACTTTTTTGCGAGTAGCGTTTCTTGTCTATTAGCAGGAATTGTGAGCAGCGTCTCGTCTAACAAGTTAGACTTTATTTCGTCGGGAAAATAAATGCGAGTAAATACATGGGACATTAGTCCTCGCATGAATATCACTAAATTAATATGTGGAGAGGTTTTAGAGTTGATTGGGCCTGGTTTAACCGTTTCAAAAACAAACTTGTTTTGAGCGTCTACGCCAGTATCACACCTACCAAAGCTCAGGAAACTAGAATTAACTTCTTCAGAACCTAGTTGATTTGGATACCTCCCTTGAGAATCTGCTTGCCAAATTTCAACCATTGCATCTGAGACTATATCTCCAGCGCCATCAAATATTGTTCCCTCTATTCTGATTCGTTCGCCAATTGTGGACTTAGTCACGAGACAACTTGAGGTTAGGCTAGATAATTTGTTGTAAACAGATTGTTCCGGCGTGAGGCCATATGAAAAAAATGGACCAATAGTTTGGGATGGTGTTTGTTTTAACAGCATTGGTTAAGCCTCCATAGGTGTCGCAGTTGGGCCACGAAGTATAAAATCAAATTTATATCCGAGTGCAAAGCCCTCCTCTGTGAGGTCCATAGAAAACTCCTTTACTAAAAGCCCTTGGCTGGCTTTCGGTGTTGACATGAATATAGGATCAAGATCAAGAAGAGGGTCACCTGGAAAATAAGACTGTGTAATTAAACGCGTCACATAGGCTGGTCCGAACAGTGAGAAGTGAATATGAGCAGGTCGCCAAGCATTCGTATGATTACCCCACGGGTATGCAGCAGGCTTGATAGTATAAAATTTATAATGACCGTTTTCATCGGTCATGCATCTGCCACCCCCAAAAAAGTTTGGGTCTATTGGCGCATCGTGTTGGTCATTCAAATGAATATATCGTCCCGCACTATTACATTGCCAGATTTCAATAAGAGTATTGGGTTGTGGGCGTCCTCCCTCATCAAGAACTTTTCCTGATACTACTATTCGTTCTCCTAGTGGCTCTCTCCCATCGGTGATCCCATTCTTGGTAAGATCATTATCAAGCGGATTTATGGAGTGATGTCCATAAACAGGACCGTTTATTTCGGATAATGTCTGTTTTATTGGGATGAGGGGTTTTGTCGGACTTCGTAAAACGGAAGATTTATAGGAGGATGACAAGTATTTGGGGTGTGATTTCCAATCTCGCTTATTGAATTGTAGTTTTCGCAATGTGGTCCCCAAAAATTATTGACTGCGGTTTAATTACTGGCACGAATACGTATTCAAAATTATAAAACCAAAATAGCACGAAAGTCATTCACATTTGTCAAAGTTGGACCCGTTATCACCAGGTCTCCAAGCTTTTCAAAAAATGTATAACCATCATTATTGCTGAGATGTCCCTCAAGTGAAAGTTGGGCTGCATTTGCCCTGGCAATTGTATCAGGTAGATACAATGCACCAGCATTTGTTTCGGTCCCATCAATACCGTCTGTGTCACAGGCGATTGCGGATATTCTACTTAAATACGTGTTTGAGCGCTCTTTAAGTTTTGCAGCTAACGCTAAAAGGAATTCTACGTTTCTCCCTCCCCGACCCGAACCTCTAACTGTGACTGTAGTTTCGCCGCCAGATAAAAGCACTACGGGTGCTTTTATAGGTTGATGATGCCGCATAATTTGACTGATAATTCCTGCGTGAACACTTGCGACATCTCGAGCCTCACCCTCTATCGAGTCACCGATTATCAGTGGTGTAATACCGGCAGAAAGAGCAAGCTTAGATGCAGATTCTAGAGCCATTTGCGGTGTGGCTATTAAAATGTTTTGACAATTGTTAAAAATTTTATCATTAGGTTTTGGCGTTTCATCAATAGAATTGATCAGATGGTTCAATATACTGGTAGATGGCTGTATATCATATTTTTTAAGAACTTGCAGTGCATCGTGGTAGTAGGTTGGGTCTCCGACTGTTGGACCAGAACCGATAACATCTAATTTGTCACCTGGAACATCTGAGATACAGAGTGTTAGTATTTTAGCTGGTGCTATCACTTTTGCAAGTCGGCCGCCTTTGATTGCAGAGAGATGCTTTCGTACCGAATTCATCTCATGGATTGTAGCGCCTGACTTAAGTAACTCTCTCGTGATATTTTGTTTGTCTGTGGCTGTTATTCCCGCAGCTGGTAATGATAATAATGCTGATGCACCTCCAGATATAAGGCAAATAACAAGGTCATCTTTGGTCAAGCCATGGGCTAAAGCAAATAATTTTTCTGCCCCTCGAATTCCTGCATTATCTGGAACAGGGTGTGCCGCTTCAATTACATTAATATGTTTACAACTTTGACCATGCCCATAACGTGTTATAATAAGTCCCTCAATACTATGTTTTGGAAAGTTTAAAGCCCAGAAACTCTCTAATGCTTGTGCCATCGAACCTGCGGCTTTTCCTGCCCCAAGCACAATAGTTCGTCCCTTTGGAGGGGTAATCTTTAAGTTTAAAAGATAAGATGGAAGGCAATGTTTTGGATCAGCAGCAGCGACGGCCGCTTGAAATAAAGACTTAAGAAAGTCTGAGGGGGATTCCACAATAGCCTCCAGCGCTAATGTTAAAAAAAGAAAACAGAATAAGAGATCAAGTGATCGCCCATCATCTCTCTATTTACCACATTTTAAGAGAGACTTAAATCTTATTCATATTTTCGATAAGGCAAGCATCGCCATACGATAAAAATCTATAATCGTTGTTCTTTGCATGGTCGTAAGCTTCTAAAATACGGGTTGTTCCGGCGAGTGCTGCTACTAACATTAGCAAAGTAGATCGTGGTTGGTGAAAGTTTGTTATAAGTAGATCAACCACATTAAACGTAAAGCCTGGTGTTATGAAGAGGTCAGTTTCGCCATAAAATGATTTTAGATTTCCTTCTATTGCCGCTGTTTCTAAAACTCTTAAGGCGGTTGTTCCCAGCGCCACTATACGGCCACCATTTTTTTTTGTTTTTTTTATCAATGATACGGAATGACTACTCAATTCGGCCCACTCTGAATGCATACGATGGTCGGCCGAGTCAGAAACGGTGACAGGTAAAAAGGTCCCTGCACCAACGTGAAGTGTAACATTAGTCTGATTTATCCCTCGCTTTTTTATCTGATTGATCAAGCCTCGCGTGAAGTGAAGGCTGGCAGTCGGAGCGGCGACTGCCCCTAGTTCCTTAGCAAATATAGATTGATAATCTATTTTATCTGCCTCAGTTTCAGATAGTACAGGTCGTTTAATATAAGGAGGAAGAGGCATTGTTCCCGTAGTATGTAACTCTTTTAAAAGTGTTTGATCGTCAGTTTCAAAATCTAAAATTACTTCACCAGCGTCGCGTGACCGTACTGTAGCTCCAAAATTATCATTAAAAAATATTTTATCCCCAGATTTAAGACGTTTTGCAGGTCGTGCGAAAGCGGCCCAGACCCCATTTTCCAAATGCTTATGCAGATTTATTTGAATTTTAGCATTATTTTTGAGGCCATTTAATTTAGATGGAATTACGCGTGTATCATTTATCACTAATAGGTCGTTGGGTCGAAGAATGTTTGGCAGGTCTAGGATGACCCTATCTGCTATTTTTCCTTCTGTTAAATCTAGTAACCTGGAGGAATCGCGAGGTCTTGCTGGTGACGAGGCTATTTTTTCAACGGGTAAGTCGTAATCAAAAATATCTACCCGCATAAGATGAGTTATGCCCGATCAAAACTTTTTTTCGAATTAGGAGATACCATTGATATAAATATCCTAAATGGCACAAGTAAAATGGCTGCCATTGCAAGTTTAGCTCCATAGTCTCCAATTGCCCAAGTGACCCAAGGCAGTCCAGTAGCCATAAATGCTATTGAGAAAAATAGAATTGTATCGGTGGCAGAGGAAATTATTGTTGATATCAATGGTGCTTTCCACCAGGTTTTTCGTCTCAATTTATCAAAGATAAGTATATCTAAAAGCTGGGCTATTAAAAACGCGGCCCCTGATGCTATTGCTATGCGCATGTCAGCCATCCACAGAGATAAGATAACCCCTATAAAGAATCCCGCGTAAACTACTGTTCGTGCTCTAGATGTTCCAAATAATCGATTAGTGATATCTGTGACAAGAAAAGCAATAGGATATGTAAGGGCCCCCCATGTTAGCCAATCATTTATTGGATAACTAACCGCTATGTTGGAAGTCACGACCACTAAAGCCATAACTATCACGAGAGTAATCAGTCCTTTTAGATTTAACATACCCGTAATTTCTGTAGTTAGAAACATTCAAAAACGCTTTAATAAGTGGTTGTTAGCACTCTGTCCAATAAATTTGTTTGAGATTAGATCTTTACTGATGCCTAATAGGAGAGCTAATCCCTTTGAGGAACAATATAGTAAAACAGGAGGTTGTTTTTGTCTGCAAGTATTCCCCCTAATTTAGATATTAAACGATATCTAAATCACCATAAAATGATGAACAAGATCCGTGCATTCGAAGAAACTGCCGCTATGGCTAACGAGGAAGGTTTAGTTTTAGGTGCTATACATTTATCTATTGGGCAAGAATCCATAGCTTCGGGAGTTTGCCAAAATTTAGAGAAAGACGATTTCCTATTAAGTACCCATAGAGGGCATGGACATACATTGGCAAAAGGCGCTAACCCTCAATCAATGATGCTTGAGCTACTTGGCAGAAAAGGTGGGATTTGTCGGGGAAAAGGAGGCTCAATGCATATTGCTGACTTTAGCGTAGGAATGCTTGGGGCAAATGGTGTTGTCTCTGCTAATATAAATATAGCAGCTGGAGCTGGCCATGCGATCAAATTAAAAGGCGGTAACAATATATCTTGCTGTATTTTTGGTGATGGGGCTATTAATAGAGGGCCTTTTCTTGAGGGGTTGAATTGGGCTGGAGTTTTCAGATTACCAGTGCTTTTTGTCTGCGAAAAGAATGGGTTTGCTTCGACAACGGCAACAGAAGCTATGACCTCGGGGGCAGGAAGTAAAGACCGAGCAGAATCACTAGGAATTCCCTCCGAGGAAATTGATGGAAATGATATTGTTGCAGTCGATGAATGTGTTAGAAAAAATATTAATGAAATTAGATCTGGCGGTGGTCCTCGGTTCATCCTTTGTAACACTTATCGATTACATGGACACACCGCGTCAGACCCTGCTCTATATAGAGACCAGAAAGATGTTGATGAAGCTTGGAAAAATGATCCAATTGCAAATTGCAAAGAATTGCTAAAAAATGCTGGAGTTATAGAAAAAGATTTAACGGGCCATCGCGATGATGCCCTTGCTGAAATGCAGAAGATTTACGATTCAGCAAAAAGAGCGCCATGGCCAGACTTACAGCTTGCATATGAGGACGTGCAGGATAGTGGTGATCCAAGAGAGAGGGCTTACTAATGACGGTGATGACATATGCCGACGCAGCAAAGGCAGCCCTTGCAGAAGAGATGCGACGAGATCCACTGGTATGGGCAGTAGGTGAAGATTTAGGAAGAGGTGGAGTCTTTGGTCAATACAAAGGTTTAGCAGAAGAATTTGGTCCCGAGAGGATTTCCGATGCTCCAATTTCTGAGGCAGCTATTATGGGTGCAAGTGTTGGCGCTGCAATGGCGGGCACGCGCCCTGTTGTTGAGATGCGTTTTGCTGACTTTGCCCTCTGTGCTGTTGATGAGCTTGTCAACCAGGCAGCCAAAGCTCGATATATGTTGGGAGGGCAAACCAAAGTCCCTATGGTGATCAGAGAACCCATGGGGATGTGGAGATCATCTGCAGCACAGCATAGTCAGTCATTGGAGAGCTGGTATACGCATATTCCCGGGCTTGTGGTGGTAGTACCTTCAACGCCAGCTGATAACAAAGGCTTATTAAAATCTGCGATACGATCAGATGACCCGGTTGTGTACTTTGAGCATAAAAATATTTGGGGCTTAGAAGGAGAGGTGCCTGATGAGGAAATTCTAATACCTTTTGGTAAAGCACGGCTTGAACGAGAAGGTGCGGATATAACAATTGTTTCTTGGTCGGCCCAGATGCATGTGGTTTCCGAAGCAGCGACAGTTTTGCAAGAGACAGGAATTTCGGCCGAGGTTATTGACTTAAGAACACTATGGCCTTGGGACCGGGAGGCTGTTTTTTCTTCTGTAGAAAAAACTGGAAGGTTATTAATAACACATGAAAGTGTTTCTGTGGGCGGATTTGGTGCTGAAGTTGCTGCAACTGTGTCAGAGCATATGTTTCAATTTTTGAAGCATCCTGTTCGTCGTTGCGGAGCACCACGGGTACCAATTTCGTATGCTCCACCACTCGAAGATTTAATTAGAGTTAACGCGGCGCAGATCATAAATGTTGTTACATCTATGATGGCAAGTGAGATCTAGTTAAGAGCTGGTTTGCTTTCTTACTCTTGGAGTATAATTGAATGCAGAATCGAGTAATAGATGGTAAGGTGGTGATTGCAAACTCTGTAACTAAAATAGGTTCAGAGTGTAATGGTAGAATTATAATCGGTGCCTCACACGGTGCCATATACGCCGCTTATTTAGCGGTGAAAGCGGGGGCACGCGGCATTATTTTGAACGATGCAGGGTTTGCAAAGGATAATTCAGGCGTATCTGGCGCGAACTATTGTCAGGATCTTGGAATACCATATGGAGCAGTTGACACGTTATCATGTTGCATTGGAGATGGGGAGAGTGTTGCTCAAGATGGGATTATTTCCTTTGTGAATTTAGAAGCGGAGAGGCTGGGTGTTAAAATAGGGATGTCTGTTATGGAGGCAGCATTTAAATTCTGTGAAGCCAAAATAAGTAAACTCTCTATCCCTGAGTACTCAGAGTCTCGAAAAGAACTTGTTGCGAGAGCAGGTGAGAGGGTTGTGGTGCTCGTAGATTCTGCCTCTCTTGTTCAGGATAGCGATAGAGGTTGTATCGTGGTAGCGGGGAGCCATGGTGGAATGCCAGGCTTGGACTCTAACAGCGCGTTACGATGTGAGGCATTTGCGGGATTTTTTCACGATGCAGGCAAAGGAAAAGATGATGCTGGTCTGACCAGATTGGAACCACTGAATAACAGAGGTATTATTGCTGGAACCGTGAGTTGTATGTCGGCTCGTATTGGAGATGCTAAGTCTATCTACAGCGATGGTATTCTATCAAACATCAATGAGTTGGCCGCAAAGTTTGGAGGCGACGTGGGAATGCCTGTGAAAAATTTTATCGATGTTCTGATTTACAAATGATGGAGAATATTTATGGCATTATATGGTAAAGGGATGCTCATTACTTTTAGCGAAACGCAACCCGAAGTAGAGGAAGATTTCAATGAATGGTATAATCGGGAGCACATAGACGAGCGGGTATGGATGCCGGGTTTTCATAGAGCGCGTCGATATGTCGACGCAAATGCTGCTGCAGAGATAAAGTATTGTGCCACATATGAGACGAACAAAGTGGAAGACCTCGCCGACCCCGACTATATGGAATTATTGAAAGATCAATCTGATTGGTCAAAGAAGGTTATGTCCACCTTTACGAAATTTGATCGCATTACCGCCACCGTTACGATTGATTTTTCACATGGGTTTGGAGGTGCATGTTGTATTGTGCGATTTTTTCCTAAACCTGAGTTGATGTCAAAGTTGAGAGAGACCCTACAGCTTGAGCTCTTGCCGGATATTATCTCAAAACCAGGCGTTATTGGTGCCGTTTTAGTTGAAAATAATCTGTCGGTTGCCAACGAAGGGCGAAGGGCCCAAGGGATTGAAAGTCCAGAGAACGAAACACCTGAATGGGTTATTATTATCGAAGCACAAGATAACCAGGTTCTATCGGCCAAGATAAAAAAAGAAATAACCGTAGAGTTTTCAGAATTTGGGATTAGTAGCACTGATATTAAAATAGATACTTATAATTTAATGTTTGGTAATAATCGCTAGGACTTGGCTGATAGTTCCCAATAACTACCACTCTCCAATCAGATGGAAAGATCTTGATGACCCTTTGCTTTTCGGTGAGTTCAACAGATGGGGCTGCTCGGTGTGGAAAATTAAAAACTGCCCACGGTATTATTAATACTCCCGCATTCATGCCAGTTGGGACTGCGGCTACCGTTAAAGCGATGCTGCCGGAATCTGTAAAGGCGACGGGGGCAGAAATTATACTTGGCAATACTTATCATTTGATGCTTCGACCTGGATCTAAGAAAATAGAAGAGCTTGGAGGGTTGCATAACTTTATGGGTTGGTCAGGACCAATACTGACTGACTCAGGTGGTTATCAGGTGATGTCGCTAGCAACTTTGAGGAAAATTGATGAAAATGGCGTAACGTTCCGAAGTCATATAGATGGCTCCTATCATAAATTGACCCCAGAAAATTCAATTAAAATACAAAGAAGTTTGGATGCTGATATCACGATGGCTTTTGATGAATGCACACCCTATCCAGTAACCGAAACGATAGCTGAAGAATCGATGTTATTGTCAATGCGTTGGGCAGAACGTTCTAAAAGGGCATTTGAGACAAAAAATGGATATGGTCTTTTTGGTATTGTCCAGGGAAGTACATTTGATAGACTTCGTATAAACTCCGTTAAAGCGTTAAGTGAAATAGGTTTTGACGGTTACGCTATTGGAGGCTTGGCTGTTGGTGAGGGGCATCAAGAAATGGTGCGGATTTTAGATATAGTTATACCAATGTTGCCAGAAAATCATCCCCGATACCTGATGGGAGTTGGTAAACCGAAAGACTTAGTAGCGGGTGTTTTGAGAGGGGTCGATATGTTTGATTGTGTGATTCCAACTCGATCCGGCAGAACGGGACAGGCTTTTACAAGAAACGGTCAGGTTAATATTAGAAATGCGCGACACGCAGCGGATCCAAGGCCGATTGACGAGTTTTGTGAATGTCCAGCTTGTAAGGATTTTAGCCGCGCTTACTTGCATCATCTCGTGAAATCTGGAGAAATCCTTGGGGCGATGTTATTAACCTGGCACAATTTGCAGTATTACCAGGAGTTAATGAGTGATTTAAGAAAGGCAATATCGCTCAAGAACCTGAACCAATTTGTTCAGTCCTTTACGGAGATGCAAACTAAAGGAGATATTAACCCGTTGTAGGGATGATTTGGCTTTGTACTTTATTGAAGTATTAATCAAAGGAAATATATGAAAGAGCGTATCAGAGCGAAAGCTAAAGAAGAGGGGTTTGATGCGATAGGCTTTGCCCAAGCTAAGATGGGGCTCCGAGAAAAAGCACGACTTGAGGCATTCGTTTCCCTTGGGCAGCACGGAGATATGACGTGGATGGCGGAGCATCTCGAAAGACGAAAAGACCCTCGCAGTCTTTGGCCAGATGTCCGGTCTGTTATAGCTGTGGCTATCAACTATGGCCCAGAGAATAGCCCTTTAAATGATTTGAGAGCCTTCGACAGAGCAAATATTTCAGTTTATGCGAGAAATAAGGATTACCATAATATAATAAAAAAACGGTTGAAAAAGTTGGGCCGATGGTTGGGAAAAGAATTCAATTGTGACTTAAAAGTCTTTGTTGATACTGCCCCAATACTAGAAAAACCGCTAGGCCAAGCAGCTGGGATAGGATGGCAAGGCAAGCACTCTAACCTTGTTAATCAGAAATTTGGTTCTTGGTTGTTTCTGGGGGAGATCTTTACAACCTTGAATTTAGAACCAGATGCATCTGAAGTAGATCACTGTGGATCTTGTAAAAAATGTCTTGATATTTGTCCAACTAATGCATTTCCCGAACCATATATGTTGGATGCTAGTCGCTGTATCTCCTATCTTACGATAGAGCATAAAGGGCATATCCCGGTTGAGTATCGGGAAAAAATGGGGAATCGTATTTATGGCTGCGATGATTGTTTGGCTGTTTGTCCGTGGAACAAATTCGCAAAAATGGCTAGTGAATCTGCATTCATTCCACGCGAGGATTTGAGTTTACCACTTTTAGAAGACCTCTTGTGTCTGGATGATCTGTCCTTCAGAAAGAAATTCAGTGGTTCTCCTATTAAACGTATAGGTCGTAATAGATTTATAAGAAATGTTTTAATAGCCATGGGTAATTCCAGGGCAAAAAACCCAACGGTTGATTTTTTAAATTTGTTGGATGATTCGTCTAATATTGTTCGAGCGATGGCTGTCTGGGCAGTAGGACGGATGATGTCAGGCGAAAAATTGAAAATATTGTCGGCTCCATATCTAAAGGTTGAAACTGATGCAAATGTTCTGGAGGAATGGGATAGAGCTTTAGCTACTGATTCTAATGCATGAGGGGCCATAAAAATTTATAACAAAGAGGTTTATGATGAACACCGAAGAATTTCGTAAAAATGGGCATGCTATGATTGATTGGATGGCTGAATATATGGATTCAGTTGAGAATTTTAATGTTCGGTCACAGGTTGAACCAGGAGACATTTTGTCGTTATTAGAAAAAGATCCGCCATTTGAAGGTGAATCTATGGATGGTATCTTTGAAGATTTTAAGGAAAAAATTTTACCAGGTATTACTCATTGGCAGCACCCAAGTTTTTTTGCGTACTTCCCGGCTAATTCAAGTCCCCCATCAGTTCTAGGCAGAAATGTTAACCGCCACGCTGGGGGCACAATGCATGTTGTGGCAAACAAGCCCTGCTGCAACTGAGATGGAGACACGGCTGACCGATTGGCTGCGGAAAATGACAGGGTTACCATCTGGATTAAGGGGAGTAATTCAGGACTCCGCCTCAAGTGCTACGTTGTGTGCTTTGCTTACAGCGCGTGAAAAAGCTACGAATTGGAGAACTAATAAGGAAGGAATGCGGTCTTTATCGTCATCATTAATAGTTTACACTTCAGAAGAGGCGCATTCTTCCACAGAGAAGGGAGCAAAAATAGCTGGTTTTGGTGCGAATAATATTCGCCTTATTAACACTGGTGAAAGATTTGAAATGTGTCCCAAGGCGTTAAAAAAAAAGGTTCTAGAAGATATATCCAATGGCAACATCCCGGCATGTGTCGTTGCATCAATGGGAACGACGGGGGTTGGCGCTATTGACCCTTTGAAGGCTATTGGAGAAGTTTGTAAGAAATATAATATTTTTTTCCACGTTGACGCAGCGTGGGCGGGCTCTGCTCTTATTTTACCTGAGGAACGATGGATGGCCGAAGGAATAGAAATGGCAGATAGTATTGTTTTTAATCCTCACAAATGGTTGTTAACAAATTTTGATTGTTCTGCGCATTTTGTCAAAGATCCTGATGCTCTTATTCGTACGTTATCGATCCTTCCAGAATATTTAAAAAGTAGAGAACAGGAGAAAATAATTGACTACAGAGATTGGAGTGTGCCCCTTGGGCGAAGGTTTAGAGCGTTGAAGCTTTGGTTTGTTATTCGGTCGTACGGTATTAAGGGCCTTCAGGAGATCATTCGCAATCATATAAAAATGGCACAACAGGCTGAAGCTTGGATTGATGCTGATCCTGATTTTGAATTAGTAACCCCTAGGTCGTTATCATTATTTAATTTTAGATTTCATCCACAAAATCTTAATAATTTGAGAGATGTAGATGGATTAAATGAAAATCTATTGAATAGATTAAATGATACTGGCCGCGTTTATTTCACCCAAAACCGGGTGCGTGGGAAATATACTATTCGTTGGTCGATTGGACAGACTAATACAAAACCTATACATGTCAAAAAAGCGTGGTCAGTTATCAAGCAAACGGCCAACAGTTTGCTTGATAACTAGCATCTTAAATCCCTTTTGATAATTAAGTCGTAGGAACAGTTCCTTCCGGTAGGCTCTGAATATGTTGATAAATGTCACCTGGCCTTGTAAGCCAAATTCGATCTTTATATTTAAGAATATGCTCTAGAGCTCGCCTAAGCTGTCTTATTCTATATGGTCGCCCAACTACAAAAGGATGCAGAGATATAGGACATACCAGGGGGTGCCCATCGTTTTGAGTTTGTTCCAACATTTCGTCAAAGTTATCGATTAACATGTCAGTGAACTCTGAGGATGTGTATCTATACCAAACAATTCCTCGATTATCATTGGCTTCGACGGGATAGGGCATGGATAATATACGACCGTTTCTGGTTTTCATCCAAATAGGTTGGTCGTCCATAGTCCAGTCCATGACATAGCCGTAGCCCGCCTCCTGCAGAAGGTCCATGGTGGTTTCACTGTTTGACAACCATGGACTCATCCAACCCGTGGGTGCTTTCCCCTCGTAATGTTTTATGGTTGAGGTGCATTGGTCTATAAAGAGCCTCTCATCGGTCTCTGACAATCCGCCTTGTTCTTGAGAGTTGGTGTAGCCGTGGCCAAGGAATTCGTCATTTCGGCTACGAATACGTTCGGGAATATCGGGGCATTCATCATATATTGCAGTATTAATTTGATGTTGGACTGGGATGCCCAGATTATCAAACATATCCATTAATCGCCAAAACCCTACTCTATTACCATAGTCTCTCCATGAGTATATACTATGGCTCATAGCCTGTTCGGGGGGGGCAATTGCCGCCCCTTTACCTTCCCCATAACTGAAGGCTTCAATATTCATTGCGACATAAACTGCTAGCTTTGTTCCGTTTGGCCATTCGTACTTAGTTCTATTAGGTAAGCTGGAATAACCGTATCTACCGTGGGTCTTTAACATCATTGCCTCCTAAATTACTGATTTTGGTAGTATGGCATGGATCCCTTTATTACCATTCACAATCTGTGTCACGCGTAAATCTGCGGCCAGAGAGCATAGCGAATAGGCCTGAGCCCTAGATAAATTAGTGCGCTGGGTTATTAGCGATATCATTTGCCGCAAAGCTTCTTTTGCTGCATCATCTAAATCCTCATCAAAAGCCATTGTTATGAAATGGGATTTGGTTTCGGCATATGGTAGCGCGATCTGCATATCATCTCGGATTGTTAGACGGAAAGTGCCTTCCAATGCTGTCTCAATTGCTGTGACACACACCTCCCCATCACCTTGACACCCGTGGCCATCACCTGCCGAAAAATTTGCACCATCGACAAAAATGGGCAGGTATAGAGTAGTTCCAGGTATCAACTCTTTATTATCCATATTTCCGCCATGAGCCCTAGGTTGTATAGAACTTATCATTCCCCACTGAGGAGGAGGCGCGCATCCCATGACACCAAAAAAAGGTCTCAAGGGTAGTTTGGTTCCCCAAGGTAGTTCACCTTCCTGTAAATTTTGATCTAATTTAATTGTCATTTTAGTTGTTTCGTGAAACTCACCTGGTAAACCACCCGACAATGGTCGAATAAAATTATATCCCCAATCCTGACGTAATTTTATATCGAGAATTTCTACTTGAAGTACCTGGTTGACCTGTGCAGTTGCTACTCTTATTGGACCAGTCAATATGTGACCAAGCATCTTTCGTGGAACTTTTTCATGTATCTCCAATAGCTCGGGTGGCACATGGTACCCTGGACCAGGCAGTACATCAGCCCCACCCGACACCGTTTCAATCGTTACTGTATCGCCAGACTCAATCTCTAATGTGGGTTTCAATTCTGCGTCAAAGTAACCCCAATGAACAGTTGAGGTAGATGCAACAAGACGGTGTTCCTGCGCCAAAATATATCTCCTATAACAAAAAATTTATATTTAACTTAATTTTTATTTTATTATTTAAAGTTCTGATCTAATTTTCCATCTAAAGCCTGTTCTAATTTAAGAGCGCTTCTAAATAACTTTCCTTCCTCGCCTCTTTTTCCGACTAATTGTATGCCTTGCGGAAGACCTTCGACAGTGAGTAAAGGTAGTGAGATACATGGCACTCCTAAATATGTCCAAAGTCCATTGAAAATTGCAGAACCTGTTGTCTCAAAACCATGTGGCGCTGGCCCAGGAGCGGACAGACAAATAATCGCATCATAATTTCCGAGAAGTGTTTCGACTGAGTTATATATTACGTTTCGAGCTTCAAGAGCGGCCAAATAATCGCTCGCTAAAGCGTTCCTAGTGGCCTCAAGTCGATTACGCAGTTTCTTACTAAGTAAATCTGGATGGCTGATGAGATATTTCCCATAATAATATGCGTTTTCTGAGGAAAATACCGCAGCGTGTAAATCAATTATCTTATTAAAAGGGTCTGGTAATGTTTCCTTTTCGCAGTTCTGTCCAAGTATTTCGGTTATTTTTAAAATAGCATTCTTTGAAGCTGAATGACCCTCATTCCAAGCTGGTGTTTCCAGAAATGCAAATTTGGGTTGATGTTTAGACGTCTTAGAGTACTCCGTCTGGAACGAACCTATACTTCCTCGGTAACTATGTGCATCATTCGGGTCACGAATAGAGATACTATCTAAAACTAAAGCTAAATCTTCAAGTGTTCGTCCATAAATACCGATTGTATCTAACGTATGAGATTGCAAAAGTATACCACTCCTAGGAATTAAACCTAGAGTGGGCTTTAAGCCAAAAACCCCGTTGAAGGACGCGGGACGAATTACAGATCCACCAGTTTGAGTCCCAAGTGCGACGGGCACATGAAAATCAGCTACACTCGCCCCGGACCCGGCTGACGACCCGCCTGGTGAGTGCTGAATATTATGGGGATTACGAGTTTTGCTTGGGTTTATATTAGCAAATTCTGTTGTTACCGTTTTGCCAAAGATTATAGCGCCGGCGCGTCGCAATGCTGCTATACAAAGAGCATCTTTTTGGGGGCGTCGACCTTCATAAATAGGTGACCCATTTTCAGTCGGCATATCCTCGGTGTCGATTACATCTTTTATCCCAATTGGGATCCCATGCAGAGGACCTAAGCTGCCTCCTTCATTTTGGTGCTTATCGGCCTTCTTTGCTTGCTCTAATGCATGTTTTGCATTTATGTACGACCATGCTTGGATATCATCTTCACGATTATTAAGTCGATTAAGACAATCACTAATTAATTCTTCACTGGTAAATTTTTTAGTTCTTATTCCTGCCGCGGCAGTAGCTGCTGATAATGTATTAAGATTTTTCAAGGATTTATCTCTCTAATTATTAATTTTTGAGCTGTTTCTTCATTAATTTTGTTGCTGCATCTGGAGCTGTCAAGATAGGTATATTGATTTGCTGTGATATAGCTTCGCAAGCACTTGCCATCGAGAATTGAGCAAGCATTAATACATCATAACCATTCAGTTTTTTTGCGGTCTGCAAAATTAACTCATTATGATCATTTATTAACCCTTGTTGTAACTTCAACATAGCTCCATCAATAAATATAACATCGAGTTTTGCTTCATTATTCCTTACGTTTGCCATTGCCTGAAATTCTTTGCTCATTAAATCTATACTATTCTCAAACGTTACC
This sequence comes from uncultured Thalassobaculaceae bacterium, assembly GCA_964276085.1. Lineage (GTDB taxonomy): Bacteria > Pseudomonadota > Alphaproteobacteria > Thalassobaculales > Thalassobaculaceae > UBA7326. The sequence continues at coordinate 4,387 of CAXYEO010000049.1, read as the reverse complement.
AGCATGCAGATATTTTTTCCTATATCTAAGGCCCTAGAAAACATAGCTTCATTTGGTTTTAAAACAGGCATTGTGTGTTGCTCCGCAACAGCTTCTATTGCGGGACCAAAAGCGGAACAAGTAAATAGAATGCCATTAGCGTCTATAGACTTTGCATAGTCGCCTAAAGTAATAAACCGTTTTATCATTTTGTTATCTAAACTATCTGAGTTGGCACGATCCCTACTTAACGAGTCATCTAAAATATTGATAGTTTCGGCCTCGGGCCAATGAGTTTTAAAAGCCTGTGCAATTGGATGTATAGCCATCTCTATAGCATGGATTAAAACAATTCGTGGGGGCAAAACTCAATCTCCCGCTTGAACAAAAATAATAGTTTGATAAGAATGCAACTGGATTACATAAAATGCTATAAATAATGCAAAATATAAACTAAATATTCTGTTTTGGAGTTGTGATTTTGACTAACGTGTCAATTGGCCTCGATTGTCTGGCTGTGCAAATTATGCGTGATCTTGAAATGCTTCAGTATCCTCCCAAAAGTTGGGTGAGGTCGAGAACGACCCCGTGTGGAGACCCAATTAATGATGTTGTTATTATTGGAGGAGGGATGTGTGGTCTTGTGGTAAACTTTGCGCTGCTCAGGGCAGGTATCACAAACATTCGAACTTTTGATTTACATGCAAAAGGTAAAGAGGGACCTTGGATGAATTATGCGAGAATGGAAACTCTACGGTCACCAAAAAATTTGGCAGGACCAGCTTTAGGTATTCCAAACCTTACTTTTCAATCCTGGTTTGAGGCCCAATGGGGTAAGGACACTTGGAATGCCTTGGGTAAAATCCCAACAGCAACCTGGATGGATTATCTGATCTGGTACCGAAAGGTTTTGAATATAGATATTGAAAATGAGAGTGAAGTATTAAGTATTGTCCCATTGGAGCATGCTTTCGAAATTACTATCAAACATAATGAAGTCAAAAGGTCAGTTTATGCTCGCAAAATAGTATTGGCGACCGGACGAGAGGGAATGGCAAGGCCCCGGATCCCATCTGCCTTGCAAAAGTTTCTCGGAAATTCCTGTCAACATAGTTCGGAACAAATTGATTTCCGATTGATGGAAGGCAAGGATATCGGTGTAGTAGGAGTTAGCGCGTCGGCCATAGATAATGCGGCCTCAGCGCTTGAAGCAGGCGCAAATAAAGTTTTTCTATTCGTACGATCGCCAACAATACCTCGCATTAATAAAATGAAAAGTACAGGTTATCCGGGTTTTACGCATGGCTTCCCTCTATTACCAGTAACCGAAAAATTGGATCTATTATCATATGTCTTCCAGTACCGCGTTGCGCCTCCCAGAGACTCTGTCTTACGAGTCTGGAAACACCCAAATGTACACTTATGTCTTGACGCAGAAATTACTAAAGCGGAGTGGGTGGGGGAAAAGATCAAGATCTCCGCAGGTTTGGAACGATATTTGTTAGATAAGATTTTACTGGGTACTGGTTTCAAGATAAATGTGAAGTCTCCCCAATATTTAAATCAATTTTCAGATAAAATACGGACATTTAGAGATATTGTTAGTTCCACTGAACAAAACTATTTTGATGAATTCTTAGATTTTCCAGACCTTGGTAGTAGCTTTGAATTACAAGGAAAAAAAAGTGACGAGGCAGAATATTTGAAAGACTTGCATGAATTTACATTTGCCGCCACGGTTAGTCATGGAAATGTTAGTGGTGATATACCTGCAGTGAGTGAAGGAGCGGAGCGTTTGGCTCGTTCAATAGCCTCTGATATATTTTTGGAAGACTATTCTTATCACCGTTCCGAACTCAATAAATATGAGGAGCCGGAGTTAATGGGAAATGAGATTCCCATGAATAAATATTGGATGCCAGACCCTTAGTGTTAGAAAATCCTTTAAGTAGCAGTATTTTTTGGAGTAAAGAATGAACACTTATAACGATGCAATTTTTATTGATGGATTAGTAATATCTAAGTTTTCCAGAGCTATTTTCGAAGACATGCAAAAGGGGGGCATTACTGCAGCGAACTGCACTTGCAGCGTGTGGCATAATTTTCACGATACGATGGCTAATATAGCACAATGGAAGCATTGGTTCCGGGAATGGGATGATATTATAATTCAGGTTTTTAGTGTGGAAGATATTGTGCGTGCTCAAAAAGAAAAAAAAGTGGGCATTATTCTTGGTTGGCAAAATACGAGCGGCATAGATAATGACCTTGGTAATTTGATTCTTTTTAGAGACCTCGGAGTAAAAATTATCCAGTTAACCTATAATTCCCAAAATCTTAGTCGGCTCCGGTTGCTGGGAAAGTAACGACGGCGGGTTGACAGATTTTGGGCACGAGGTTGTCAATGTTTTGAATGAGCTGGGAATATTGATTGACCTATCTCACGTTGGCCCTAAGACTAGTGACGACGCTATTAGATATTCAAAAAAACCAGTTGCTTATACACACTGTTGTCCAATGTTAAAAAAGCACGCGCGGAATAAGACAGACGATCAACTACGCACTATTGCCCAGGCTGATGGCTTCGTTGGTTTTGCCAGTTATACACCGTTTCTTCCTAAAGGGGAGGACAGTACATTAGCAGATTGTGTGTCTGCGATAGACTATGTAATAAATATAGTTGGCGAAGATAAAGTCGGAATAGGGACAGATTGGGTTCAAGACCAAGATATCGAATTCTTCAATTACTTATCGTCTGATAAAGGAAAGGGTAAGCCTACGTCGACCCCGCATAAAAAAGTACCGAAGATGCCCTTAGGTCTTGAAAACCTTGGGAGTTTTGGGAATTTTATTCCCGTAATGGAAAAAGCAGGCTGGTCAGAAAACCGTATCAGGAAAACTTTAGGGGAAAATTGGGTTGGATTTTTGGATGAAGTATGGCGTTAAAGCTACGTTTTATTTTATCCAGAGTTCCATAATAGCTTGATATATTAGGCGGGCTGATAGAAGTGTAAGTAACCCTTTAAAAAGGACTATAAAAATTTTTTCTGGTATTTTATTAAGTATAAAATGGCCAGTGAAAGTTCCTAGAAATCCAGTTCCAAGCATGGCTAGAATAAGAAAGATCCATTCTGAAAAAGCAAAACCGAGTAAACTAAATACTATAATTTTAAGGCCATGTTGAAGCATTCCGCAAATAGCATGAGTACTGACGGCGTTCATTTTTCCTAGAAGTTTTGGTTCCATGAATGCGCCTATCAGCAGCCCTGTCGCTCCAACAAACATGCTGGCGAAGGTTGTACCAATCCCAATTGGAATAAATGACTTTGGATTTACATTCCTTTTTCTGGGCTTTGGGCCCCAGACGATCCAGATGACAAACCCCCCCAATATTAATCGTAAAATATCCTTTGGTAGGGCCACTACAACTTGGGAGGCTATGGCTGCACCAATCAACGACCCAATGAGGAAGTATATGAATATATTCCAACTTAAGTGATCACGCATTAACCAAGCACGGCCGCCATTTGACCCCATTTGAACAGCTCCGTGGACTGGTATGACTGATATTATGGGCATTATCGAGGCCATCGCCATCAACATCATGACGCCGCCTCCAATGCCGACTGTAGCTGTGACTGCGGAGGTGAAATAGCTAAATATAATTAACCCCAAAGCTTCAAAAAGTGTGAGATCATTAGGGAAATAGTCTAGTAATGAGTCCATTTTTTAATTCTCGTAGTTTTCTGTCTAAGTAATGGATTAAAGATTTAAAAGCATAATAGAAAAGTGTATTTAAAGGCTGACATGGTTTTTATATTGTTATAGCGCGCTACTCAAAGGAATACAGTATGATAAAGAGTTCATCTAATAAAGAAATTGAAAGCCTAGATGCTCCTAACTTAAATCTATTATTTGACGGTGCGCGCACACATAATGTTTGGCAGGAGCGCGATATTTCAGAAGGTATTTTGCGGCAACTGTTTGACTTAATGAAAATGGCACCGACAAGTATGAATATTTCACCAGCTCGTATCATTTTTGTTAAGACTGACATTGGTAAAGAGAAGTTGAGGCCTACATTGGTTGCTGGGAACGTTGAGAAGACTATGAGTGCCCCTGTATGTGCGATAATTGGCCATGACCTTGATTGTTGGCGGCAATTACCACAGCTATTTCCTTTTAAAGACATGTCAGGTCTATTTAAAGACAACCCTGATTTTGTATCAAGTACTGCTTTCAGAAATGGCTCCATGCAGGGCGCATATTTAATCATGGCTGCGAGGGCACTTGGTCTTGATTGTGGTCCTATGTCTGGATTTGATAATGAGTTAGTGGACAAACAGTTTTTTCAAGGGACGTCAGTCGAGTCAAATTTTTTATGTAATCTTGGTTATGGGTGTCGTGA
>CAXYEO010000048.1:0-62192 GCA_964276085.1 uncultured Thalassobaculaceae bacterium | reverse complement strand
AAAACAGCTAGTATGGTTCTTGCGACATATGATATTATTCTCGACCCACCAGGAGAGCCTGTAATTAAAAATGGTTTTTTGTTTTTTAATACGATTGTTGGCGCCATTGAACTTCTTGGCCTCTTGCCTCCTTCTAATCGATTTGCGATGAGTTGACCGTTACGCTGAGGTATAAATGAAAAATCGGTTAACTCGTTATTAAGTAAAAATCCACCGACCATTACACGGCTCCCAAAGCCAGTCTCTATTGTTGATGTTACAGACGCAGCATTTCCATATTTATCGACTACCACAAAATGTGTTGTCCCCGGTTTTTCATTTTGTTTCTGCAAACTCCTCAACAAATCCTCGCTACCTTCGGGATAACCAGGGCTAACTTTGTTGGAAGAAGTCTTCGTGATTAATCTAGATCGCCTGAGAAGATACGTTTTATCGATCAAGCCCTTTTCAGGGACACTTATAAAGTCTTTATCAGCCATATAAAGATTACGATCGGCATAAGCTAATTTAGAAGCCTCAATAAATAAATGAGCCGACTCTAATGTTGGCCCTAAACTTCTGAGATCAAAATTTTCAAGTATACCCAGTATCTGGCCAACGGTAAGTCCTCCAGAACTTGGAGAGCCCATACCGCATATGTTATATTTCCGATAAGGAAGACAAACTGGGTCACGGACCTTTACTTCATAATCATCCAAATCCTTCAATGTTAACTGACTTGGGTTAAACTGAGTTTCCTTTACAGCTGATATTATTGCTTTGGCTATATCGCCTTTGTAGAAAGCATCTGCTCCCTTCTCCGCAATCAAACCAAACGTTTTAGCCAGAGGTTCATTGATTAACTTAGAACCTGCTAATTTAGGCCTATTATTGTTATCAAAAAAATATGCTCTAGTGGTTGAAAAACGATCAAGTCCTCGTTTTTGAGCACTTTTAATAGACTCAGAAAGTCTTGGAGATATTTTGAAACCGTAGCGCGCCAGCCTTATTCCCGGCTTAAATAATTGCGACCAATTCATTAACCCGTAACGCTGATGGACGAACTCCATCAACCTTAACGTACCAGGAACACCAACAGATCCACCACCCTGGACCACTTCCCAGAATTTCTTTCTCTCCCCATTATTATTTAAGAAATAATCTTTTTTCAATGTTTTAGGAGATTTTTCTCGTCCATCGAATGAATATATTTTTTTGGTTTTTGCATCCCAGTAAAGAATAAAAGCCCCTCCACCGATCCCTGAAGATTGTGGCTCAACTACATTCAGCACCATTTGCACAGCTACAACTGCATCTATCGCACTTCCACCATTTTTAAGTACTTTAAAACCCTCTTTAGTTGCGATTGGATTCGCCGTTGCCAACATAAAGTTATTAGAAACTAAAGAAGATTTGACGTCTTTTGAGTAGCCCTTTTCCGGTTGGCCTTTTTTTTCATTGGCATAACAAATGTCATAAGTAAAAAGATACCAAAAGCACACTAGGCTTAAGTTTAAAAAAAAGTTTCGATTTAGACTCATAAGGACTTTTTTCGGTAATTTATTCTTTTGGGGCTAGAATGGTTAGCGATAATAACGAGCAACATCTATACTAAATCCGTAGGCTAAAACATACTAATTATTACAATTTTATGAAAAGCAGGAGCATTGTTGTCAATTTGATCATGGTTGCCATTTTTATTTTGGGATGAATGCATTTGGGGTAAAAAATGAGGTTTGGATTACGTTACTTAAACACAGGTAGAAACGTCTGGTCAGATAAAGCGGTTTCCATGGCTCAGGCTGCGGAAGAAGCAGGTTTTGAGAGTATATGGACTGTAGACCATGTAGTTGTGCCAAAAGGTTATAAGTCGATATATCCATATGCACCCTCTGGGAAAATGGGTGATGGTAATGAAGACATGCAGTATCCTGACCCATTAATTTATATGGCATACTTAGCATCCGTCACTAAGACCATTCGCTTAGCCACCGGGATTTTAATCATTCCTCAACGCAACCCCATCGTCGCAGCGAAGCAAATTGCTACATTAGATCAATTATCAGGCGGGCGAATAGACTTAGGTATCGGCGTAGGGTGGCTCGAGGAAGAATTTAAAGCTATTGGCGTTCCCTTCGCAGAACGCGGCAAACGTACCGATGAGCATATCGCCGCGATGAGAGCTCTCTGGGCAAACGAGTTTGCCGAGTACCACGGCGACTTTGTTGACTTCGACCCAATATTTTGTAGGCCGCAACCCAAAAATGGCTCTGTCCCCATTATTGTTGGAGGACACTCCAAGGCTGCCGCGAAAAGAGCAGGACGCATCGGAGATGGATTTTTTCCCGCACGTGGGGTTCCCTATGATCTTTTTGATGTTGTCAGGAAAACAGCCGTAGAAAACAACCGGGACCCTGAGAAAATAGAGTTTACCGTGTCTGTACCAGAGGATCTTGATGACATTACCGAATTGGAAAAAATTGGGGTAAAAAGAATTTTGATCCCTTCCAGCCCAATGGGAGGTACAAACACGTGGGCAAGTACGCCCGATGAAGTATTGGCGTTAAAAGACATAATCCAAAAATATGGACAAAGATAACTTCTCTATAAAAATTAGTTTTTGAAAGATATAGAGTGTAACAATTATCTTGAGTAAATATTAGATGTACAACTTCAAAAAATCTCTAAGTCGATTATCTAAATGAATGAGGAGCAACGCGCATCGGGTTATCTAAAATTTATTTCAGCTAACCCTCATCTTTTAGCTTTTGGTTTTTTGCTAACTTTTGGATCTAGCCTTGGTCAAACGTTTTTTATTGGAGCATTTGGCCCAAAAATTATGGAAGAGTTTCACCTAAGTCACACAGCTTGGGGTAGCATCTACATGACTGGTACGATACTGAGTGCGTTGTGCTTGCCCTTGACAGGACAGTTAATAGACCGCTTCCCACTCAAACCGTATACGATTATTGTCTTCTCCGGATTATGTGTCTCCGGTCTTTTTATTGCCTTCAACACCACAGTCTTACTCCTCATACCTATAATTTTTTGTTTAAGACATACTGGCCAGGGGTTAACCAGCCATGTCGCTATAACAACAATGGCACGTCAGTTTTCCAAAGGACGGGGGAAAGCAGTAGCACTTGCGTCTCTTGGCTTCGCTTTTGGCGAGTCATTTTTACCTTTAATGGTTGTCATAACGATAGGATTATTCGGTTGGAGAGCGACTTATGGGCTAACATCTATTTTATTAGGTTTTGGTATTCTTCCACTAATTCTCTGGTTACTGAGAAAAAGCTTACTTGATCAACAAATCCATTCAAGTGAATGTAGAATAATTAATGAGATAACACGCTCAACTAATCCCAGTTGGACACGTAGCCAAATGCTAAACGACTGGAGATTCTATTGTCTTCTACCTGCAGTAATTGCCCCATCTTTTATAGGAACGGCTCTTTTTTTTCACCACCTTACTCTGGCAGAAGCAAAGAATTGGACCGCTGTCTGGTTGACGGGGAGTTATTGGGTTTACGCGATTGGATCAATGACCGCCTCTTTGATCTTCGGCCCTATAATTGACCGAATTACGGCAACTAGAGCAGTTCCATTTTTTTTACTTCCAAAAATCTGCGCCTTGATGATTATTTGGGCTTTTAGTGACCCTATTTGGGCATGGCCTTATTTATTACTTTTAGGACTTAATGTTGGAATGACATATACAGGTCTTACAGCTCTTTGGGCAGAGCTATATGGTCTGCAGCATCTTGGCGCTATCCGGTCATTGATAATAGCGATCACTGTTTTAGCTTCTGCATTAGGGCCTCCTGTGATGGGCCTCATGATTGATACTAGGATAAGCATAGAGAATATCTGTCTTGTATTTGCCATTTATTGCGCGATCGCAACCATCTTTATTTTTGTAGGCCTTCGCACCTCACAAAAAATTATTTAATGGAACTCAGGCGGCTAAGGCTAATATTTCTAAGATATCTTTTGGTCCTTCAATGTGTTTTGGATTGTGGGGGACCCAAGGTGTCTCCATAGCTCTAATCGCTATATCATTAAAGTCAGATTTTTTTATCCCCACGTCTGAGAGGCGAGTTGGCATATCGAGTTCAGATATCAGCGCCTCCAATACATTTCCGGCTTCCGTGTCTGGTTTCTTCATTGCAGAGGAAATTAGCTGCTGGCGGTTTTTATTAATGCATTCATTCCAACGCATCACTGCAGGTAGCATGATGCAGGATGTATGACCATGGGGTATATCAAAAGCAGCGCCTAGAACATAACCTATGCCATGACTAGCACCCATCGGGACACCGCTAGATAATGGCGCCATTGATAACCACGTCCCCATCTGACAATCTAATCTGGCTTGTATGTCAGAATTGTCTTTTTTTACACCGATCAATCCCCTACTAAGTAACGCTAACCCCTGCAGGGCCTGCGCATCACCATATGCATTTGCCTTATTTGAACATATTCCCTCAACACAGTGGTCTACCGCCCGTATCCCAGTTGAAAGAAACAACCATTCCGGCGTATGGACTGTGGGTGCAGGATCCAAGATTACGGCGTTTGGTATAATATCCGTGTGTCTGAACAAATCTTTTTTCTTAGATCGTTCATCTGTTACTCCTGATATCGCACTAAATTCTCCCCCAGATAGAGTAGTTGGAATTGAAATTTGAGGGACAGTTGGGGACAACACCTTATCTGGACAATTTAAAATATCCATTCTTTCAGCATCACTGATATTGTTAGCCAAACATAACGCGACTGCCTTAGCAGCGTCTGTGATGGAACCGCCTCCAAACGTTACTATTAAATCAGCCTTACTATCTCTGGCAGCCTTCGTTGCTAAAATCACGTCTCTACGAGGCGTATGTGGCGAAACCCGGTCAAATTCCCCAACCACTTTATTGCCCAAAGCATTTCTTATTTTGGTTATTTCATCTGTATTCCGATTAAGGGAACCGCTAATCATTAAGAAAATACGTTGGCTTCCTATCCTCGACACCTCTTCTTTTAATGCATCGGGCGCAGGCACGCCAAAAGTAACTCCGTCCATCTTACTGAGTGCTACGCGTCCTGTATTAATCATAATTAAATATTCCCTTTTAAATTCTTAGCATCAAACGATTTCAGCTTCAGCTACGCCCGCTGAAACATAACCACCATCAACAAATAATACATGACCGTTTACATAACCAGCGGCCTCACCTGCTAAGAAAAGAGCAGCATCTGCCATTTCTTCAACTGTTCCATATCGCCCCGCCGGTATTACTTTGAGATAATTAGTTCGCGTCTTTTCAGTGTGTATTCTTCTTGTAAGAGGAGTATCAACCGGCCCAGGAGCTATTGCATTCACCGTTATACCCTGCCCTCCTAGATCACGAGCCCCTTGTTTTGTGAGACCAATCACAGCTGCTTTTGATGTGCCATATGCTGTTCTATGCTCACCTGCCCTCTCGCCTGATATTGATGCCACATTAATAATTCGACCATATTTACTTTTTAACATTTCCTTTGCTGCAGCCTGCGCACAATATAAACTTGCACTTACGTTGATACGCATTATCCGATCAAATTCTTCAGGACTGACATCTATAAAATGCCCAAATCCGCCTACTCCCGCAACATTAACCAAAATATCCAATTGTTTAAAAGTCTTGATGCTTTCATTAACAAGATTTTTAACAGAGTCTATATTGGTAACGTCGACTTCCATTGCATGCCCTAAACCACCTTTCTCAATAATAGCTGTCGCTGTTTCTAACGCTCCTTCGGAATTGAGATCAGCAACCATTACTGTTGCTCCATGTTGAGCAAACATTAAAGCAATAGCTTCTCCTATGCCACCTGCTCCTCCAGTGACGATTGCTGTTCTATTTTTTAAGCGCACAACTCTTCCATTCTTAAATATCATCTTTTGTTAAACGATTAACAGGGGATTCTAATACTCGTATTCCAGGTACATCAATTAACGCTTCAAAGGATTGGAAGGAGGCTGCAACTGCTAAGCCTCGGCGTTTTACATTCATATCAAGACCAATATATCTCAACCAATTAAAAGTAAGCTCTGACTGAAACTTAATACCATCCTCCATCAGCACTAACATCTGATCTTCTCTAATTTCTGGGGTGATTTCCAACCCATCAAACAATAACCTGTTCCAATTATTCATTTTATTTCACCACTCGCCGGTTCCCGTTGGACCCGCATTGTTCTTATAAGAGTGACTAATAAAAAAAATCTAACCCATCTACACGATGCAGAGCAACAAAAGGAGCAAGTTTCCCGTTTATACACTCAAAACTTTGCGTTACATGAAATCTAGGAAAAGATAATAACATTTTTGTATGTTTTTAATATTACTCATCCCATTCGAAACGACGAGACAAATCGATCAAATTCATTTTCAACATATAAATCAACATAACTTCCTCAGACCGAATTAACTAGAAAAGTTATTAAACAGGATCATAAAGGTTAAGTCTGATACGAATATGATCTTTTTTATCCCTGCAAAAAACCAAAACAAATAAAAAAGATGATCTTTCTGTATCGAGAAGGTAAGTTCTTCTGGTCTTGTAGGGGGGAAGTGAATGTTAAAAGATCGATATGGGTTGGATTTGTCTACAAATTCTTCTGTGGCACGGGATCTATATATAGAAGCCGTCGATGCCGTGCTTTCAGCTACTGGTGATGCAGAGGCACTCTTAAAAAAAGGTATCGAAGCAGACCCAGAGTTTGCCCTCAACCATGCCGTCTACGCTCGGGTGCACCAACTAAGTGGGAGAATGGCCGAAGCAAAAGCTGCTGGAGAGAAAGGAGTTGCACTTGCACAAAAAGCGACAGACAGGGAAAAGCAACACGCACAGATTTTTCAATTGCTCACAAGCGGACAGGGGCCAAAAGGATTAAAGCTCATTCAATCGCATGTTCAACAACATCAACTGGATGCGTTTGCACTTGCACCAGCCTGCAGTGTTTTTGGTTTGATTGGTTTTAGCGGACGTATAGATCGAGAGGAAGAACAAGTATCCTTATTAAAGCCTCTAGAAAAAGTGTATGGGGATGACTGGTGGTTTTTAACGGTGTATGGCTTTGCTTTAGTCGAGATCGGTGAGTGGAAGCGTGGCCGAGATATGGTAGAGAGGGCCTTGGAACAACGACCACGCAGCGCCCATACCGCTCATGTCAGAGCTCATGCTTTGTATGAAGCCGGAGAAGACCATGCACTCGCTAATTATCTACAGGAATGGTTACCTGATTATTCCTCCGATTGCCCTTTGAGTTGTCATGTTTGGTGGCACCTTTGTCTCGCAAAATTAATGATTGGGGAACATGACTCAGTTTTTAAAATTTATGATCAACATTGCGCACCTAGCAAAACTAATAGCCCCTCAATAAATGTATTCACAGATGGTGCTTCATTGTTGTGGCGCTCTGAATTGGCTGGCATTGATCGCTCTAGGGACCGATGGGAAGCATTGTTAGAATTTAGAAACTCAAGTTTTCCAAAACCAATGGTTTTTGTCGATGCTCACGGTGCGTTGCCTGCGATTGCATTAGGAAATAAAACAGACTTAGACGAGTGGCATAGTCAGGTTTTAGAAGCAGGTGAAAATGGAAAATTACCTGCTGGCCATGTGCCTGCTGACTTAGCCAAAGCATTTGCAGCACATGCCAAAGGTGATTGGAGCTCGGTCATATCTATTCTCGAACCAATGTCAAATGAAGTGGTTAGAATCGGTGGGTCAAGAGCACAAAGGGATTTGGTACAGAACACCCTTTTATCAGCCTTTGTGCAAGACGGCCGCCCCGAGGCCGCGAGAAGTTTCTTAAATATGCAAAATGACAGGGCTCAAACTGTTCCTATATCTGGATTAAATTAACGTATTGGCCCAGTTTCCCAAATAAACAAACGGGTTAGTATTTTTTGAGTTAACAGATCACCTTAACCGAATTATGTTTCTCATATTCACATCAACTTTGTTAAGTAGTCCTTTATAAGTTTTATCGTCGGCTAGAAGATCGTAAACATTCTCTATATCAGTCATTGAAGAATATGACACACCAAGCAATTGATTACCCACATTGTTGCCAGTGATAACATTAGCCAGCCTATAAGTAAGAGCTCCACCTTTTAAGAAAATTGGCGCCACGGCTGATATCTCACTTTCCATTGATTCTTTTCCTGAAACTCGAGTTAAAACCAAATACTTAGCTTCAGCAGTAGTCTTTTGTTCGAATGGAATATCCACATATTTAACAATATTTCTCATTATTACTGAGGCATTGCCGCTATTAAATAGAGCTTGGTAATCACTAGCTGCTTGATAAACTGCAAAAGACTTCTCAAAATCTGATAAACTGAAATAGTTCTGAAAAAAAGCTATAGTACCCGCATGTTGTCCCGTGGACATCACTCCATATCGTATTGAAATTGGATTGGCCTTACGTTCAATTTCATTTTTAAAGCCTTCTGTTAAATCCAGAGCCTTATCCATAAACGCTGCATTACATTTAGCTATTGTTATTACACAGTAATTAGGTGTTTTCATTATCAATCTCCATAAAATATTGCAGTTTTAAAATTTTAAGATCCGTAGTCTACATTTTTCTCCAATTTTTCCATATCAATAGGGAACTCATACCAACTTTGAGCACTGCACGTCCAAATCATCCGCTCCAATCTGAACCAGTTTGTATCGTCTAGTGTTCCTGGGAAAAGAACTATTGCGTTTGGACGTCGTTCAACTTCTGAATATATCGGGTTGCCACAATTTGAGCAAAAGAATTGGATTAGTTTGAAACCACTATCAGCTACCCTTTCAAATGAATTGAGTTCCCCTCGTATTTTTATTTTATCTTTAGCAATCGGCATTGATATACCAAAAGCGCTCCCAGAACGCTTTTGGCACTCTTTACAATGGCACGCATGAATAGTTAGCGGTTTATCACTAATATCATAAGTAATCTTGCCACATTGGCATCTTCCACTGTGAAAAACCTTCATGCCAATTGTTCCTTAAATGATATTAAATATTTTCATAAACCTGAAAAATAAGGCATTTTAATCCAAATGTTTGTGCTCTAAAAACCTTCAATCACAACAAAAGTTCCATAGTCAATATCACTATTTCCTACACGGTGCTTTTTAATCTCAAGATACTCTTTACTCTCTAGAGCCTCGTTCGCCTTTTCCAAACTCGGAAATTCTGCAATAACGTGCATATCAAAAGGACGTCCTTCGTGATGAGTAGCAGTCGGTGTTCGAGCCAGAAAACGGCCACCAAATAGTTCGAATACATCGGCCACCTTGGATCCATATTCAGCCTTAAATTGCTCTTGATTCGTGAATTTAACTAACGCCATTATATATGCTTTTGCCATCTTCAATCCTCGTTATCATTATAGAATATGGCAGATTTACATGCAAAACTTGAGGTCTACTAGTGCTCATTTTGAATTAAATTTTTTCTTATGACACGGTATCAGCATTTCTTTACAAATGAGGGCCACCGAAGATATGGACTGGCCCACTCTCTGGCATTCAAAGAATAATGTGCTAGACGTTTTAAAATTTTTACAAACTAATAAAAACCTATAAGACTCTTCAAACAACTGCACTGGATACAGCTTGTAAAAATTATTCCCTGGTTTGATTAGCCATAAGGCGTAAACTCACTATGAGCACTTTAATTAAAATACATCAATGACAAATAAGAATGCACTAATAGTGACACTTAAAAAGAATATTATTTCCATAACTGCAAACCTTAAGTTTTATAAAACAATAATTGCTAAACCTAGATCTCTTAACTTACGATTATTCAAAGTGTAAATATTATAATTTTTAATATTATATAATCATAGGTGCCACTTTGGATCAAAAAACCAAATTATCAACAATAATGTTAACACAAGATATGAAATTGGCATGAAGAAATTGCGCGTTTTATTTTTTTTTATCCATTGTTCATAAAACCCTAATGCAAGATGCGCCAGCATTATGATAAGCACCACTGGAATAACTGGGTTATAAGAATAATCCACTAACCAAACCTCGTCGTTTAACTCAAAAAGTTATAAATCTCTTACCTGCCAATAGCCAACTGATTTTAGAGTTATACAAAAGGGCGAATAAAATAATTAACACCATGCTCAACAACAGACTTATTTACATCAAATATGCATTAATCGGCTAAATACATTGTTCCAACAGTTCAGCGATCATGACGACTTCATCGTGTTGGTTAATAGTCTGCACGTCGAAACGCATTCTCTTTTTATTGTCCAGTTTTGCAGCCAAGCGTAGAGTAGTTGTTATTGTATCTCCTGAAATACCGGACGAGTATATCGTGAGAACGAAGTTAGTAAAGCCGTACGAATTTTATACCGTTCACAGAACGTTACCAATGGTTGCGACATTAGAGCCGTCTTCATAACATCATTTGCTATACGGTCAGGATACTTTGTATTTTCCCGAACCAAGTCTACATCCATATGAATCAAATTAAAGCTTTATATCGCATGTGCAAACGCATCGATGGCTTCCCCATCTATCACCTGTGACGCAGATTATGTGGCACCAAGGGGAAGTTCTTCATAAATTCCGATCCACATCTCATTTACCATGGATTTCCCTTCACTATTACATTGTGCTGTAGACTCTTCTAATTTCATCAGGGAACAATCTCAATCCAATCAATAGGTTTGGTCCTCTAGATACTTGTGGTCAACGAATATTAATCGCTATCACGATCCGCTTCCCAAACTGGCGGGCGTTTCTCAACAAAGGCGGCAAGGCCTTCTCGTGCGTCAGGCTGCTCCATTATCAAACAGATGGTTTCTACTACATTCTCAATATTACGACGGTATTCATAATCATTTGCTCGCATAAAACTGTCACGAGCAATACGCATGACTTGTGGCGATTTAGCCGCATAGTCTTTAGCCAGTGCCAGTGCCTCTAGCCCTAGATCATCGTGAGGTACTACGCGATTAATAAGGTTCCATTGCTCCGCTGTGATGGCATCAATAGGCTTACCATTGAAACACAGCTCGAACGCCTTGTGCCTACCAATCTGTCGTGGCAGGTGAACATAATGCATTGCGGGAATTACCCCAACGTCTATTTCAGGGTACCCAAAACTGGCCCGATCACTGGCTAAAATACAGTCGCATGATACGGCCACTGTTACTCCGGCAGCACGGGCCGCACCGTTTACAACGGCTATCGTAGGTTTAGCCATCCGATACTGGGCTAAATGCATATCAAGATACAATTTTTCAAGATAATCGCGGATACGTATACTATCACCATCACGCATCATTTCTAGGTCCATCCCCGCACAGAATACTTTAGGCAAACCGCTTTCCAACATCACACAACGAACGTCGGTGTCTGCCTTAGCTAACCTATAGGCTTCGAGAATTTCACAGACTAATTCCATGCTCAACGCATTCACCGGCCCCCTATTCATTACAATGTGGGCAATGCGATCTTCGACAAAATAATCTACAAACTTCACTGGGCGCTTCCTTTACTTATTATCGCATTCATCTCAGAAAAATCTCTACTAGTAGACGTCCGATGAATCATTACAATTTGCATAACCGCTTCAAAAAAAATTTACCCCAAATTGCATCAATTATTATTTACGTTCTAATAAATAGTTTAAAAAGTTTAAGTATAAGCGATTATACTCTATTCATTTATCTGCGCCTTAACTTTTCTTATGACATTTATGGTTTTCAAAAACAAATTCCAAAAAGCTTCTCATTAATAGAGACCCTATTACTATGACTTTTTACTTAGTGTCCGCAAAAACGTTAGAAGAGCAAACCTTCTTCCCTTCCTGACCGGCAACGCCTCATGCATTAGTGAACATGAAAACAAAATGCCACCACCACTTTTTGGCTGGTATTTATGAGGACCGTACTCAGGAAACACAAGTTCACCACCCTCGTATTCTTCAACATTTAAATTAAGGGTTAAAGCAAAGGC
Source organism: uncultured Thalassobaculaceae bacterium (assembly GCA_964276085.1). GTDB lineage: Bacteria > Pseudomonadota > Alphaproteobacteria > Thalassobaculales > Thalassobaculaceae > UBA7326. Next base: position 50,193 of record CAXYEO010000048.1, on the reverse strand, counting down.
TCTATCTGCCGTAGTCGGAGACAAATTATCTCGGTGGATTCGGAAATAATCTCCCCTTTCTGCATCATAACACACGACAACAAAACGATCGAAACGAAACCCTTCAAAATGGAATACCTTAGCCAACTCAGGTGCTAAGCGTCGACCAATTGTTTGCTGCAACATTTTATGTAAATTTACATCCATGATAGGATAGTCGCGACGTTTTTTTACTTTTGTATGTGTGCGTACAACTTCTTTGTCACCAACGACCGAAACAACTTTACTCTCATCATGTTTGCCTTGGTTCCAAAGGGCCATCAAGTCCTGACGCATTCCAGGATCGATTAGATTAGGGAGTAAAAGGACTGGCGCATTAGCCGACAAGATCTGGGACTTCGGCGGCTTTGGCTGTTCTTTATAAAATTCATACACGCTCTCTGCGAGACCTACTTGAGCGCCAGTTTTAAAATCAAGTACACGCTGATTTGCATCTAGTAGAAAAATATTAATAGTTCTTAATGATCCAGCCCGGATTCCAGCTCCTCGCAGATAATGCTCAGTTATTTTCTGATTCAGGTCGGACCATACAAGAAAAGGCAGTTGAAGCCTCTTATTATCTTTGCAGGCGGCTAGGTTGATTGCAAAAATATCCACTCCCAAATATTCGAATTCCGCGGATCGTTGGACAAAGCCTTGGACCTCTGCCCATGCGTCTGGGTCTTTTTGAGGGTAAAATATTAATACTAATGGCCTTCCCTTAGTGCGTTCATAAAACTGATAGAATTTCCCGTCTGGACCTGGAAGAACAAAGTCTGGGGCGCGGTCTCCCACCATTATTTCGTGTGCAGGTCCCTGCATTTTTAAGTCCAATTTTAACATGTTAATGTGGGCTTATTACACTCAATTAATTATTGAGAAGAGTCTATTGGTTTTTACAATGTACCGATAGGGCGTTTTTTTTAAACGAAAAAAAGATGCCAGTTCTTTTACAGTCACATCTTTCGTCAACACTGTTTTAATACTTTGCTGCCCATGCTCTTAAGGTTGTTCACTGGAAGGGTTAAGCTCCCGTAGCATTAAATTAATAAAGTTAAGATTAACGAGCATTCAATTCATTCAAGTCAAAGATATAAGACCCATAACTTATAATATATATTTTGTCAGAATGAATTTCCTAACCTAGTGCTTTGCTTACCCATTATTAGACTGTTAGTTTTAAAAAACCAATTTGTTAGTAGTTTCTATAAAACGATGACCTTTAGAACTCGTTGACGTTTGATGACGCGAGGAAAGATAATATTAATTAAAGGTTTTTTATGGTTACGTGTACCCAAGTTTTTAACTGCGCGTTTGTTTTTTTCATAGGCCGTATACGGACCTCCCACTACTTTTGACCCTTAGAAAGATCAGCTTCGTTTTAAACAAAAGACAATCACGCAGCGCTGACTTTGTATGTTTTTGTTGAATAAAACTCTACGGGCTTACAGGTGACGAAATCACATATTTTATTCTACAGTTTTCTTTGACAAATGATACTGAGATAGACTAAATCTGGCCGCTGTTTAAACCGGTTCTAGATTTAAAAACGATAATAATTTTTTTCAGAGAAAAAAAGGAAATTCAAGTGTTCAAGAATATTTCTAAAATAAATTGCTTAAAAACAATTTTAAGCCTTCTCATGTTAAATATAATCTGGGTTGCAATCTCTAACCCTTTATCAACTGCAAAAGCCAGTGAAGCTTTTGTTTTCACCGCCATCCCTGATGAAGACGAAAGCCGATTACGTCAACGATTTAATAAAGTGGCCAGTTATTTGGAAAACAAATTAGGTGTGGCGGTCAAATATATTCCCGTCAAGTCGTATGCTGCTGCCGTTGCTGCGTTTAGGAATGATCAAGTTCAGTTAGCATGGTTTGGCGGGCTGTCGGGCGTTCGTGCCAGGATCCTAGTCTCTGGTTCTGAAGCCATTGCGCAAGGGTTTGAAGACCAGGCTTTTTTTAACTATTTTATTGCTCATTCCAGCACCGGATTAAAGAGGTCAGATGCGTTTCCAAAAAATATTGCAGGAAAGATTTTTACCTTTGGCTCTAAGGGATCAACGTCAGGGCGTCTCATCCCTGAATTCCATATTCGCAAAAATCTGAAGAAGTCCCCTAATGATGTATTCCAAAAGGTGGGCTTTAGTGGCAATCATTCGCGCACTATTCAGTTAGTTCAATCTGGGGCTTATCAAGTTGGTGCAGTTAACTCCAAAGTCTGGGACAATGAAATGAAGGCTGGGAAAATCGATTCTTCAAAAGTTTCTATAATTTGGAAAACGCCACCATATCCGAATTATCAGTGGAGTATCCGCGGTGATGTAGATGAGCGCTGGGGTGCAGGCTTTAAATCTCGCGTTAAGGAGGTTCTTCTTAACATTAAAGATCCAGATTTGCTGGCCTCGTTTCCAAGAACAAGCTTTGTTCCCGCCTCTAATTCTGATTATCAACCGATCCTTGATGTGGCAAAAGCAATAAAGTTAATCGATTAGTGTAAAATTAATTATGTTTCAATTAACAAATGCAAACCTAGGCTACAAACAAGGCTCAGTTCTTCGTAATATTTCGTTGGAAATTAATGAGGGTGAGCGTGTGGCATTGGTTGGGGAAAGCGGTGCTGGTAAATCTACTTTGTTAGCAGCACTGCAAACCCAATTTCAAAATAAAGCAGCACTTATTCCCCAGGATTTAGGGCTAGTAAATAATTTAAGTGTTTTCCATAATATTTATATAGGTCGCTTAAACACCCATTCATCTGTGTATAATCTTCTTAATTTAGCATGGCCGCAAAAGCGTGAAGTCGAAAAAATTAAACCATTGGTTGAGCGATTAAGTTTGGTTGACAAATTATTCAAGCCAACGGGTGAGCTTTCTGGAGGGCAACAGCAACGCACCGCTATTTGCCGTGCCCTTTTCCAAGGTGGCTCCGCCATTATCGGCGATGAACCGGTATCAGCTGTTGACAAACATATGGCTAATATAATTATGAAAACTTTAATCGCTAAATTTACTACAGTTGTTCTGGCCATGCATGATGTTGATTTGGCGATTAAGTTCTCAACCCGAATTATTGGCATCAAGGACGGTTCAATCTGCTTTGATCAGTCAACAATTGAACTAACTCGCCAAGATCTTGATTTTTTATATAAGCATTAAAGATGGGCAAATCTTTTTCCAAACGTGATGCCTTAATATTTCCACCTCAAAATACGTCTATGGTCCGGATCAGTTTGATATTTGTAGGTGTTGCACTATTTTGTTTTTATTTTGCTGATATTTCGATAACAACACACAATCCATGGCTAGAAATTGATCGCATGATTGTGGGTGTTTTCACTCCTGATTTTCTATCTATTAGTGCGATTGGTGACGCACTTCTCAAAACTGTTTCATTTGCGATTATTGGTGTTTCTATGGGAGCGGTTGCAGGGTTCTTGTTGGCTCAAATATTTCATTTAAGAGTGGTACGTTTTGTTTGCTCATTTGTGCGTTCTATTCATGAGTTATTCTGGGCTCTAATATTTTTGCAAATGCTAGGGTTAACTCCATTAACAGGTATACTTGCAATCGCTTTACCATATGCTGGGATTTGCGCAAAGGTGTACTCGGAAACATTGGATGAGTCCCAGACAAATGCCTTGCAAGCTGTACCTTATGGAAGTGGTATCATTTCAATATTTTTTTATGTTCGTTTGCCTGAAGTTTGGACCCATATTGTTAGCTACACAAGTTATCGTTTTGAATGTGGATTGCGCTCTAGTGCGGTGCTTGGGTTTGTTGGACTGCCGACTTTAGGTTTTTATTTAGAAACTGCTTTTAACGAAGGCAATTATTCAGAGGCGTCGGCTCTTTTAATTACATTCTATATTCTAATTGCGACAATTCGTTATTGGTTGCGGCCTAAATTAATCGGTTTTTATTTAATCTTAGCGCCTTTTTTACTAGGCGGTGGAGCAGATATTAAACTAGGTAATATAATGCGGTTTTTGACTGTTGATATAGTTCCCGCTCCTTTACGAGGATCTAGTCTGCTTGATGCTTCAAGTTGGGTGGATTTTTTTTACTGGGCGCAAACCCTAATAACCGACCAAGCTTTTCCAGGTATCATTGCTACCATTGTGTTGACACAGATAGCTTTGGTTGGGACTGCATTTTTGAGCCTTGCATTTTTCCCATTAATATCAAACAAATTCTTCGGTAAATATGGACGCGTGTTTGGTCACCTATTTTTGGTTGTCGTACGATCAACCCCTGAGTTCATCTTAGCTTATATTTTCTTGCAGTTTTGGGGTCCATCCATGTTACCAGCTATTATTGCTTTATCGCTTCACAACGGTGCAATTATTGGTCATTTAATGGGGCGCTATAGCAATGAAATTTCACTCCGTCCAGATCATGCTAAAGCCATAAATTTATACGGTTTTGAAATCATACCTCGGCTTTATGGGCAATTTTTAGCTTTTCTGTTTTATCGCTGGGAGGTGATCATGCGCGAAACTGCTATCCTCGGCATTCTAGGCATTGCGACATTGGGCTTTTATGTAGATAGTGCGTTGGCTGATATACGCCTTGATCGAGCGTTATTTTTTATTGTAATAACGGCATTGTTGAATGTCGGTATTGATAGTTTATCTCGATATATTCGACAACGTTTACGTCTTAGCCGCACAGTACAGCATCATTCAAGCTGATAGGAATTTAGATTTATGCAATCAACATCACAACCCATCTTAAAAGATTTAGTCCTGATAGGTGGTGGGCATTCCCATGTAGCTGTGATTAAAAGTTTTGGCATGAAACCCATGCCAGGCGTGCGTTTAACAATCATTTCGCGCGACGTTCATACTCCCTATTCTGGCATGTTACCTGGTTATGTCGCAGGCCATTATAAATTTGATGAAGTACACATTGATTTGCGTCCACTCGCTCAGTTTGCCGGTGCACGTTTGTACCACGATGAAGCTTTACGCATTGACCCAGCAAACAAAACCGTTATTTGCAAGGGGCGGCCGGCGGTACCATACGATGTCTTGTCAATTAATATTGGATCAACTCCGCGGATTGGAAATATTTTGGGTGCAACTGAGTTTGCTGTTGCAGTTAAGCCTATAAGCCAATTTGTTGATCGATGGAAACAGTTGTTAGATCGAGTAGTTGGGCAACCTGGCCAACATAAAATTTGCGTTGTCGGTGCAGGTGCTGCGGGTGTTGAACTAATTCTCTCTATCCAATTCCGTTTGAAAAAAATGCTTGAGGAGCTTGGCCGTAACTCAGAAGAATTAAGCTATCATTTGGTAAGTAAATCTAAACAAATTATGCCAAGTTTTCCATCCACCGTGGCGAAGCAATTTGATGCGATTTTGGATGAGCGCGGTGTTATTGTACATCGGGGAGTTGAGGCAACTGAGGCTGAGGATGGCACACTAATTTTATCCAATGGAGATCGCCTAGAGGTAGATGAAACGTTGTTTGTGACGGCTGCAAGCGCGGCACCCTGGTTGGCTGAGTCGGGTTTTGACGTAGATAAACATGGCTTTGTAAAGGTTAATGATACGTTGGCGGTCTTATCTCAACCTGATATTTTTGCTGCAGGTGATATAGCGGCCGTGGTTAATCATTCACGTCCAAAAGCAGGTGTCTTTGCAGTTCGCCAGGGAAAGCCTCTGGCGAATAATTTGCGCCGAGTATTGCTACAAAAACAACCTAAATCTTTTTCACCACAATCATCCTTTTTGTCATTGATAAGTTCGGGAGATAAATATGCGGTAGCATCAAAAGGTATTTTTACTATCTCCGGAAGGTTGCTCTGGTCATGGAAAGATTGGATTGACCGGCGGTTTATGAAAAAGTTTTCGGATCTGCCCAGAATGAAAGAAGATGAAGGGCCTGCTATTAATAAAGCATTGACCAACCCTGATACTTTAAAAGAAATTTCAGCTATCGCCATGCGCTGTGGTGGGTGTGGTGCTAAGGTGGGCGCTGGCGTTTTAACTCGCGCTTTGTCAGAACTCAAACCTGCTCCTCGTGATGATATTATAATTGGATTACATGACCCAGATGATGCTGCCGTAGTTGAAGTCGCTACTGGAAAAGTTATTGTTCATACGGTGGATTATTTTCGCTCCTTTATTGATGACCCATACTTATTTGGTAAGATCGCAGCCAATCATAGTCTGAGTGATATTTTTGCCATGGGAGGTGAAGCACAATCTGCACTAGCAATAGCAACTGTTCCCTATGGGGTAGAGGCTCAAGTCGAAACGACGTTGAACCAAATGATGGCTGGAGCCATGGAAATGTTGAATGATGCTAACGCTGCTCTAGTTGGTGGACATACCAGCGAAGGGGCTGAATTAGCGTTAGGGTTCTCAGTTAATGGGTTAATTGACAGAGATAAAATTTTACGAAAATCTGGCCTCATTCCTGGACATGTTTTGATTTTAACCAAAGCGCTTGGTACAGGAACATTGTTTGCCGCTGATATGCAACAACGTGCGAAAGGTCGTTGGATTGATGGCGCGTTGGATAGTATGATTTTATCCAACCGCTTATCTGCTGAGTGCTTATTTCAGCATGGCGCTACTGCGTGCACTGATGTCACAGGTTTTGGCTTGTTGGGTCATATGATTGAAATGATCCGCCCCTCTGGGGTTGATGTTGAGATTAATATGAGCGCCCTTCCCATTATGGACGGCGCATTAGAAACTGTGAGGATGGGAATTTTGAGTACTCTCCAGCCAGCGAACGTCCGCCTCCGTCGTGCCATTCGAAACCAGGAGCAAGCAGTCAAGTCCGAGCTGTACCCATTGATTTTCGACCCTCAAACCTCTGGTGGTCTTCTTGCCTCCGTTCCCGCTGAAAGTGCTGGAGCGTGCATCACACAACTAATAAAATATGGCTACCCTGCATCTCGCATCGTCGGGAAAGTTATGGAACAGACTGGAGATCTAGAGCCAGTAACGTTAGTGATTTAATTTTAAAAATTATTTAAACAAAAGATAACTTAATGTTCGCTTAATAAACCTAAATACATTACCGCAAAGTAAATCTAAGAGGTTGGAACCAAGTTTTCTATCACTTTGGCCCATGCTGCTCCTTCGCGTTCCGGGGTAAATCTTGATCGCAGTTTGTGGCAAGCTTGGTGGAGTTGGCTTAAAAATTCAGGGTTTGTTTCTGCTTTTTGTAGCAAAATTGAGAGTGCTTTCTCATTACGCACTGGGTAGAGCCCAGGATAGTTATGGCCCAATAAACCAGTATTCCCTGGGATGTTAGAGGCAATGATTGGGACACCTGCAACAATGGCTTCTGATATCACATTAGCACCTCCCTCCTGATTGGACGACAGAACCATTAATTGGGTCTTTATAAATTCCCGACGAACTTGTGAAGCAGTCATCTCCCCCACCCAATGATATCGTGGATTTTTTGTCTGTTCTTTTTTGGCAGCTTTGGCCCACACGTCATTGTGTGCTTTGCCTAAATGGAAAACTCGAATTTTCGAACTTTTGTTTAATAGCCGTACGGCCATGGCCGTACGTAATGGATCTTTTTCATCTCGTAAATGACCAATAACACAAATATCAAAATTACGTTTCGAAGGGTTACGCTGCTGTTTTAAAGGTGTTGCTGACTGAACAATGATATGAAGTTTTTTTGTCAAGTGCTGCGGTAACGCCTCACCTATTTGATCGTGTAAACAGACTAGAGCATCGGCTTTTTCCATTGCAACTAAAGTGACATTGGGATCAGTTTTTAAAAATGTATTTACGTCTGTACCACCTAAAGCAACAATCAAAGGGCCTTTTGGATATTTGGCTTTATAAAGATTGATCGCATCAGCGCTATGCCAAGCATGTAAGGCAATCATAATATCGCAAGCGGACCCATCGTATTCGGTGTTAATTTGGGTGTCGTGGCCATAGCCTCTTAAAAACTCGGCCCAGCGAACGATAGAAGTACGGTTTCCATTTTTTGTATGTTTCTTTGCGGGTGTGATTAGGTTAATTTTCATAAATATTATCCAAGGGGGCTTTAATGACGCTAAGAGTTACTACGGCATACTTAACCGCTACACTGCAAGATGCCAGAGCAAGAACGTTAGAACTTGTAAACGGTCTTGATCAAGCACAATTGATGGGGCCAAAAATACCAGGTGTTAACCCACTCCGCTGGGAAATTGGTCACATTGCTTATTTTTACGAATTCTTCATCCTGCGACAGCTTTATGGGCATGACAGCATATTGGGACTGAAAGCCGACGAACTTTATGATTCGATAGCGGTTGCCCACGATACTCGCTGGGATTTACCGTTATTGTCAATGGCAGAGACTTTAACGTATATGAAAGACGTTTTGGATAAGCTTTGCGAGCATCTGATTAATAATAACGAAGACGGCTTAGCATCAAAACAAGATAGCTTCATTTATCAGTTTGGCGCATTCCACGAAGATATGCATACAGAAGCCTTTATTTGGGGGCGGCAAACACTTGGATATCCTTCCCCAAAACTTTCAATTGCAACTGATGCAAGTTCTCAACGTAGTTTGGGTTCATGGCCTGGTTTTGTGGAAGTTCCCGGTGGCAGATTTCAACTAGGAGCGAGCCCGGATAGTCCTTTTAATTTCGATAATGAGAAATGGGCACACCCCGTCGAAGTTGATCAGTTTCAGATAGCTAAAGCGCCGGTTACATGTTCTGAATTTGCTGCATTTGTTAAAGACGGTAGTTATCAAAAAAAAGAATTCTGGCCTGATGAAGCTTGGGCTTACATGAAAAACAATGCCATAGACCACCCTGGTTATTGGATTTCAACAAGTGCTGACGGGTGGGGCTTGAAACAATTTGATAAAATTATCCCTCTTCCTGATCACGCTCCAGTAAGTCATGTTACATGGTATGAAGCCAACGCCTACTGTCATTGGGCCGGAGTGCGCTTACCATCGGAAATTGAATGGGAAGCAGCTGCATTGGGTGAGTACGATTCCACGGGTAATTTATCATTTACAAAAAAACGTCGTTATCCGTGGGGTGATACACCGCCAGATCCATCGCGTGCCAATTTAGATGGCCGGGCGTTGGGTTGCATTGATGTGGCTGCACTGCCAGATGGTGATAGCGCCTTTGGCTGTCGCCAAATGTTGGGTAATGTATGGGAGTGGACAGCTGATACATTTAACCCCTACCCCGGGTTTAAGGCTGATGTTTATAAGGAGTACTCAGATATGTTATTTGGTTCGACCCAGGTTTTGCGAGGTGGTGCATGGACAACACGCAGTAGGATGATTCATGGTACATATCGAAATTTTTTTGAACCTCATCGTTGGAATGTATTTAGCGGTTTTCGTGTATGTAAATTATAAATTTATGTTTAATTGAATGCTATTATTTGAAATGGCATTCATTAACAATTCGAATTAGTAGAGCCTCCACTGAGATTATCCTCATTGAGGCTTAAGGCCCCAGAAATGCATTTGTTAGAATCTCCAAAACTTGACAAGAATTTACACATAAGATCTGTCAAAAATTGGTGAGGACAGAATTCAGAAATGTAACGATCCGATTCGCTATGGTCCCAATGATAAATTAAGCCTAGGACAAAACCAAGATTTCTAAATACCTTAATTGGACTTAAAAAAAATATATTTGAAAGGGTTAATAAAACACACTTTGCGGCAAAAGGTGTTCTATCTTTGTTGATGTGATATTAAGATCTGCTATATTTGTACCAATAAAAACAATGAATAATAAGGTGAAATTTAGGTGATTTTATTTAAGAAAAAAATTATTGAAGATTGGGAGGTCACCGAAAGTTTCGTGCGTGCCTCTGGTCCCGGCGGACAAAATGTGAATAAGGTAAGTAGTGCAGTCATGTTACGGTTTGAAGCAGGAAAATCGCCAAATCTGACAGAGCCTGTTAAACGAAGGCTCAAAGATCTTGCAGGCCGCCGTTGGAATAACGAGGGTGCGATAATCTTGCAAGTTGATGAGGCCAGAAGTCAAAGCAGAAACCGAGAAATAGCACAACAACGGTTAACAGAATTAATATTACAGGCAATCGTCGTTCCTAAAAAAAGAAGACCAACGAAGCCAACACGAGGAAGTTCAGAGCGAAGGCTCAAAGCAAAAAAAGAACGCGGCGATGTAAAAAATTTGCGAGGGAAAGCAGAGCCTTGGTGATAGCAGTCTAAGTAATTGACGTTCTAAAAAATTATCCCCAATAAATCTAGATGATGACTTATGCCATTTATAGGGCTTGAAATTACCAATCCGATATTCATTAGCAACAAAGCCATTAAACTGTGCCTATATAAAACATTTATCTTGTAAATATTATGTTGTTTATTGAGTTCTAAAACTCGAGTGATTTCTTCAGCCTTACAAGGGTCTAGTACTTAATAATTGTGAAGAACATTCATGATTACCGATCCAACTCACTTTAAGAGCTTTTCGCTACTCTATACTTCTTTTTTATTAATCACTCTGATCATTCAGATAAATACTCAGAGAAGCGCTGAAGCAGATCACTTAGCTTTTTAAGCTAGTTGGCTGGTTGGCTAGTTTCAACCTAATAGTACAAATTTCTTTCTAACGATAATGTTAGTTTAAAACTATCAATTAAATACGACAGAAGGAACTATGTTGAGAAAATCAAAAACCTCTTATGTTTTCAAAATAAGGAAATCTTATAACTTATTAATATATTTTATTAATTTATGACGGACAGCTACATCGGCCACTGCCAATGCAATTCGGTTGAGCATCAGATCAATGGGGCACCTCACACCGTCCATGCTTGTCATTGTAAAGAATGCCAAAATCGCTAAGGAAATACTTTTGGCCTTACCGTGGTTGTGGATAAGGATAACTTTACTATTAATGGCGAAATCGCCGGTTATATAAGAACATCCGACAGTAGTCAGAAGATTACATCATATTTTTGTCCCAAATGTGATAATTCAATATATGGAGAACTTAAAAAGTTTCCAGATATTCTAGTGGTCAGATCAGGAACTTTAAATGACACCCGATAGTTTACCGTTGATAGACATATTTGGACCGATAGTGTTTATAGCTGGTTCCAGTTTCCAGAAGATTGCAAGACCCTTCCAAGGGCCCGATATAATTTTGAAAAGATTTCCGCATGACTGAATTTGTCTTCGGTATCTATCAGGAAAAAATGAAAACTATTGTCTGGATTGTTTGATAAAAACAAAAATAGTTCAAGATTACGACACTTTTCAATCAGACTATCGCGGCAAGCTTTCCGGCAAGGTGAGCCACCGCTATCGCATCGAGGCTTGGAGTTTTTAGTAAACATATATCCTTATGCCCATGTTTCGCAGCAGAGCGGTCATAGGCAGGATCGTAATGATCTTCCAAGACGCTAGTAACAAATCCAGTCCAGTCACCGTCAGCGATCGCCTTTCGCCAACGCAGCACAGCTTCCTTCCCAACTCGAGCCGCCGCCCAATCCAAAAGCGGGTTGAGTCGTTCTGGTTCGGCCACCAGATGTTTATAGTCACCGAGAAGAAATTCGACACGCGCAGCAAGAGGCGCAGTTATCTGAATTGATTGAGACCTGCCCATTGATCGCCAAAGTTCAGCTGGCACATGGCACGCGCCAACATTGTTACTTTCTGCCTCAATGAACACCCGCCGTACCGGGTCCAGGTGTCGCATGACATCAAAAATGCGTGATTCAAATTTCCGTTGAGATGGCTGATCAAAGCCAGGTTCTGAACCCAAAAGTGAGCCGCGGTGAGCCGCCAGACCTTCAAGGTCAATCACCTGAGTCCCAAGGTTAGCGGCAGCACGCAGAATCCTGGTCTTTGCCAAACCAGTTCGGCCGCGAAGAATAATCGGACGCAACGTTGCCGGCATTCCATCGAGCCCAACTAGAACCTGCTTGCGGTAAGTCTTGTAACCTCCCTCGAGAAGGGTTACTTTCCAGCCAATTTCACTGAGAATTCGTGCCATCGCACCACTTCGTTGGCCACCACGCCAACAATAGATAAGTGGTGAAAAATTCTTTGGAGCATTGGCAAGCTTTGTTTCTAGATGATGAGAGATGTTGCGAGAAACGAGCGCCGCGCCGCGCCGTTTGGCCTCAAATCCACCAACCTGCTTATACATGGTACCAACCTCTGCTCGTTCAGTATCGCTCAGCACAGGCATATTGACCGCGCCCGGAATATGGTCGTTGGCATATTCACTTTCAGAGCGAACATCTATAATCGCGGTAAAACCTTGCGACAAGTAGTCAGTCGTGTGTCTGATCGGTGGGGACACCAGTTTACTCCTCAATTAACTAATAATATGCCAGTATCAGATTATTGCTTAGGTCTTGTAAAAACAATCTCAATTGATTCTTTTATTTAAAATGTTATTTGAGAATGAGTGACATTTCTTGCCTTGATGGGCACCAATCGGTACTCTATTACTATGCAATCAAACGGATCCAATCAATATGTCCCAGAAACTAAGTGCCGGCGGCCCCATTCCTGAAATTACCCTGCCCACCATTGATGGTGGAGAAGCCAAGATTGGAGGCATTAAAGACCGATGGCAGATGATTATTGTCTATCGAGGCCTGCATTGCCCGATCTGTAAGAATTACACCGCCAAGATCGAGGCACTAAAGGACAAGTTTGACGAATTGGACACTGACATCCTTTTTGTTTCTGGCGATAACGCCGAGAAAGCTAAAAACTTCGCCGATGAAGTTGGTCTCAATCGGCCCGTTGCTTACGATCTATCGGTAGATCAGATGCGTCAACTTGGTCTTTACATATCCGAACCACGTCCGACCGAAACAGATCGGCCCTTCCCTGAACCCGGCCTTTTTGTCGTCAATGAAAAAGGACAAGCACACATCGTGGATATCTCCAATGCACCGTTCGTGCGTCCAGAGCCTGAACTAATTATACGTGGAATTACGCACATAAAGAAGAATGACTACCCCATTCGCGGAATGCTAGCATAATAGAAGGTAGTGGAAAAATATTACCTCTTTATACGTCTAATGTATTTTCTCGTTCCCACGCAGAAAAATGAGATGCATAAGAATTCCACTCGGCTGTTTTGAGCGATAGATAAGATTTTGAGAAATCATTCCCTAATGATTCCTTTAGAACCGTGTTACTATCGAAAGCACGAAGCGCGTCAAGCAAATTGAGGGGTAACTGGGTTGCATTTTTCACCTTATAACCTTCCATATACATATCTATATCTAGACGTTTTCCTGGATCAGTTTTATTCATTATACCGTCAACACCAGCGGCTATTATCACAGCTTGCAGCAGGTATGGGTTAGCTGCGCCGTCTGGTAATCGGAGTTCAAATCGACCTGGAGCGGGAACCCGAACCATATGAGTTCTATTGTTCCCTGACCAGGTTGCCGTATTTGGAGCCCAGGTGGCACCCGACGACGTTCTTGGTGCGTTTATCCTTTTATAACTATTTACGGTGGGATTGGTTATTGCTGTGAGACTAGTCGCATGTCTCATGATACCACCTAAAAAATATAATCCAGTATCGGACAAGCCAAGTTCCTTTTTATCATCTGAGAATTTGTTTATTTCACCAGTCTTATCCCAAGCAGAAATATGAGAATGACAACCATTACCTGTCAGTGACTCAATCGGTTTTGGCATGAAAGTGGCTCTTAATCCATGTTTCTCAGCAACTGATTTTGTCATAAATTTAAAGAAACTATGTTTATCAGCAGTTTTTAAGACGTCATCATACTTCCAGTTCATTTCAAACTGGCCATTAGCATCCTCATGGTCGTTTTGATATGGATGCCACCCCAGCTCAAGCATGTAGTCACAGATTTCTGCTATAACGTCGTAGCGTCGCATTATAGCTTGCTGATCATAGCAAGGCTTAATAGCTGTGTCTAAATCATCAGAAATCTGACTCCCATCAGAATTAAGTAAAAAAAACTCAGCTTCAATACCAGTTTTAATTCGAAGGCCCACCTCAGATGCTGCATCTATCTGCTTTTGTAATACGTTCCGGGGGGCTTGTTCAACACGTTGGTTTTCCATAACACAATTAGCAGCGACCCAAGCGACCTCCGGTTTCCATGGAAGCTGAACCACTGATGTTGGATCAGGAATAGCTAGCATATCAGGGTGCGCAGGCGTCATATCCAACCAGGTAGCAAACCCAGCAAATCCAGCACCGTCCCTTTGCATCTCAGATATCGCAGCAGCCGGAACTAATTTAGCTCGCTGACCACCAAATAAATCAGTGAAAGAGATCATAAAATATTTGACGTTATTTTGTTTTGAGAACTCAAACAGATTTTGCATGTTAGACCTTTCCTTGAATATCTACATTAACAAAACTAATACTATTCAATTTTGCTATTGCCCGGCACCCAGTCTGTTCCAGCTAGTGGGACACCTGCCATGGCGGCAGCTTCTATTGTTAAAGCACATAAATCTTCGGGTTCGAGATTGTGAACATGGTTTTTCCCACAAGCCCTAGCAATAGTCTGTGCTTCGAGTGTCATAACTTTAAGGTAATTGCTAAGGAGTTTTCCTGCAGTTATTGGGTTTAATCGCGCTGTCAGCTCTGGGTCTTGGGTTGTTATACCTGCTGGATCACGTCCTTCGTGCCAAGCGTCATAGGCTCCTGGAACTGTTCCTAAATCCTCGTACTCTTTCTCCCATTTTGGATCGTTATCGCCTATGGCGATTAAAGCAGCAGTTCCAATTGAAACTGCATCGGCTCCTAGAGCCAAAGCCTTAGCGACGTCGGCACCGTTCCTAATGCCACCTGAGATAATTAATTGTACCTTTCTATGGAGACCTAGTTCTTGGAGAGCTTGAACTGCTGGTCTTATACACGCGAGCGTTGGTAGTCCTACATTCTCAATGAATATATCTTGCGTGGCAGCAGTACCTCCTTGCATTCCATCTAGAACAACAACGTCCGCGCCGGCTTTAACAGCAAGTGTAGTATCAAAGAATGGTCGCGACCCCCCCACTTTTACAAAAATAGGCTTTTCCCAATTAGTTATTTCCCTAAGTTCTAGGATTTTGATTTCAAGGTCATCAGGACCAGTCCAATCCGGATGACGACATGCAGAACGTTGATCAATTCCAGCAGGCAAGGTCCGCATTTCCGCAACACGGTCACTTATTTTCTGCCCAAGTAACATGCCACCACCGCCTGGTTTTGCCCCTTGCCCAACAACTACTTCTATGGCATCAGAATTACGGAGATCATCTGGGTTCATGCCGTATCTTGATGGAAGATATTGATATATTAGAGTTTTAGAATGTTTACGTTCCTCTCTAGTCATTCCGCCGTCTCCCGTAGTCGTCGATGTACCGGCAGCAGTAGCGCCGCGACCAAGAGCTTCTTTCGCTGGACCGGATAGTGCACCAAAACTCATACCAGCTACAGTGATCGGAATATTCAACTCAATTGGGGTTTTCGCAAAGCGCGTTCCAAGAGTAACGTTTGTGCCACATTTCTCTCTATACCCTTCGAGGGGATATCTTGAGATAGAAGCTCCTAAGAAAAGTAAATCATCGAAGTGTGGAACGTTCCGTTTGGCTCCTCCACCACGAATATCATAAATTCCAGTTCTAGCAGCCCTCCGGATCTCTTTGTTTACAGGGTCCGAAAAAGTCGCAGATTTGAGTACTTTCTTTTCTAACATTATAGTTTAAATCCTAGTAATTTGAGGCGTTATCAATTTTAAAATGGTAAAGTTCGCGGGCGGATCCATATCTACGAAAGTCCTCTGGATTTGCATCAGCTTGAGCTTCTGCTAACAGAAGGCTTAAAATTTTTAGATGTTCTGGTCGCATCTCTTTTTCTATGCAATCCGCACCTAGACTTTGGACAGATCCCTTGATAAATAATTTGGCTTCATAAAGTGAGTCTCCCAAAGCTTCGCCGGCATTACCAAGAACAATTAGGTTTCCCGATTGCCCCATGAATGCAGACATGTGACCGACATTTCCGTGGACAACAATATCAATACCTTTCATAGATATACCACATCTAGAAGCCGCATTTCCTTTAATCACAAGCAACCCACCATTTCCTGTAGCTCCCGCGTATTGACTGGCATCTCCCTCTACTACAATTCTACCTGACATCATATTTTCCGCCGCCCCAGGACCAACAGAACCGTTGACATGTATATGAGCTTGTTTATTCATTCCCCCACAATAGTAACCCGTTGAGCCGTTTATCGAAATATTTATCGGCGCATCTAATCCAACAGCAATGGCGTGCCGTCCCTTAGGATTTTTTATTTGCCAATCTATCTGATTAGTACTCTCAGTTTGTGCATGTAAGGCCTGATTTAAAGCCCTTAAACCATTTTCTTCTAAATCAAATAGTCTCATTTTAATGGCCCCAAAAGTATACAGTCGCGGGTTCAGGTTCCCAAATATGGGCAGCATCAATTCCCGGTAAGTCGACCAAGGCTCTGTATTCTGAGCCAAAAGCCACGTATTTTTCAGTTTCAGCCATTACTGCCGGTTTACACGCTATAGGATCACGTAAAACGCCAAAACCCTGTTTTGTGCCAACTACAAAGGTAAAAAACCCATCTAGGTCATTTAAACTTTCTTCTAAAGCATTTCTAAGAGATGTACCTTTTGCCATTCGATTTGTTAAATAAGCTGCTGCAATCTCACTGTCATTATCAGTTTCGATATTTATTCCCTCACGAATTAGATCTCTACGAAGATTATTATGATTCGATAATGAGCCATTGTGAACGAGGCATTGATCTGGAGCTGTGGAAAATGGATGCGCTCCTAAAGTAGTCACAGCAGATTCTGTTGCCATTCGGGTGTGGCCAATACCATGGGTCCCGGACATATGATTGATGGAAAATCGCTTGATAACCTCCGCAGGTAAACCTGTTTCTTTATAAATTTCAACGGAGTCTCCGACACTCATGATACGCAAATTAGGCATATAGTTTTTAGTGTAGTAGAGGATATCATTAAGGTGCACTGTATCTGTTCTAATCACAGCGTGATTGTCTTTGCGGCAGAGACGCACGTTATTCCATGCTTCTTGCTTACAAATATTTTCCAGAGCATCGAAATCCTCGGTATGATTACTGGATTGAACTGTAATTTTGCTCTCTTTCTTAGTGGGTTCGCCATAGATTGCTATCCCTGCGCTATCAGGACCACGCTCACTCATGGTTATCAACATTTGGGATAGAAGTTGCCCTAGTTGCTGATCGAGTGCACGATCCTTAAAAAACAAACCAACTATGCCGCACATATCACCATCTCTCTATATTATCATAACAATAATGTAAGCTGGAATTACACGTTATTCAATATCGGCTAAAGCCAATTTTAATGCTTTATTTGTAGGAGCAAGTAACTACCTCAAAGTTGAATATTGTATTAGAACAATTATCAATGGTGCTGCATGCGGTGCAATTCCACAGAGCCTAAATGAATGTAAGGGAATATAAAAAAAAGAAAAAGAAAATTTTAATTAGAGATTTTTATTAAACTCCCAATATTACACCATCGTTTTCTTTGTAAAAATGGTGACTCCGACAGGACTCGAACCTGTAACCCTCTGCTTAGAAGGCAGATGCTCTATCCAGTTGAGCTACGGAGCCACGAGTGGAAAATAGGCCTCAACCCCCAATGAAATCAAGACATTTCTGAAATTAAGTCCTCAAAAGGTCTAGTTCGTAGGGTTTTAGGAATATCTATTTATAATCAATTATATACGACCCTATCAGTTCCCTTCATGAACCAAGTTAAGTAGGTTTTATTGTGTAGAGAAAAATGAGACTAGATACACCCGCTGTCCACATTTTTTCTGGCTTATAGCTCAAAGCTTATTCATCTCCATGCATAATTTCAAAACTTACATAAGGTCCTCCAATGTAGTTAAAATCGTCCGATGATGAGTCGGGTTCCCTCATCTCACTATCAAGGCGTTCTCGGTGCTGCTCAGCGTTATCCTTTGGGATCCATCCGAGGTATGACACGTCACTATTATTTGCCCACCGTCTATCATTGTTTGACACGCCATAAAGTATTGGACATCCCAAGATAGGAACATCAAATACCCGTTCCACCAGATGCACAAGATCATCATAACTAAACCATGTTGCTAACATTCGATGATTTTGTGGAATAGGCTGACATGATGCTATTCGAACGCATGCTGTTTCAATCCCAAATTTTTCAAAATACAGTCGGGCTAACGCTTCACCAAATGCTTTGGAGGCGCCATATAAAGTATCTGGTCGAATAGCTACGCTATCGTCTATAACCTTCGTTAAAGGGTGATAACCGATAGCATGGATTGAACTTGCATAAAAAATTCGCCTACAATTATTTTGCCGAGCCGCCTCAAAAAGATTATACATCCCCTCTATATTCGAGTCCCGTACTACATTCCAGTTAGCCTCGGTGGCTTGACCTCCGAAATGAAGAATTCCATCACAGCCTTTTACTAGTTGTTGCACTTGTTCATAATTTGTTAGATCGCATTGGACAACCTCTTCATTATCATTTTCAGTCCGAGCCAGTTCAGTTCTGTCTGAAACCCTTAAGGTGCTTGCAAGATGCTGTAAATTTTTACGACAATGAGAACCCAGTGCACCAGCCGCTCCTGTAATGAGTAACCGCTTCATCTTCTGTTGCATCATTTTTTATTTCTCCACTAAAGGCAAAAATATTTAAATTCTCGGGAAACAACATCCTCAAAAATTTAATAAAACATTGGGATGTTAATAATTTTTTAATTATAGTAGCTATATAACAATAATATTGATGAAAAAAGTATCAACACCGCCAAAGACACACCCGGCAGGATCCAATCGTCGACAGTACTCCCTTAATTATCTATGGCCAGCAACAATAACTTTACGTAGTATAATTTCCTTTAAACTAATACCTGGTTCGCTATTTTAAAAAAAGATTTCTTATATCTAAATCCTACCGGTTGAGGACTCAGACGCATAGAATGAGTGTTTTACCCTTTCAATTTTTAGACTTATAGTCTAGCGGACAAAACACGAGAGTTAACAAAAGCATTTGGAAAAGAAAAATGACTGCGTTTGAGAGGTATCTTACAATATGGGTTACTCTCTCTATAATAACGGGTATCGCTCTTGGTAAGTTATTTCCGACAATATTTATACTTTTCGCAAAGTTAGAATACGCAAATGTAAATATACTGATTGCAGCTTTGATTTGGGCAATGGTTTACCCAATGATGATCGCTGTTAATTTTAAAACTTTGCATCGAGTTGTAGAAGAACCAAAAGGGTTATTTATAACCTGTATTGTCAATTGGATTTTAAAACCATTTACGATGGCGTTTCTTGGTGTTGTATTCTTTAAATGGCTTTTTTCTGATCTCATGCCAGAACAAGATGCTAATAGTTACCTTGCAGGCTTAATACTTTTAGGAGCAGCTCCCTGCACCGCGATGGTTTTTATATGGTCGCAACTAACAGATGGTGATCCAAACTACACGTTAGTTCAAGTTAGCTTGAACGATGTGATAATGATATTCGCATTCGCACCAATCGTAGCTTTTCTACTTGGGGTTACAGATATCCCAATCCCATGGGAAACACTTTTACTGTCAGTCGCGTTGTACGTTGTTATTCCGTTAATCGCCGGAGTAGTTACAAGAAACCATTTATTACAGTCGACAAATTCGGAAGAGAAGGTAACTAGCTTCACCAACCGTTTAAAACCAATCTCCATGATATCGTTGTTAGCGACTATTGTTATACTATTTGGTTTTCAGGGTAATATTATATTAGATAATCCGTTAATTATCGTATTAATAGCAATTCCCATTACTATTCAATCATATGGTATATTCTTCATAGCTTATTTTACTGCCTGGCGCCTCCATGTCCCCCATCGCGTTGCCGCCCCCTGCGCCATGATTGGAACATCGAATTTTTTTGAATTAGCAGTGGCGGTTGCTATTAGTCTTTTTGGTTTAAATTCTGGAGCCACTCTAGCTACTGTCGTTGGAGTTCTTGTAGAGGTACCAGTGATGCTCTCTTTAGTTTACTTCGCAAACAGGACTAAAGATAAATTTTCATGATAAAGACTAAATCAGAAAGACTTAGCCTAATAATCAATCAAATAAACTAAAAAGGTATAACCTAAATCACTCCTTGTTCCTTTAAATTTTTCAGATCTTCCAATTCTAAATTTAATTCCCCACATAAAATTTCCTCGTTATGTCTTCCTTTGCTAGGGCCTGCATGACGAATTTTGGCTGGTGTCTCTGATAAAAATGGGAACGCTGCTGTCATTTGTATTTTCCCAAGATCTTCGTCATCCATTTCTATTATATCTTCACGAGCCTTGTATTGAGGGTCCTTAAAAATCTGGGATATATCATATACCGGGCCAACAGCCGCCTCTGCTTCTTCAAATTTCTCTAACACTTCCTCTTGACTATGTTTTTCAATCCAATCTGCGACTATCCCATCGACCTCATCTATATATTTAACTCTACCTTGCGGCGTTTGAAAACGAGGGTCATTTGCGACGCCGTCCCCCCCACAAAGAGTGAGAACTCTTCTCACGATAGACGGCGAGTTGGTTGAAATGGCTACCCACCTTCCATCCCTTGTTTTGTAGGTGTTACGAGGCGCATTATTAAGAGAACGATTTCCAATCCGTTCTTGTATAATACCGAGTTGGTCATAGTTTAGAGGTTGTGGCCCGAGCAATTGAAAAATAGGCTCATAAATACTGAGGTCTATAAACTGCCCCTTCCCTCCCTGTACATCTCGGTGGTATAGTGCAAACATCGTAGCAAAAGTTCCATAAGACGCGGCTATTCCATCTGCCAGACCAAAGTTTGGGAGCGTTGGAGGTCCATCCTTTTCACCCGTCAAATTAGCGAAGCCGCTAAATGCCTCTGCAATCGTACCGAACCCTGGCCGATTTTTATAGGGGCCAGTTTGCCCAAAGCCTGTAACTCTGACCATAACAAGGCGAGGATTAATGGTTTTTAACTGTTCTCCAACCTATCCCCCATTTTTCCATAGTGCCAGTTCGAAAATTCTCTATCAGCACATCAGCAGATTGAATTAACTTCTTAAAAAGTTGGGCACCAATGTCAGAAGAGAGATCCATTGTGATACAACGCTTATTACGATTAGTCATTTTGAACCAAAGACCAATCCCATCTTTCTGTTGCCCTGTTTGACGCAATACGTCACCCTTAGGATGCTCAATCTTAATTACATCAGCTCCAAAATCACCCAGTAACATTCCGATAGTTGGACCAGCTATTACTGTAGATATATCTATTACTCGGATACCATTGAGTGCGCTTTTCTTTTTCATATTCACCATCAGAACTCTCTATTTTATTATAAAAATAATAGCGATTAAGCTAATTACTAAAGCATAACAATGACGAGATTTCCCACAAACACCAAAAGCACTGGATCTATTAAATAACCAGCACTAGTATCGTTATAAAGCAATATTTAATTGATAGCATTGGGCCTAATGAATATTGGTCGGGGTGGACGGATTCGAACCGCCGGCCCTCTGCTCCCAAAGCAGATGCGCTACCAGGCTGCGCTACACCCCGACGGGCCGTAAAGTAGACCGCAACCACGCAGAAAACAAGCGTTTTCGAAAAATAAGTCCTTGGTAAGTCAAGATTTAAGAAGCGACTAAAATAATTTATTATAATCAATTGCATACGTTCATCAGCTCCCCTAATGAGTCAAGTTAGGTTACTTTCTTTTGGAGAAAAATATTTGCAATAATTTATGAGATAACGATATTTAATGAAGTAAATACCACGTCTGATTGAAGTTTAAAGCATTTGTATTTACAAACTTTTTTGTCTAATTTTTTAATTAATTGGTCTCAACTAAGAGTTAAAAAAGGTTTCATAGCAGTGAATGAATTGCCCAGTGATCGAAAGCTAATAAGCTTCGATTTGCCTAATCTGAAATACTCCCTTTTCATAAAAAGATTAATGTTATTTTTATGCTTAATTATAATGATATCAGACAGCGATAGACTTTCGGCTGAAATTGTATCATTTCCGGGAGCAGAGCCGTCCTCTCAAAAACGATTTGCCACTGCAACACGGGTAGAAGCGGATCTACAACTACCACAGAGTAGCAACGGGAGGATGCCTGCTGTAATAATCCTTCATGGAAGTGCCGGTTATAAGAAAAATGGCAGAGGCGGTTTTTATTCCGACGCCTTATTGAAGGCAGGTATTGCTACACTTGAAGTTAATATGTTTAGTCAGGGAGATAGACCCAAAGGAACAGATCATAATCTTAGCCACGTGTTCGGGGCTCTGTATTATGCGGCTCAGCATCCTATGATTAATCACAAAAAGATAGGAGTAATGGGATTTTCGTGGGGTGGGGTGCTATCTCTAAGATTAATTTCAAAAAAGTTGAATGAGCTGTTTAATCAAAATAATAAGCAAGTACTTTTTGCTGCTCATGCCCCCTTTTATCCAGCGTGTTTCGCCCATATAAGATACAAAAACAAAACTTCTTATTACGAGCGGTTAACAGGTAAGCCAATAATGTTATTTTATGGCGGCAAGGATGATTATGACTTGGCTTCTAACTGCCCCAGATTTAAGTCTATGTTAACCCAAAACGCTCAAAAGAATTTTAATTTAAAGTTTTACCCTCAGGCAACCCATGGTTGGGATAATCAAAAAAGATCCTTGCCATATAACTACTATGCCCAATACGCTAATGATGGTAAAGGTGGTCAAGTTTTTATAGCTCCAGATAGGAATATCGCATTAGACTCGCGCAAAACTGTAGTGGATTTTTTTAAACAAGTATTAAAATAACTATATCAAAATTGATCTTAAAATATTGGTGCCAATTGCACCAAAGGCCTCGTTATTTATTTCGGATTGTCCAAGTAAGGTGCAGCAAAATTTGGATGGTACGCATGCACTTAAGCCCCTTTTCCTGCATACGGGTAATACATCTGCTTTGGTGTATACCTCTCCGAAAAAAGGGCTTTACAGAATATTCTGGTTTTATTTCTGGCAGGTATCGCAGACAAACGTGCGGCGCCCCCTAATCTCGAAGCGACGTATCTCACTCTTGCAACTTGGGCACTGTTTTTTTGCAAAAATATTCACCCGCTCTTTGTATCGTGTTTTCGATGGCTGTGCGTCGTCTACAGTAATAATAGCATTTTGTTTAACTCCAATTGTCAGGAGCGCTTTAGCGTCATCCCAAATTTGGTCGAATGTCTGCCGGCTAAT
This sequence comes from uncultured Thalassobaculaceae bacterium, assembly GCA_964276085.1. GTDB lineage: Bacteria > Pseudomonadota > Alphaproteobacteria > Thalassobaculales > Thalassobaculaceae > UBA7326. The sequence goes on along the minus strand of CAXYEO010000048.1, from coordinate 26,901 downwards.
TTCTCTCCCTGGTGTTTCGGGGTGGACTGATTGCCGCCACAGAATTTCGGACCTATAGATGTTTCCAATGCCAGCCATTACAGACTGATCCATAATCAGTTGACCGATTGGTGCGCGACTCTTTGTTATTCTCTCGAAAGCGAGTTCTGGATTAGAATCGGAACGTAGAACATCGGGGCCTATTTTATTAATCACCGCTGCTATCCCAATGACATCCAGAACCTGGCAAATGGTTGGACCATTTATGTCAACGGCATGTGTTTTTCCAATTAAACGGACACGTACAGCCCCCCGTGGTTCCCGCAGTGGCAATTTATGGTTCCTAATGCGTCCGAAAAGACCAAGATGAATATGGAGTGCTAAGTTGTTGCCAAAGCGGTAGAGGAGATGCTTTCCAAAAGCCTCGACAGTTAAACAAAGTTGGCCCGTTAGAACAGAGGCACCTTGGGAAAACCGGCCTTGCGGGGATTTCACCTCAAGCTTGCTTTTCGCCAATATACGGCGATGGTCGCGCGCTGCTCTGTGGATTGTATGACCTTCAGGCACTATGTTTTCCAAACCCCTCTAATTATGCCCAGTAAATTAAGTCGGTAATTAAAAATGGGAAGAGGCAATTTTACTTTGGTTATTCTGGGCCTTTATGACGGCGTAACAAACTGATTTGGGTCTGGGAAATGCGGCGGTAGGGGGCGTTGCAAAACACGGGCGATGGCGATAACAGTTGTATTGTCCGGTTTTGGGTAGCGAAGGTCGGAGGTTAAATAGGCCTTAATGCCGGGTTGGCTCAGAACGGTTTCGTTCAAAGCCTTGAGTAAGGGAGTGGACTCAAGAATATCCGGTATCCATTCCAAATATGAACTTAAGGCTTCCGCCAAAATAACATCGGCAAAGGATAAGCGTATTCCGGCACAAAAACCAGTGCCATTATTCTTTAGACGCGCCTCAAAGCACGGCGCAAACTTTGCGAAAGTAGCCTGTTGTTCGCTGATGGCAATCTCATCTGTGGGCTGAAACATGGCTTTTAGGCCCGTTTCTGAAAAGTCAGAAACAGCGCCTGCTATCAAGTCACACCAAAGCGCGTCGGTGTCCGTATCGCCATAAAATCCACCACGGCGGGCGAGGTATCGGATCATTGCAGAGGACTGACTAAGGTTGTGACCGTCAATTTCAAGCAATGGCATTTGATCAAAGGGAAGCTTCCCTGTGGCCCGTAATGCAGCGAGTTTTTCAGACGTATCAATCAAAGTATTTTCGAAAGAGATTTGGTTAACTGCCAGCATCCATCGAGTTGTTTCCGCACGTCCACGGCTCCGGGTATAGTATAGTTTAGTCATAGCGGTTCCTTCAGTTTGTTTCTTTTATTTCCGCAAAGGAGAGAATAGCAAATGAATAATATATCACCTAACCCTCCATAAAAATCCTAATGCATCTAACCGGACAATCTGCCCCTCACTCAACCGATTCTTATTCGTTCTCTAAGTTCCCACTCAATACCCTAAATTCATTTCGGCATATTGGAAATCCCCATGAACAAAACAGTTTCCATTCTCCTCTTTATATCGCTCCAGCAAATCATAGTTAAGACAAGCAACGCCTGAGTCTTTGCTAACTAGAGCGACAAAAACTTGCCCTTATTTATGTTATAGCGTTCTAATTTCTTTTTGATGCTCAAAATGAAAAGAGTAAAGCCATGGTGAGTTCCGTTTTGAACTGAACTTAATAAAGAGGTCAAATTTACCTGCTTGTCGCCCCTTATTATAAACAGAAGTCACAAGGAAAAAGCACCGGCAGCAGAATGCTTAAATTATTCTGTATCCCCTCTTAAATCCACATCAAATTTCGAGAAAATTTTTCTAATTTTATCGTAGCAAACGCCAATTCTGATGGTTTTAAAATTATCAAAATCAATAATTGTTGATGATCTTCCTTTTTCATTTTCGTACTTTGATGTACCCCCATCAATAAGGATATCAGCTACACTAATAACAGGGAAATCTATATCATCTAAGTTGTACTTTGACCCAGCAAGAGATGTGTTTGCTGATGAACCTAAAATAGGCATTTCCAATTCCATTGACTGTTTAGTCATTTCATCGTGAAATTCTCCTGCATTAAGAAGCATATCTAACGTGCCTATTTTTGTAGAATTTTTAAGAACCCAATTATCAACATTCTTAAACATAGGGTGATCTCGTTTAAAAGGGGCCACAGTAGACATTGGTAGATTATTATCAAAAATCACGGCCTTAATAATGTCGTGCTTCCAAGAATCAATTATCTGTATTTCTTTCAACAACTCATAATTAGAAAACATACCAGATGGTTTCTCAAATGATCTGTTTTTACATTTAAAAATTGTCTCTATAGATTTTTTTGAATTACCTACAATAGCATACGCTACATCTAAAGGAATAATAGCAACTCCGTCACTTGCTATTATTTCTAGTACTTGCTTTGACTGTTCCACAACATCATCTACAGCGGTTCTATTAATCAAAAATAATTCATCCCTTTTTTTAATTAATCAATCTGTTTTAAATATTTATCGGTTCATTGCCACACTATTGTTCCGCGCACTTTTAAGCCAATACCATAATCAACTAGGTTTATACTAGATACTTCATTAACGATCTTATTAGAGATACGACCAATTAGTTTGCGTCGAACATGTTTCATCTAGAGATCATTAATGATTAAAGGCGTTACCATCGGCAAACCATAGAAACCAAGCGATTGTTACTCAGCTGACAGCAGTTAAAATTCAACGGGTGGTCTCTCCAATCCGTAATGATCTCGAAGCATTGTTCCCTTGTAACACTCGCGAAATAATCCACGCCGTTGAAGCAATGGAACAACCTCCTCAACAAAGACGTCCAGCATCCAGGGCATAACAGGCGGCATCAGATTAAAGCCATCCGCTGCGCCGGCTTTGAACCATGCCTCCAGCTCGTCAGCAACCTGCTCCGGCGTACCTACAAATGTGAAATGACCGCGAGCTCCAGCGAGCTTGGCAAGAAGTTGCCGCAGCGTTGGGTTCTCACGCGCGACCATGCCCACGATAACCTCCGTACGGCTGCGGGCGGCCTCGACAGTAGCCGGATCGGGGAAGTCACCCAGTGTCAGCGGCCGATCCAAGGGCAAATGTGAGAAGTCGTGCCCACCGAACCGGCCAGTCAAACGCTTGCGCCCAACCTCGACATCAGCAAGTTCATTAAGTTCTTGAGCGAATTGCTTGGCTTCAGCCTCAGTACTTGCAATAATTGGACTGAAACCTGGCAGAATGATGACGCTGTCTGGATTACGATTGTGTGCTTTCGCACGTAATTTGAGATCTTTATAGAAATCCACAGCTGTTGCCATCTCCAAATGAGCTGTGAAGACGGCCTCGGCGTGACGCGCCGCGAAGTCGCGTCCGGTGTCCGAGGACCCCGCCTGCACAAGGACTGGGCGACCTTGCGGACATCTCGGAACATTCAGTGGTCCGGCGATCTCGTAATAATCTCCTAAATGATCAATCGGCCGAATGCCTTCTGTTCTTGCGTAAATTCCCCCAACTCGGTCGTCGATTATCGCACCATCGCTCCAACTGTCCCAAAGCGCCTTGGTGACCGTGAGATACTCTTCAGCACGTAGATACCGTTCCGCGTGAGATACTTGGTTACGCGCACTAAAGTTTTGGGCGGCCAAAACTGACCAGGTGGTAACGATGTTCCAACCAATCCGCCCATCGCTGACGTGGTCGAGACTGGCAAACTGTCGTGCCAGATTGAACGGTTCCATATAGGTCGTAGATGCTGTTGCGATCAGACCGATTTTTTCCGTTGCCATGGCGAGAGCGCTTAATGTCGAGATCGGTTCCAGCCAGGTTCTCGCGGCATGGCCCACATCATCGTGAACGACCAGTGTATCCGCGAGAAAGATTGAGTCGAATAGTCCACGTTCCGCAGTCTGTGCAGCTTCGACAAAATACGAGACATCGGTTAAAGCTTTCGGCGATGCCTTGGGATGGCGCCAGGACGCCTCGTGGTGACCACGACTGTGTATAAACAGATTGAGGTGCATTTGTTGGCCCATCAGATCAATCCTCCAAGTGTTGGAAAACCACATTAACTTTTACATAAGGTTTAATAACTTTTAATGCTCTTTATTTTTTACACCGCATAAAGCCGAAAGCATTAGCTTTAATCCACCCATGATGGTGTTTTGGAAGCAATTGGACAGAGTTTTTAGATGAAAATCAACCATTTGCCCGCTCGGTATTGAGAACTAATGCAAGAAAACCCGATTATCTGGTATGGGGTCTGCGCGGAAAACTATATGAAGGACGAAAACCGCCGTAGAGTAATTACAGTAAGTATTTGATAGAATATTTTAATAAAAGTGAAGGTAGGATTTTAGTACGGGGACAGGGAAACTGTGGCATGAACCCCTATAAAATTTAAAACCTCAATCATGGCTGTTAGTATAACGCACTAATCCGGTCCTATTCATTACAAGGTATAGTCACGATGTCTGTATTCTGCTTCTGCTTTTTCTAAATCGAACTGATAACCATTTCTGTCTTTCCAACCGCCATTCTTAATTGTGTTTACTTAATCATTACCGAAGTACCGTGTTACAGAGATTAACTCCCTTGATGATCAGTGTATCTCAACGCACAAAAATTACTGTCTTTTAAAGAGGCAGTGGTTCAGCTCGGCACGAAACTAAAATCAAAATAATGGACTCAGCGGGAGATCACACTCTTATTGAGAACCGATCAAAGGCTGAAATCTTAGAAACATTAAGGTCGGTGTTTCGTTGGTAGATCTCATCATTAAGGAATTTTAATTCGTCATCCAAAGCATCTTCGTTCACATCGTAGAACCAAGCTTTCGGGCGACCATCATTTCCATCATTCCACCGATACCCGCGACTCTTGAGAATATCCTTGAAGTCGAATGGTGCCTGTTCAGCCCAAATTCGGCGGCTATCTTTCCTTGCTGTGGTGAGTAAAACCTGGAACGCTAAACGCCCAGAATTAGGGAGCCGTTGGGACAGCAATTCAATACCTGCATAGCAGTCAGTCGTGGCCCGGTGGGCTTCATAAAAGAAGCCACTCTTCATAGCGAGGTATTCGAGTTTGCCACTATCCAGGCCCTCCTCTCTCCATGGAATTTGGTTTAACGAGCAGGCCCACGGCTTGGTATTGAAAATTTCAAATTTTGCTTCGGCAAATTTTCGGTCAAACTCTGCATTGTGGGCAATGATCAATGAAGCTTCGGAAACGCAATCAATCACGTTTTGGAGGTCTATATTCCGACCCTTTACAATTTCATTAGTAATACCGGTGATCTTAGTGATTTCTTCTGAAATCAGTCCGGATTTGGGCTCTTGAAGTTCGTTGTATGGAGTAAGCAATTCAAAAATTCTGCCATCAGTCGAATAACGAAACGGAACAAGTGCTATCTCGATGATTTCGTCAGTTTCATGGTTCAGACCTGTCGTTTCAAGATCAATATATACGGCGATCTTCGTCGCCGTTCCGTCGGGCGGGTTGTACTGGTGTGGCGGTGAAAGCCGTTTGAGAACCTTATACTCACTAGAATTTTCCAACTTTTCGATCAAAGCTTCCATGTGAAATCGCCCTTTTGCAGCCAAAGACCCTTTTTATCGTTAACCATACTATAAAAATTAAAACCGTTGAGTTAATTATTACAACTCAAATAACTAAGCTTATTAATATTTTGGAATTTCGCATGTATTTTTCGCGAAAGCGTGCAATAGCACTCGGTTTGTTAGCGGGCTTAATGAACGGACTGATAGCACTAGGCGGCGGTGTATTGATCACGCCGCTCCTGCTCATCGCTGGCGTCAGTCCACAAGCAGCTGTTGGCACATCGTTGGCTGCTGTTACGATGCTTTCTTGTATAGGCTTAACTATCCATTCATTGCTTGGGGGCATCTCGATTGGACTTGTATCCATTATCGTGGTCATAATTGGCGGCGTCACGGGCACTATTATCGGCTCAAAAATACTCGCACGCCTAACCCCCCGTTGGATGCTGGTCCTCTTTTCCTTAATTCAGATTTTCGTAGCAATTCGCTTAATCGATCAGGGGATGGGCCTCTCTTTGCTCGGCCACGTAGTTCCTGGCACTCCACCCCTGTGGGCGTATATAGGTTTGGGTCTTTTCGCCGGCACACTTTCAGGGATATTTGGTATCGGCGGTGGCGCATTGGTGTTGTTGGGGTTAGCAGCTTTCTACGGTGTACCCGTTGTTGAAGGCCTGGCGATAGCGTTAGCGTTAAACGTAACAAATGCATTAGCCGGTGTAGTGCCGCATGCGAGAAAAGGCAGAGTGCTTTGGCAGGAACTGAAGTTCCTAATACCAGCTGCGATTATTGGAATTACAATAGGTGCCACCCTTGCACACGAATTGCCAGCCGACGTTTTGCGCATTGTATTTGGCGGCTTTTTGATATTCATGGGTATCATGCTGGCACGGAGAGGATGGACAGCCGCTAAGAAAAAATAAACGTCAGCACTTCACAAAACTTAATAGGTACCGAGAGAAATTAAGGATTACTTATATCACGCTTATATTGGCCCATAACACGAAAAGCTTGATGGGCCTTGGCCAAGACCAGAGAGAATTACCTTCGATGTTCCTATCAGTCATTTACTTTTTAGAGAAGAGGTGTATTGCCCCAAGACATTTTCCCAAAAGTCTTCGCGATCCAGGCGCATCAAAATAGATGCGCCATTCAAAGCATCATCTGGTGTACGGTGTAATATGCCTTTCGGTCCTCCTCGAAAAATTGCGACATCCCATATTCCTACAAACTGACGGGCCGAAGGATCTTTTAAGATTAACTCGTTTGGCATGCCGCCTTCAAAAGCCTGACGATTAGCAGCAGTTTCAGGAAGCCATTCCGTACCTCGACCAGCATAAGTTACTAACAATCGCATCGGAACATTATCTATATGATAACGGCGGCAGCCACGTTTCGTACCCAAACAAAAACCAATAGCGTCTTCCCCAACCATATCACAAAAAATGTTACAAATGTCCGCCATATCGGCAACCCAGAGTTCAAAAAACGGGTTAGATTGCAAGTTGCTCGAAATATCCTCTTCAAGTATGAATTTGATATCCTCTAAACTACTTTCTTTAAAAACTTGGCCCACAACACTAAAAGTTGTTTGCATTAGTTCACTAAAAAACTCGTTTGATCCATCTAAAGGATTCCTTTTAACTAAGCCTAACTGGCTCTCACAAGATTGAAATTTAGTTAAAGCCTTTAAATCTGACGGCTCGAAAACACTCATTTTGTACTCACCTATTGCAGTTTAAAAGGTCTTGGTTTAACAATGTTATGTTATAACATAACATTACGGATTGGGGATAGTATAAAATGAAAGTAGCGTACGTTTTTGCAACTAATATGGCGACCACCTTTAAGCTTTCGACCATGATCTTGCCACAATTAGAACAGGGGAACCACGGACCAAAGGTAGCTGGAATGATGTTTTTTGATGATAATATTTTTGCATTGAGAAAAGGTGACCCAATTGGTGAAAGACTTTCCCAGATAGCAAAAGAACAAAATATACTCTTAATGGTTTGTGACCAATGCGCTGTTAGACGCAACCTTGCGGAGGGTACCTTCGAACAATGTGGGACAGGTCAGGTAAAAGCCGCAGGACTAGTAGACGGCGTTATAGCAGGATGCTTTCCTCAATTGTATCAGGCTCTCGCGAGCAATATGCCTGACCAAGTTATAACGCTTTAATCTGATATAGAAATGCTGGTTTTGGTCAAACCTCTGTTCAATACAAGGAAATCCTATAATGCTTCAATCTTATAATAAAAAGCTACCCGTAACAGTACTGTCTGGATTTTTAGGTGCAGGCAAAACGACGTTGCTTAATCACGTGCTCAATAATCGAGAAGGAAAAAAGGTCGCTGTAATTGTTAATGATATGAGCGAAGTCAATATCGATGCTGCTTTAGTTGAGAGAGGCGGCGCTGAACTCTCTCGCACTGAAGAAAAATTAGTGGAAATGAGTAATGGGTGTATTTGTTGTACACTACGCGAAGACCTTCTTGACCAAGTGCGTGAATTAGCTACGGAAAGAAAATTTGACTACCTTCTGATTGAAAGCACAGGTATTTCTGAACCTTTACCTGTAGCAACCACTTTTGACTTTCGGGACGAGTCGGGGAATAGTCTATCGGATGTCTCGGAGCTGGATACGATGGTAACGGTTGTTGATGCAGCCAACCTAATCAGGAATTATAGTTCAACTGACTTCTTGAAAGATAGAGGAGAAAACCTTGGTGAAACCGATCAACGGACCTTGGTTGATTTACTTGTAGAACAAATTGAATTTGCCAATGTAATTATACTAAATAAAATTGATTTAATTTCAAAAGAAGAATTAAAAATTATCACAGCCATCATTTATGGTTTGAATGCAAAAGCAAAAATTATCGAAACATCGCTTTCACAAGTGGATATGAAAGACGTTATTGATACTGGCTTGTATGATCTAGAGGAGGCACAAGAACACCCTCTTTGGGCACAAGAGTTGTATAACCCCAACGAACATGTGCCAGAAACCGAAGAATATGGGATAACCAGTTTTGTTTATCACGCACGTGAGCCTTTTGACCCAAAAAGAATTCATTCGTTTTTTAGTCAAGAATGGCCTGGGGTACTCCGTGCTAAGGGCTTCTTTTGGCTATCTTCCAGACCCGACTTTGTTGGCGAAATTTCTCAAGCGGGCGCATTTGTTCGACATAAAGGTATTGGTCGTTGGTGGGCATCAATACCCAAAAATCAATGGCCTGACCCAGTGGCTGTTGAAGAAGTTGTGAAGCAATACTGGACCACCGAATATGGTGATCGTAGGCAAGAGATAGTTTTTATTGGCCTTAAAGATCAAATAAATACAAATGATATTAGAAAAAAGCTCGATGAATGCCTTGTGAAAGATTATCTTTCCAACCCAAAAGTTTTTCAAAAACTCCAGGATCCATTCCCCCAATGGTTCGCAGAAAAAGGGTGAATAAACTTACTTTATAAAAAGCATTACGAGTGTGGAATTCACTACTAACACAAGGTACACGCTGTTCATTTTGTTTCTAGTTTAGTACTATTTACGGCATCAAAGAAGATATAGCAGGCGGTTAGTACAAACCGCGCTTAGCCATAACTTTGCCTTGCAGTTCTGGTTCTTCAGCACTTAGCCCAGCAACATAATCAGTGAGCATGATGGTGTAGCTTGGTAAACTGGAAAGGTCGATGAACTTGGCGGGGGCCCACAGGCCAGACCGGACAAACGCCTTGGGACAATGCAGAAAGGCTTCCTTTACTGTAATCAAAACGGCAATATTTGGAACTTGGTCACGTACCGCGCTGTCTTCCAGAAGCCGCGCATCATCAGTAATTTGCGCCCAACCATTAATTCGCAGTGTCTCATCCATGCCCGGAACTAGAACCAGTAATCCAATCGCAGGATGGACCAGGATATTAGCAAGATTATCCAGCCTATTATTTTACCAATCCGGTTCGGTAACAGGAGATGGCGATCATCAAGCACCCGCAGGAACCCCGGTGGATCGCCACGGGGCGAAATATCAGCACCTTCAGGCCTATGATTGGACAGACTATAGAAAGGGGAAAGCGTCAAAATTGATAAGCAATGGAAGTCAAGGTGATCAAGAACCTTATCGCTCGCGCGACTCATCGGCTGCGGGTAACGTAGTCGCAAATCAACCTCATCGGCAATTGGGCATATATCTGATGGGATCATTGCGATTATTCTTTTATTCTTTGTTTCGAACTGTTTGTAAAATCTAACAGCTATATTTTTTATCATTTTCCAATATTAAACGAACCCTAAACTTTCTAATCAATTACCCTTCGTGACTTTCTGGAGACAGACACCAAATTAACTCATCGCCTATATTTTGTATCTTAAGGTCCATAAACTCGCGGTGCGATTGGAGGGCTCCCCGCCAAAGTTCAACCCAACAGGTCAATACGACTTCTCTCTCTTCCCCTTCAATGCCACGGATAATTCTTAAAGGCCTTTGCTGAAGGATAATTTGGTTGGGTTTATCTGAACGTTTTATGGTGTCCCCCATTCCCTCAAGTGCTTTAATTAGAAACTCCCCGGCATCATTTAAAGACCCATCTATACAATTTAAAGTTTTGGCCATATGAGCATATTGTTGTAAACCGGTGAGCCGTGCAACACGTTTACCAATATCCTGGGTATCTGCGCTACCTATTATTTTAATCAATTCTCTGATCCCATTTCGGCAAAACTCAATTGAATAATTACGATTTGCTTTTGCTAATCTTTCAAGAGACCAATGTTCTTTAGGAGGAATGGGTTGATCTGCTTGGTTGAAACGTGGGGGTCTTTCTTTTGGGGAAAATTGCAGTCTTTCTTCTGGTAATAAATCTTTCTCGAATTCCTTGAAATAACCACAAAATCCAAAATCCCCTGTTAAATCCTCAGAGACGCAAACAAACCCTAATCGCGGGTTTTTCAATGTCACTCCGTTTTGTGCATACCAGCCTTTTAAAAAGCCACGACTGGCTTCTATCGGAATGCCACAAATTGCTGGACCATCATACATCCACCGGGGATACCTAAATCGTACCCAAGCCTTCGTATCAGTCTCCGCTAGGTACTCAACTCGGACACCACCAACGCTGTTTGAAAGGACATGATATTTAGCGCACGCAACCGCGTGAGATAGATTTTCGAGGCCAAGTTTATTGAAGCTAGATAAAAACTTATCTTCATGTTGCTGGCGAAATAAATTAAACATCCAATCACCTACAATAGTTGGCCCCTTCTCTACCGCGACCATCAATTGTAATCCTAAGAAGTATTGATGATGCAAATCTGCTTGTACTGATATTGAGGTTGATGAAGAATTGAACAAATAGGGCTCCTAATTAATTTTTGTAAATATTCTTAAGTTAGCTATTTTTTATTGTATGTTTAACAAAATGATTCCAACTCGGGCCAAATTAATATCAATCTATGCGCAGAAAATATCATTAAACAAAAACTAAAATATTAGTTTCTGCAGGGTGCCATCAGGTTACCCTAAACCAGCCTCTTTTGAATATCACGCCCTTCTGTTACCGTCACCCCAAACAATTATGGTATTCTTTTGTGTAAATGAATCTTGGTGTAGACTAAGAACTAATAATATCTGCTGCAACTTTACCCCATTCGTCAGCACCTTTAGCACCTTTTCCATTTCCACCCACGGCGACAACGGTTTTTCCTTCATCAACATATCTAATAATAGGTAACCCATTTTGAGTTTGAGTAACCACACAAGTATCGGTATGCCAATTGGCGCAGATCGATAAAGAGGGAATAAGGTTCAGAATAAATTCACTAAATTCCCGACGATTTTCTTCCGATCCTTTCCCCTTAAACCACGCTTGGAGGTTCTCCAATGTTTCAAAGGTAGTATCGGAATTAGTTCCAATGCCTAGTTTTAAATATATATTTCCATCTGGATAGCGGATTGGCGGCAAAATATAAGCACCGCTTTTGCAGTGTATTATTGTCGGCATTTTTGAAAGCTCGTTGATAAGCGATCCCTGTATCTTTGCGAGGACTACCGTACGACCAAAGACGCGTAAATTTAAATCAACGGGGCTCAAGCCGCACGCCGATGTGAAACCTCCTGTTGCTATTATGACTTTTTCAGATTTAAGAGTTTTACCTGATGCAAGTTGAATCTCGACACCTTGTGAAGTATGAAAAATTTTTGTGGCCTGATCAAAAACAGACGTAGCACCCGCCATTTCGGCAAGTTTAGTTTGTGCAAGAACCATAGCACGCGGGTTAACATGTCCCGCTGTTTCTGCTTCTAATAGTCCATCAGAATTGTTATCAACAGAAAGAAACGGGAATTTAGATCGAATTTCAGCTGGACTGAGTTTTTGGATTGCTACACCGACTTTAGCGCCCGCGGCAGCGCACCTCTCATTATAGTCCGAAGTGGGATCACCGATACCAAGGTAGCCAGATGAAGTAAAAAACTTAATACCACTTCGGTTTTCAAGGTCGGCATATCGGTCTATCGAATTTTTCGCTGCAACGACCCATTCACTTACTGGATCGACTACTCTTGTCATGCGTCCTTCATCATAGTGGCTACCAAATACCCCCGTATGCGTTTGACGGTTTTTTGGTTCATTTGGACCAACACATAGTATACCGTTACTTCTTTCTGCTAAATGGCGGGTTGCAGCACTTCCAAATAATCCACGTCCGACAATAATAACTTTATGCATTTTTGTTCCTTTTAACCCCATGCGTGGCTCGCCATCGCAAATAAGTGGCAGTTTCCTGAACCTGACGGTTTACGACCCCGGACCATCGAATGACTAATTTCATTTCCAGGTATGTTCTGTGCTTCTAAGAATTGTCCAAACTTATCAGCCCTTAATATCCGATCGATTCGGAGAACTCCCAGATTTACCGATGCCATAAACAATTTTTTCGCACAATCTTCATTACGCGCAACCAAAGGACCAAGCGTGGTGCCTAAACCAAATGAGCGCCTTATTGCATATCCTATAATTTTATTTTTTTCTCTTAGTATGGTTGTGTTTCCCACTCCAAACATTTGGGTAATCATAGGCGATCGATCGAAACCGGTTACTGTTGCGTCCAATGCAATAATCTCTCTTAAATCCTTAAGGCTAGCCGATTGAATGCCAGGCTCGGTTGACATGTCATGAGAGCAATATCCTTGATGTCGTTGCGTTAAACCTACACTTTTGAAACCAAGTTGATTATAAAGCGGTCTGCCCTCTTCCGTCGCTAGTAACATAAGTGAACGTGCGCCGGCGTCTAATAGCACTTTTTTCATTAAACTGCGGCCAATGCCTTGTCCTTGAAATTTTGGAGATACGATAACCAGGCCAACTCGTCCCCAATCACGCCCCATAGGCCACCAGACAGCAACACCAATCACTTCTCGACTTTCCCGGTCAACCGCACGCCAGGGTCGCCCTAATATTAACAAAGAAAAGATATCCTTAGCTGTATGTGGCCATCCAACAATATTCACTAATGCCATATAATCACTAAGGTTAGTAATATCGGACGATAGAATATCGATTTGCGAACTCATTTAATAGAACTCCAGCAGCCTTAAGATACTTTTTCGTTTTGAGCTCGGCGCATAATTGACACCGGGTTGCCGAAGTGAGCCTCTAGTTCGTTAAGTGTAGCCACTAAATCCCCTTTATGTAGTATTTCCGCAAATCGGAAATGCTCTACAGCCAATTCTTCACTGCACCGATAACTCCCCATCAGTCTGTAAAGGCACAAACGTGTTTCTGTTTGGTTGGTTCTGTATGTTTTGGACAATCTTTTACTACCAACAGAATCAACCAAGGTTTGGTGAAACTCAAAATCCAGTTCACTTCCTTGTTTCCATCTCTTGGCACGAACAACCTTGTCCATTTTTTCCGAAATGCGCGACAGTTGGGTAGAAGTTTTCTTGAAGTTCTTGGAAATGATAATATTTCTAATTGCAGTTGTTTCTATCATTGCGCGGACAAAATAAATATCAGTGAGATCCGTTTCATTTATTTCTGCAACAAACACTCCACGATGCGGTTCACTGCGCAGCAGGTCTTCTTGAATTAAGCGTTGCATAGCTTCGCGTAATGGCCCCCGACTGACACCAAACGAAAGTGCAAGTTCTTTTTCATTTAATTGCAGATTTGGTAACAATTTACCGGTTAAAATATCCTCACGAAGTTGTTTCGCGATCTGTCCCGACAAAGTTAAACGACTGAGGCGTTGAATAGATTTAGTTTTCAATGGCATGTTTTGCCTCAAACCCCCAATAAGGCTGGAAGTCCCCACAAGTCTTTAATTTCATAATACTCAAAAGCAGGACACCCCGGACCATGTCCACGATCCACAAAGACCCGCGTTGAGATTTTTAAATCATGAGCGCTCATCAAGTCGTATCGGAGACTAGATGACACATGGAGAAAATGTTCAGGCTTAGAGTTTAAACTATCAAACATGTATTCAAATGCTTGAAGCCTTGGTTTATAGGCTCCCGCTTGCTCTGCAGTCAGCACAGAATGAAAAGACACCCCAAGTTTATTTACATTATTTTGAATTTGCTCATCCGCCGCATTCGATAAAATAACAAGGGGTAGAACCGTTGCTATTTTCTCTAAGGCACCCGGGACCTCAAAGTGCGCGCCCCAGGTTGGAACCATTTCGTAAATGACTTCTGCATCCTCTTTGGTAAAATCAATGGTCCACTTATTACACGTTCGGGCCAAGGCATCATGCAAGACATCATAATAAGGTTTCCAAGCCCCCAACACCTCATCGAACCTAAAAGCGCTGTAATCTATAAGAAACTCAGACATAAGATTTTCAGGAATACGATCGGCAAATAGCTTTTTCGTCAATTTTCCAATCTGGAAATTAGTTAACGTGCCGTAGCAATCAAATGAAATATATTCAATTGACGATAATAGCATCAGCGTTATTCCATATAATTTAAAGATTTCATCCAATAATTGGGCATCATATTATTGTCGACAATCCTACAATTTTTTCTGACACGATACCAGTGTCTTAAATCTGTTTACGCATTTCCAACTATAGGCAATTTCTCTGATGCATCGGGAGCCGTCAAAGCAGTGATCTCATTATTCGTATGAAGCACTGCCAAGCCAAACACCTCTGCCAGATTCCACTCATATTCAAATTTTATAGAGTCAATCCCAGTTTGAGCGCTGCGGTCCTCGCTTAAATTATAGACCTTAGTCTGATCGTCCCAGGTTATCTGAAGCTTAGGAAATCCGTATTCGTCTAGATCTTCCTCTAGGAGGCGGAAGTTAACTGTCTTCTCTTCTTGATAATCGCTAGCTTTATAACGAATTTCCCCAGACAAAAAGTTTCCCTGCTTTTCCCACCCCTCATAATGAATTGTCAATTTTTCTAATCCATATTGAGTGGCCAATCTCGGGAAGTTACTGTACATCGCTTTCCCCTTTTCTCTTTCTGTCTGTCACTTGTCGCTTGCCTTTGGATGCTTGCGTAATGGTCTTTTGTCCCGCCAACTAATTGAGAAAGGCGGCGCTGATCTCTCGCATACTGAAGAAAGATTACCGAACCACCCTACAATAAAAAGGATGGTCCTAGTAATAATAATTGCCACTCAATTACCATTTATCCAGAGTTGATTGGTAGATATGTCTCCTTCGTTTCCTTAAATTTTTCAACCATTTTAGTCAATCCCTCCTTCTGTGCCTCATTTCGAATATCATGAGATTTTCATAGCCAGCGGTTAGTACAAACCGCGCTTAGCCATAATTTCACCTTGCCGTTCAAACTCTTCAGCTTTCCAATCTGGAAATTCGTTGAAGTGCCATAGCAATCAAATGAAATATACTCAATTGACGATAATGGCATCAAATAACAGAATATAAAAAAACGATGATAAAAAAATCAATTATTATAACTTTTGTGTTAAAACGAGTTGAATTTTTTCTTAAATTGTCGAACTCCACTGTGTTGACTAATTATGATGTTTCTTCATTAGTCGACTGATTAAATTGAGGAAACCACAAAAGCACTAGCGAACATTTTTCTGACTTGAAAGGCAAAAATACTGTGTTTAAATTCAATAGCCTCCATTTGTCGACTCGCATTATTATTGCAATTTCAATGCTCGTTTCAGTGATTTTTATAGTCCAGTCTATTTACAGTATTGGAAAAAATGACGCAGACCGGATCAAGTCTCTAGATCTTCGCGCCCAATTAACGATAGCTACTCAGGCCATCTCTTTAGCAGGTCCATTATGGGATTATGATAAAGAAAGAGCAAAAGGCAACCTAAGAGGCATGTTAGAGGATCCCGACATCATCAGCGTGCAGGTTATTGACGATGCCGGTGAGCTGTTTTTGAACTTTAACGCAAGTCAATCGAGTGAAAGGGAACAACCTGTTGAGGTTCCACTCTTTATCGAGGTTTCTAGGGATATTGAGTACATAAATGATGATAAAAAGGCTCGTAAAGTTGGAACAATAAAGGTCAGGGTTTCTACAACAACGATTGCTGAAGCCTTAAAGGCCGATATTCTCAATAGTATTATTTCGGGCATAACGATTTTAGCCGTGCTCATAATAGGACTTGCATTAGCCATTCGCGCTTTCACACTCCCCATCACCAATATGAGTGCCTTGATGAGGTTGAGGTCCGAAGGTGATTATACAACAGAGGTAAATGTCAAATATATCGAAAGAAATGATGAAATTGGAGATATTGCTCGATCGATGGAAGCTGATCAAAAAAACCGGCAAGATGAAGCAAAACTTTTGGAAACTACTAGTGCGATTGCCAGTCAATTAAATTTAGATAACTTGCTCAAACAGATAATGGATGCTTCCTCTGATTTATTAAATGCTGAGAGAAGCACTCTATTTTTATACGACCCCGAAAAAAATATACTTTGGTCTAGGGTTGCCCAAGGAATTGTTGATATGAATATTGAATTACAACCTGGCGAAGGTATTGCAGGTATTGTTTTTCAAACGGGGCAACCAGAGATCATAGCGGCTCCCTACCAAGACCCCCGGTTTAACAAGGAAATTGACTCTAAAACCGGGTTTGAAACAAAGAATATTTTATGCTTACCCATCAAAACTAAAGAAGGCAAAAGCCTTGGCGTTACTCAAGTTCTCAATAAAATCAATGGTGCATTTACGGAGCACGATATAAAGCGTTTAACTTCTTTAACTGCCCAGGCTAGTGCTGCAATAGAGAATGCACAATTGTTCGACAATGTCTTAACCATGCGAAACTATAACGAAAGTATATTAAGAAGTTTAACCAATGGTGTTGTTTCATTAGACAAAAACAAGCGTATTCAAAAATTAAACGGAGCAGCAAGACGCATTCTCGGACTGAAAAACCAAAAAGTCGAAGGGAAACGGTTCAGTGCGATACTTGGACCAGATAATAGTTGGGTAATAGATACGTTAAATCAGGTCAAAAAATTGGGCAAACCGCGCCAAACGATGGATAATTTATTATGTCTAAAAAAGGCGGATGATGTTGCCGTTAACCTTTCGGTCGCTCCATTATTTGATCTTGAAGACAAACCCGCCGGGTATCTCTCGGTGTTAGAAGATATAAGCGAAGAAAAACGTGTTCGGGGCACAATGTCTAGATACATACCGAGCAGAGTTGTTGATCAACTGCTGGAAAGTGGGACCGACCAATTGGGCGGGCTCTCGCAAAAAACAACTGTTCTTTTTTCCGATATTCGAAAATTCACCACCATATCAGAAAAAATTGGAGCTAGAGCAACAGTAAAGATGCTCAACGAATATCTTTCGGGAATGGTAGAAATGATTGATACGCATGATGGTATTTTAGACAAGTATATCGGCGATGCGGTTATGGCCATTTTTGGTGCTCCATTTACCACCGATCATGATGCTGAGAATGCTGTTTCATCAGCCTGGAAAATGCTAGAGTTTCTCGAGAGATTAAATCAAAAGCGCGCAACTCGTGGCGAGAACGCGATTGAAATTGGGATAGGCTTAAACACTGGTGAGGTCGTGCTTGGGAATATAGGTTCTGCCCGTCGGATGGACTACACCGTGATTGGCGATGCTGTAAATCTAGCTGCGCGCTTAGAGGGAGCAACAAAACAATATGGTGCACAACTTCTGATTAGTGAGTTTACATGGAAGGAAATACCAACAGAATTGCAAGCAGGTTTCCGTTTTGTTGATCTAATTAGAGTCAAAGGAAAATTTGAACCTGTTCGAATTTATGAAGGGGTTTCTAATAAGCCAATCCCTCAACACCAAGCGGATTCATGGCAAAGTGCCATAGATCATTACTATGCCCAGAATTGGGATGCAGCAGAAACTAGTTTTGGTGCTTTTATGAAGCAACAACCCTCTGGCGATCCTGTAGCGAAGCTTTATATCGACCGGATCTCTGTTTTTAAAAATACCCCCCCCACCAAAGATTGGGACGGAGCCTGGATTATGGAATCAAAATGATATGATGAGTAAATTATCTAATAAAATATTTGTATTCCTAACAATTGTTGTCTTTTCATTTAGTGTTTCATCCTACTCCCAGGCAGAAAAACCTAGTGTTTTGTTCATTAACCCTGGCAAAACAGGAGAGGTTTTTTGGGACATGGTATCCAATTTTATGATGGCAGCAGCCTACGATTTAAATTTAGATGCTAAAGTTGTCTATGCTGAACGAGATCATTTGAAGATGATCGATTTAGCCAAAGAAGCTGTTCAATCCGACACTCCTCCTAATTATATGATCTTGGTCAATGAAAAACTCGCAGCGGGCAGAATGCTTGATGAAATACCATCCTCTGTTAAAATTATACTATTAAATAACACTCTTTCCGCTGAACAGGTTAATCGATACGGCAAACCCCGAGAAACGGTTCCTAACTGGATTGCACACATATATCCAAATCACGAAAAGGCTGGGTATGATATTGCCCAATCAATAATTTCTGCCCAACAGAGCTCAACAGAATTTAAATCAATAAAAAAAATAGGCCTTTTAGCTATCGGCGGAAGCAGAGCTACTACGGCTTCTTCTTTACGCTTAAGTGGATTAAAAAGAGCATTGAGAGAACATCCAAATGTTGAACTTCAACAGACCATTCACAGTCAATGGCGAAGGGATAAGGCTGAGTCGCAGATATATGGCCTTATAAGACGTTGGTCTGGCACGCAACTCATTTGGGCCGCAAATGATCCAATGGCGTTGGGTGCCATTGATGCCGTAGTTAAACGTAACAGAATTCCTGGCGAAAATATTTTTGTAGGCGGACTTAATTGGTCAACTGAGGCATTAGAAAAGATTGTCGATGGTAAGATGGTAGCTTCTATCGGTGGGCACTTCATGCAAGGCGCCTGGGCCATGGTGCTCATTCACGATTATCATAAAGGCGCAGATTTTGAGGACTTAGGTTTTGAATTCACAGCTCCTATGACAGTGATAGACAAAACTAATGTCGCTCGATACTTAGCGATTTTTGGGGATCAGAACTGGGATAAAATTGATTTTAACAAATTCTCACGTTGGAAAAATACCCCCAAAAAAATTATCAATTTAACCTGATCCAAATATTAAATCAGTTCAAAAATCAATAATATGACAACTTTATTACACGGTGCTCAATAAAGTTCTGTAAATATCTACAGGTTCTTTTCATCAACGTTATCTCCCGGTTATATTTGAATTTTTATTTATTAAGAAAACTTCGGAACTTAAGTGAGTATCAAAACTCTGGCACTATTTTATTGCGATCAAGATGATGATCTCTTTGTGAGTTGATCCCAATTTACTTCTCTGAGAAGATGCTTTGTAGAAAGACTTAAACCTTATATCGTTATCTCCGTTGCAGTTTCAACAACGCTTACATCGTTCGTCATATTTAAGCGCAAGTAACTATTGTTGAGAATAATTTGGTGTTTTTGTTCTGATAGGGAGTTAGCATGGAATTTGACTATATAATCGTCGGAGGTGGATCAGCCGGTAGTGTTTTGGCAAACCGGCTTTCGGCACGTAGTACAAATAATGTTCTTTTATGTGAGGCTGGAGAGGATACGCCACCAGACAAAGTCCCACCAGAAATTCTAGATAGTTATCCAGGCACAGCTTATTTGAACGATAGATTCATTTGGTCAGGCCTAAAAGTTACTACTGAGGTTAATTCGCATAACGATAAGGATGCACCAAAACCACCTTTACGAAAGTATGAACAAGCTCGCGTCCTGGGTGGCGGGTCATCCATTAATGGCCAAATGGCAAATCGAGGAGCTCCCACTGATTATGACGAGTGGGAAGCACGCGGCGCGTCTGGCTGGGATTGGAACAACGTTCTCCCTTATTTTAAAAAGTTGGAAACAGACCTTGATATAAATGACGACTGGCACGGAAAAGATGGCCCAATGCCAGTACGACGCGTCCCAGAGAAGCATTGGTCAGAGCATTCTAAAGCTTTATTGGAAACACTTAAACGGGCAAACTATAAGTACCTTCCTGATCAAAATGGTTTCTTTGAGGACGGGTTTTTTCCAGTCACTATATCTAATGCGGAAGAGAAGCGTGTTTCAGCATCGATTGGTTATCTCACAAATGATGTTAGAAACAGGGATAACTTATACCTTTCAACCCACACAGTTGTTACTGAGTTACTTTTTGAGAATACTGTCTGCGTAGGCGTAAGAGCTCTTGTTAACGGCAAGCCAGAGGAGTTCAGAGGACGTGAAATCATACTATCATCTGGCGCAATCCACTCTCCCGCGCATTTAATGCGTGCCGGTATTGGACCAGCAGGCCATTTGAGTGAATTAGGCATCCCATTACGAAAAGCGCTTCCAGGGGTTGGACAACGTTTGATGGATCACCCATCTGTGGCCATAGCGTCATTCCTGCACCCACATGCGCGCGTTCGAAATGAGCTAACACGGCGGCACATGAACCTAGCTATGCGCTATTCTTCTGAAATTGAGGGAGCACCTGCAGGTGACATGTTTGTTGTTGGAACATCAAAGAATTCCTGGCATAAAGTAGGTGAGCAAATTGGTGCTTTTCTTATTTTTGTAAATAAAACATATTCAGAAACTGGCGAAATCAAACTAAATTCACCCAACTGGCGCGATGAGCCATCGGTTGATTTTAATCTACTTTCCGATAAAAGAGATTTAGACCGTTTGATGGATGCAATTCGCCGACTAGCACCTCTATATGCGGACCCTGCTATGCAAGCTGTTACGAGTGACCCATTTCCAGCAGCGTACTCAGATAAAGTTCGACAAGTGGGGGCAATTACTACAAAAAACAAAATCCTCACAAGTATCGCGGCCAAGTTTCTCGATGGACCAAAATTTCTTCGCGAATACCTTATTAAAAACTTTCTCATGGAGGGTTTTAATTTAAAAGAAATTTGCAATGATGATGACCAAGCAGAAGCATTCATACGTAAAGCCGCCGTCGGGGTCTGGCACGCATCCTGCAGCTGCCGTATGGGTGCGGACGATGATCCAATGGCAGTCACCGATAACCAGGGACGTGTGCGAGGGATCTCAGGGTTAAGGGTGGTGGACGCCTCAATTTTTCCAGTTGTACCATGTGCTAACACTAATTTTCCTACTATCATGGTTGCTGAAAAGATTGCGGATACAATACTCAAAGACGGCTAAACTGAAGACGTTTTGGGCTGTAAATAAAATGAAAAATTATAATTTATTTAATTCAAAAGTTAGAATTTTTCACCCCTTAGCATATGGTAAATGCGTTAATCTACATTTAGTAATTGCGATCTTGCTTAAACAATAATTTTTTACAAACAAGGAAATAAATTCGATGACGGAAACTTCAAAACCCCTGCAAGGCATTAGGGTCTTAGACATTGCTTGCTTTATAGCTGCGCCATACGCAGCAACACTTCTAGGGGAATTTGGAGCTGATGTTATAAAAGTAGAGCACCCAAATGGTGGAGACCCATTACGTTTGTTCGGAACACAAACAGATCTGCCATACCAATCACTCGCATGGCTTAATGAAGCTCGCAACAAAAAATCAATAACACTTAATTTGAGTAAACCCGGGGGTGCAGAAATATTAAAAAAATTGGTAAAAAATTGTGATGTAATTTGTGAAAACTTTAGACCGGGTACATTAGAGAAATGGGGATTAGGTTGGGATGTATTAAGTGAAATTAATCCTGGTTTAATAATGCTGAGGATTTCAGGGTATGGCCAAACAGGTCCTTATAAAAACCGGCCAGGGTTTGCTAGAATTGCTCACGCGGTTGGTGGGTTAACACATCTTTCAGGGCTACCCGGTGAAACCCCAGTGACCCCTGGCTCTACCTCACTTGGGGATTACATGACAGGGATGAATGGGTGCATAGGAATTATGATGGCATTAAGGCATAGAGAAATGACAGGAAAAGGACAAATCGTAGATTGTGCTTTGTTTGAGAGCGTATTTAGGGTTCTAGATGAAATCGCTCCTCGATATGCTATGGATGGTTTTATAAGAGAACCTGAGGGCACCGGCACTTTAAATGCTTGTCCTCACGGTCATTTCAAATGTAAAGATGGTAAATATATTGCTATTGCTTGCACAACAGATAAAATGTTCGAACGTTTAACTCTAGCGATGCGAAGGCCAGATTTACTTGACCGATTTGGTAATCAATCTGATCGTTTAGCGAGTAGAGATGCTGTCTTAATAGAAGTAGAACAATGGATCAGTTCCTTATCACGGCCAGATCTACTTGAAACTTGCGTTCGAAACGAGGTCCCAGCTGGGGCAATTAATTCTATCGCCGATATTTTTGAAGACCCTCAATTCAAAGCGCGTCAAGTTATGAAAAAGGTTAACGTTCCGAAACTTGGAGATGTGACTGTACCGAATGTAGTTCCAAAACTGTCTGATAGTCCTGGAGAAGTAAGTACTCTTGGACCAGTTTTAGGAGCGGATAATCATGCCGTATATCTTGGTGAACTTGGGTTATCGGAAATTGAATTAAAAGAATTGAAAGACATTGGGGCGATATAAACTCAATGCTGATAATAATAAAAAATTTATTTGTTATAGAAATATCGTTTTTCTTATTGAAACCAAGTAAATTTCATGAAAAATTTAGATATTAAGTGTCAGAGAAATGGAGAGTTTAAATGGACCAAAAAGTGGCACCAAATCAGAAGAACCATTTACAACACCACCTCAATTATGATGCTATAATAATTGGTGCTGGAGTTGCCGGCCTTTATCAACTTCATCTTCTGCGTGAACTTAACCTTAAAGTTCGATCATTCGAGGCTGGAAGTGGAGTTGGAGGTACTTGGTACTGGAACCGATACCCTGGAGCACGATTTGACTCAGAAAGCTGGACTTATGGATATTCATTTTCTAAAGAACTTCTCGATGAATGGGACTGGAATGAGCACTTCTCCTCCCAACCAGAGAATGAACGTTATCTAAACTTTGTAGCTGACAAATTCAATTTACGTGAAGACATCCAATTCAATTCCAAAGTTATTTCTGCGCATTATCAAGAAAAAACACACTGTTGGCGTATAAGGCTTGAAGACCAAACAGAATACACATGCCGATTTTTGATCACAGCAATTGGAATTTTATCAGCGCCAACGATGCCAACTATTGATGGAGTAAAGAGGTTTAAAGGGCAATCTTTCCATACGTATCATTGGCCAAAGGAGAAAATTGATTTTAAAGGGAAACGAATAGGAATCATTGGAACGGGGGCAACAGCAATACAAACGATCCAGGAGGTGGCTAAAGATGCGGGACACTTGGCTGTTTTTCAACGGAGCCCGAACTGGTGCGCTCCTCTACATAATGATAAAATAACAAAAGAAGAAATGCAGAATATACGTACCCGATACCCTGAGATCTTTGCACGTTGCCGTGAAACACCTGGTTGCTATATTCATTCAGTAGACTCAAGGAATATATTGGAGACTTCCCCAGCCGAACGATTGGAGTTTTGGGAACAACTTTATGCAAGCCCTGGCTTTGGGATCTGGCAGGGTAATTTTAATGATATGCTGAATAATCGTGAAGCGAATGCGTTAGCGAGCGAATTTATAGCCAATAAAATACGCCAGCGGGTCAAAGATCCAACCATAGCCGAAAAATTAATCCCTAAAAACCATGGGTTTGGGACACGCCGCGTTCCTCTTGAAACCAACTACTACGAAACATTTAATCAAGGTAATGTGGAGTTAATCGACGTTAACGACACCCCCATTCAGTCAATTACAGAAAATGGAATAAGGACCAGCTTATGCGAATACAACTTTGATATCATAATTTATGCGACAGGGTTTGATGCAATTACAGGTTCTTTTGATCGCATTGATATCCAAGGGACAAACGAAAAGAAACTCAAGGATGCATGGGAAGACGGTCCACAGACCTATCTCGGCGTATTCGTTCAAGACTTCCCCAATATGTTAATGTCGATGGGCCCACACGCTGGGCTTGGTAATTACACCAGAACTGCAGAATATAGCGTAGAATGGATTGCAGGTATCATTCAGTATGCCAATGAGAAAAAATTAACGCAGGTTATGGCAACACCAAAGGGTGTGAAAGATTGGACAGATTATGTACTTGGCCTTGGAGAAGGCCTTCTTCAGAATGAAATTGGTTCTTGGATGACCGGTGTGAATCGAAATGTTAAAGGTAAAGAAGCACCCAGAATAATGCGATATAGCGGGGGCCATCCAGCATTTAGGCAACACTGTGATGCTATCGCTGCAGAAGGATATAAACAACTTGATCTAAAGTAATAATCTTATTGAGTTGCTAGAGGGTTGCGTTTCGATAGACTAACTCCATTAAAACTTATTCGTCGATTTTAGTATATCGAGTGTCTTAGAAAAAAATGGACTATTAGGTTCTGCTAAAACGTTCAGTTCATCAAAATGATCTGCATCAGGCACTATATATATCTCCATTGATCTATCGCCACTTGAGAAAGCGTCCACATACATTTGCGCCTGCCGATGAAATTCGTCTGTTTCATTACCGCCAACCGCTACTAATTGAGGAGCATTAGTTAACGGCGGATGGTTCACCATAGGACTTTGTGATTCTGCTTCAGCAGCGGTCATACCTATACCAGCATTCAAGGCTTCGGTAAGACGAACTGGTTCAAGATAACTTAATGGAGAAATAGGGATCCCCGCTGTCACTAAATCAGCAGGCAATCCATTGGAAAATTCCACCCAATTAGTACCCATCATCATTTGGGTAATATGCCCACCTGCAGAATGCCCCATCACTGTTATTTGATCTCGGTTAACACCAAGGCTTCTTGCGTTCTGCCAAATAAAAACTAACGCTTCGCGCGCCTGGTTAGAAATTTGTGTGATACTGACTGTTGGGCATAGATCATACCCTACTGTAATAAAATTTACACCTTCTGAGTTAAAAGATGATGCGAGGAAACTATAGATTGATTTATCACCCCGTTGCCAATAACCGCCATGGAAGTAAACCAAAGTTGGGGCATTAGGATCCTTCACTCTAAAAATATCAAGTTTTTGTTTTTCACCAACCCCGTATCGTTGATCAACGATAGTGTCCAGTTTTCCGCGTGCTACTTTACTTCGTTCAACCCAATTTGGGATAACAGTCGCTTCATAATCGGGCCTTTTCACCCGGAGATTATATTGAAAATCAAAATCTTTTAATGAGAATTTTTCGTGAAATGTTAATGGATCGATCATTGAATATCTATTCCTAATAAATCAAAGTTACACTGTAAATTAATGGTGCCACAAGCTTTATGCTCTATAATTTTCTTTCTCATATCCGTTTTACACCGAGGTCCCCAAATATAGAAAGTATCTATTGTTTTCCGGAGATAGATCCACACGTATAAAACTCAAATAATGTCTAATAGTTCTGTTGCCAAGGCTTGCCCGCTTAAGAATGCCGCCTCAACTTTACCTTGAACACACCAATCACCGCAGGCGCCCAATTTTCTATATCGATCAATAAATGCTTTTTCTCCTATCCTTTTGGAGGCATTAGCGTACCGCCACAATTTTGAATCAACAAATCTGACATCCAAAAAAGATAAATTCACAATCTCAAAAAATGCACTAGATAAATGGCTTTCTATTTCTTTTAAGTCTTTTGTTATATTCGCATCTGCCCAATCGTTTGACGAATGAATAAGGATAGCAGGTGCACTATCTCTACCTGGTTTGGATGAGTTTAACGATATCCAACTAATGTCATTATTTTTAATTAAAGCCGCATCGAACTCTAATTCTAACGGTTCATGAAAACCCAACATTACCGTAAAACAAGCAGACATATTTACAGAATTTAGAGTTTGTAAGAACTCGAAATCTTTTGGAAAAATGTGCTTAGTTTGCCGAGGTGGGACACTAGATAAAACCCAATCATAATTACCTAAATGGGTTCCCTCCTCATCGAATAGCCCCCAAGCGTCTACTTTATTCTGCAAAAACTTAACAGTTTGTCCAAATTTAATATCAATTTGAGATGCTAAAACTTCAAGAAAGCTATTCATACGTGGAGCCCCTACATAATGGGGAAACTCCTCATTCCACTGGCTCTTATATTCTATTACCTTACCATTAATTTCTACAAACCTTGCGTCCCAACGCTTAATCACGCCACATTCTATCAGTGGCTTAAGGAAGGATAGAAAATGTTTATTTTTTGCTCTGAAAAACTGAGCGCCATGATCAAACTTAAAAGTTGAGTTTGTTCTGGCACTAATACGACCACCGACGGATGTGGATTTTTCAAAAATCGTAATTTCGGCATGGTCTTTTAACTGTTGCGCTACCGTCAGACCAGATAATCCAGCCCCTATGATTGCAATACGCGTCATTCTACTCTTTCGTTTTCCATATTAAATTTTGACGAGTAAATACCAGTGATCCAAAAAATATTTTTGGATCACGTTAATTTTATAA
Source organism: uncultured Thalassobaculaceae bacterium (assembly GCA_964276085.1). Classification (GTDB taxonomy): domain Bacteria; phylum Pseudomonadota; class Alphaproteobacteria; order Thalassobaculales; family Thalassobaculaceae; genus UBA7326. The sequence goes on along the minus strand of CAXYEO010000048.1, from coordinate 329 downwards.
TTCTCACAGTTAGAGCATTAACTTTAACTAGCAACAAACACAAATAGCTTAACATAGTACGGTAATTATTATTGGCTTAATTCATTTTTAACTCTTCAGGCAAACGGTAAGAAAAATACCGCCTGCCTCTAGTTACTTGCAACTTTTTTAAGCGTGCCAGGTAAACTGTTGTGGTTTCCTAGAAGAACTTTGTGAAATGACAATGTTGACCAACGCAGGCCCTGGAAACGCCATCGCAGCCTCTAGTGCAGCGGGTATATCCTTGGGATCCTCAACAAAGAAACCCTTACCTCCAAAATCCTCCATCACCTTATCGTAACGCGCTCCAT
>CAXYEO010000047.1:0-32151 GCA_964276085.1 uncultured Thalassobaculaceae bacterium | reverse complement strand
AACACCCGGTGTTCTGCCAGCCATCTCTTCTTCACCCGTGTTTTCAGACTCACTTCCTTTGTCATCACCACCCGTACTCACTATAGCAATGGATAGATTAGCTGACTCACTTTGATTAAATGTGGCATCCGCTCCCCGACCTAAACAAACGAACGTCTTATCTTTTTTTCCTTTGGCGGAATACCCTGACAAACTAGGGGTTCCAGAAACCACGGTATTTGGTTCTAAAGATTCTGATTTCAAGTTTGGTTCAAAGGGTGTTGAACAACCCCAAGAGAGAGAACTTAATGCGGCGACATAAAGAAACGTTTTGAAATTACTCATTGTTGAAGCCTCATAAATTGTTCTTTTGAACAACAGTTTTTGGATAACATATAGTTTTTCAACTAACGACGTGGGTAGTTTAGGGCGAGATTTACATTACATACAAATAAAGGATAATTTATCTCAATATGAGATCTTAATCAATTATATTTTTATCCTAGACATTGAGGTTGAATGAAATTAAAAAAACGCATGGCTAAGAGCTTTGGAAAAGCAGTCAGTTTTGAAGTTGACGAGCTCAATAAAACTATTGGGGCTAGGTTGATGCGTCTCAGATCCACTTATGGCTTGGACCAAAAAACTGTGGCTGAAAAAATAGTAGTATCTGCAAATATGGTTTCTCAAATCGAGAATGGTGTAAGAGGTACCGACGCGAGAAAAACTATAGCCTTTGCAAAGTTGTACAATGTTACTACTGACTTTATTTTGAACGGTGACAGAGAATCGTTATCGAAGGTGCAGGCAACGATAATTAAAGGTAGCAGGTACTTCGATTGACCTCTCATACACAGCCTCCGAAAAAACAGTATACGCTCAAAGGTTATTACAAAAAAATAATGGAAATTGATAATCATTTACCAAAAAAACTTGGTGAGAAGTGGGTTTTAGCTCAACGTGAAGTTGAATCAAGCTACCTCTTTAATTTCTCCTCCCACCCCTGGGAGACGCCGTGTGTGGGTAAATCGCAATATAAAACAATAATTGGTCACACAATAAACAATCCTACTGAGGAACACTATAAAAATAGGTACTTAGCCCTACTGGCCAAAACAGATGTTTTTTTTGAACAACGTTACACAGACGCAACTCACAACACCTGCAATGCTTGGGGGGTAATAGTAATGGCTGTACTGAGGGGAACCTATAAATCAATGGGTTCTCTACAACAGAATGATCTCGTCAGTCAGAGGTACCTTCTTGGAGAAGAGTTGGGTATTTGTGGAAATATAAAGGGTTCAAGTCGCTCAACTTTAATCCGTTCCTTGAAAGAACGTTCAGAAGAAATCTTGGACGGGAAAAAAAACCAGTATCGGCCGTTTCAAAGCTGTGCACCTAACCATACTACTAACGTGAAGAAGCTTTATTACGCAACAGTTAACCTCCAGGCGGTCTTTTGTGCTAAATTTGTTTTTAGTGAAGCTAACCAAGTGGCGTCTGATATTTTTCACCAAGTTACAGGCTGGCAAGAAAAAAAAGCATACTGGTGCGATGGGTTGAACCACCAATACGAGATAATTGATGTATGTTTGAAACAGCTAGCGTCCTTTTACTCAAATAAAAGAACCCGCTTTCCAAGAAACTCGTAGTCAAAATTGACATTACATTTGTTCAATCAAACGTCTATTTGACCTTTTGTACTTATAACTTTTACGAAAAATTCAGTATGTCACAACAGAGAATAAATGAACTTCTGGACGAACTTGCATTTCAAGCTGATGAATTAACCCGCAAAAATGTGAAAGAAATTAGAAGGTTATTAGATTTTTTAATCAAAAAAAATAATCGTTGACATATTGTTAAAAGAGATAATTATCTCAATATGAGATTTTCTCATGTAAATGCTATTAAGCATTTTTTTATAATATAACAAATTGGACCGACAAAATATGAAAAAAGTTTTTACAATGTTATCCGTAATGGCTGCGATGTTAATTTCAGGTCAAGCGATTGCAAAAAACATGTGTCACGAAGTAAGCATCATTAAAGGCCATGTCGATGTTCTTAATAAGGGTCTTGCTTCAAAGTCAGCGGGAGGCATGGAAAAAGCGTTGAAGAGCCTTGGAATTCATCCCTCAAAAAAAGTAATGAGTTCTGGTAAAGTAGGGTTGAAGTTTATGTTACAAAGTCAAGAAGGCGGCTTGTATACAGGTCTTAAGTTAGCTGAGGCCGGTTGCCACGCGCAAAAAAATGTAGATAAATTAGCAAAAGCCGGTAAGAAGGCTAAAAATGCTATCACACACAGTAAGACTTATCACCACGCGAAAGATATTGCTAATTCAATTCACCACGCAATCGTGAGCCACAGGCATTTAGTTTGCAAGCACTGGGGCCATGGCCACAGCCGTCATTATGCTTGCCGCATGCGGGGTTAAAAACTCTCTTACTATTGAATTTTGAGTCATTTTGATTTGGGGGAGGTATTATTATCTTCCCCATTTATCTTTGTTAGTTTCGACAACTTTTAAAGTGATGTCGTTTTTTGAAATAGGTTAATTTCAAAAATAGGGGAGTTTTTATTATTTTAAGAAAGATAATCTTTTATATAGCAGGGAATAAATGGTCCCATCTTTGTTTAGGTTTAATAGTATTAGCTTCTGGTGTTGTTGAGGTGAAGGATACTATCGTAGATGATTTTTCCTCGGGGACGTTGCGCGCTGGCCATGGCGTAGTTTTGATTGGTGTTTTTCATTTCCTAAAGGCGCTTGGAGAATTTGTAGATTCGTTGGATTATATCAAAGAAGGACTTGACTGATTTAGCCAACGGAACAAACCAATTTCTTTTTGGCTAGCATTAAGGTGCCAACGTATGCTTAAGGCGGCTTTTAGTTACACCGCAAACGAAAGCGAAATTATTGATAATGTGCCAAGGTTCAAATTATCAGCGCCGTATGCGCCCAAGAGAAAATTATTTAAAAAATCAAAATCAAATAAATTTATTTTTGCAAGCGGCAGAGCAATCTAACAGCAAGCACACTTAACAGTTTATTAGAATTGCTTTGGAAACAGGCCAACGAAAAACAGCCGTATTAGAATTGCGTTGGCACAAAAATAAAAATGCTGGTCACGTTGATTTGGATAACAACGAAATTAATTTTGCTGGAGAAAGATAATTTGGAAAGAAACCACGAAGCTGCATAATTATACCTAGCGGTATTTTTTATTTGCTTTTGGGGATGTATCAGGAATGGCAAGCAAAAGAGATAAACGATGACCACGTTATTCAAAGCAAAAACAGCCGCTTGCAGACTTGAAGCGATCATTTACCCCAATAGCCCAACGTACTGGCTTTCCAGAGTTTGCACTCGTTTCTGTCAAACGATCACTTAACAAGGCGTCTCTCTAGTTGCACTGCGCTTTGAGAGAGACGTCGTTTGCCATTAACAGTGATCCAATGAAAACGAATGTTCGTACCCAAAGTAGGGAGAGTCAGCTGTGCGAATAAACACCGACAACAATGGAACTATTATTGTTTCCAACGATAATACGACAGTTGGATATGCGACAGTTGATGTTGCAAAAAACGAGCTCACATATCTTTTTGTAAACCCATTATTTCGGCGTCAGGGTTACGGAACTTTGCTCTTAACTCAAGCTGAGAAGGCGGCTGGATCATTACTTAAGCCGGCAGAACCAATCTCTCCTCTAGGACGAAAGTTTTTTAGTCGCAACAATCATGGTTGACTCGACAGAAACATGAAACTTGGATTGTTTGGTCAGCAATCTGCTTTGCATTCCCCAAGTCAGATTGAATAGAGGCAAGACTAGCGTCGTCACCAAGTCGCTCACAACACTCCGCATAACCAAGCAAACTCCATATATTACGGGGATGCTGTGACGGTCGAACAAGCGTATCATCTAATCCTAAATCAGCACGGTACACATCAGTCGCTTCATTGATATGCCCTTGTTCGAGCAATAAAGCCCCCAATGCGTGGCGGGGCGGCATCATCCAAGACCATGGTTCTGAGTAGTTCAAATTATCATAACAGTCGACGGCCTGCCGTAAGTTATTAAAAGCTATATCATAATTCTCACGCCTATATTCAAGTTCACCCGCCAACATCCGTTCCGCAACTTCTAAGACATCTTTTGAATCGTTATGAAAAATAATTCTTTCTTCAGGAAGCGCTGAGATAGCAGCACCCAATTTTCTTTGTTGTGTAAACGCTTCATCAATATTTCCAAGAACAGCGTGAGCGATACCCTTTGCATATTGCCATATTGCATATGTCACGCAAAATAGTTTTGGTTCAGATGGCAAAGGCTCATTCAAAATTTCTTGCCATTTTCCAAATCTAATTAGCACGTGAGCTTTCATACTACTAAAAGCCTCAAGATAATTAACTAAAAATGCATGGTCACTGTGTAAATATTCTGGAAGCACGATAGATTGCATTTGCTCTGCTGCACGTATTGCGGGTTCGTACTGTCCAGCGAACATTGCTCCATAAACCTGAAAATGAAAATTGTGAAGCAAATAAATATAATAAATACCCAGCTCACTATCCACCTCAAGGTATTTTTTATCCGCTTCTGCTGCTTCAATATTTGAGGCTATGACTTTTTCATATTGGCCACACAAAACGTAAATATGTGAAGGCATGTGGATGAGATGCCCAGCCCCAGGAACAAGAGGCCGCAGTTGGTCTGACACCAAAAGTGCTCGTTCTGGTTCCGGCGACATTTCCATTATATGAATATAAAAATGGAGTAACCCTGCGTGTGGCGTATGCTTCTGTTTTTCGATGCGCCCTAATGCTTTTTCTAAAATCTCAATGGCTTCTTCTGTAAAGGTTCCTTCCGCTGGGGTGCGGTTTTTCAAATCCCAAAGTTGCCATGGTGTTCGAACAACAAGCGCCTCCGCCGTCAATGCACAAACATCATAATCATCAGAAAAATCCCGATAGACAAGTCGCATTGCATCGGCGTAATCATCATCCCATTTTTTTAGTTCCTCAATCTCGTTTACTTCATTAGCTTGGAATCTTCGCGCAAGGGCATCACACAATGCCTTTTCTGTCTCTGACGAAGAGGAGGTTTCCACAAGCTCTTTCGCTTTCTGAGAATATTCATAACATATTTTAATCGCCTCCGGGCGCCCTGATGGTGACATTTTTTCCCAAGGAATATTATAGTATGGCCCGGTAGCATAGGCTACGCCCCAATAACACATCACACATGTTGGATCGAGCTCTATTGCTTTTTTAAAGCATCTTATAGCCTCCTTATGATGGAATGCATAACACCAGTTCAGTCCTCTATTAAACCAAATTTCTGCCTCAGCAGACTTCGTTGTTATAGAACGTGTATACGGACCAAGTTCAAAATAAGATTCCATAAAAAATCCTCACCATCGACCATTTCTTTATTGTGAACCCAAAAGATATTAACGGTGTCTGGTGCCTTGTCAAATTCCAAACGTATTAAAAAAGATTGGTCTCAATTTAGCTAACGAGACTTTCAGAAAAGCTCAATAATATATCATAAGGGAATTTTCTGAGTTTTTGATTTTGTAATATATTTAATGATCAAATTAAAGGCCGAGCAAAAATTTGATAGACACAAAATTGTACAACAGCGTCAATGCCCAAAACGTGGGAGGTTTTTATGTCGCCACAGAAAAGCAAGGCCAAAAACAACCGATTTAAAGCTCACGGACAGAATGTCCTCTATCTTTCAAAACTAATGGTACTCAAATAAGTCCCTCAGAATGGCGCCATCCATGGTTACATTATTACACGCAAAATGCCCCCCGCCTAATGGTGGCGATACTCGCTTTGCAAATATATATCCACCCTGTGAAGCACTACCAAATGTTACGAAGGCTGGACTGAAAGACCAAAAGGTTGGTCATAGTTGGGAATTATCGAGAGAGCATATTGGAAGCACGTTAAGTCAAAAAGAAATTAACGATGCACCACCGACCGATCACCCAATAGTTCGAAAGCACCCAGAAACTCAAACTGAATGTCTTTTTTAGGAATGCACGCATCCCACATTAAGGGACAAATATCATTAAAAAAAGCGGATTAAAAGTCTAGAAGCTAGTAAAACATGCGACAAAAAAACAGTTTGTTTTTCGTCATCGCTGGAGTTCTAATGAGCTCGTAATTTGGGACAACCGATGTTTGCTAAACAGAGCTACCAAAAATTTTGATGGAGCACAGTGGCCTCGTATTAATGAACCGAACATGTTTACGAGGGACGCCAACCAGCTAATCCCTTACTTCTGACTTTTTTTGTTTGCCACTTGCCAGTAAGTAGACGTTAACCTTAAGTTAGTTAATAGCGTTGTGTGAGGATGAACTAGTCACTATACATTTCTTCCTGTAAGAAATTCTGTAGACTAACTTTCTCAATCCTTGACTGCTGGGTTTCTATCCAATCTATGTGTTCTTCCGTGTCTTCCAATATGGTCTTGAGTATCTCACGCGACACGTAATCTCTTGCCTCTTCACAAGTTTCAATTGCAACTTTTAAGCAACTCTGGTTAGCCAATTCGACCAAGATGTCTGACGCAAAAATTTCCGGAACGTTTTCGCCAATCCGAAGCTTTCCCAGGTCTTGAAGATTAGGCAAAGCGTCCAAAAGCAGAATTCGCTCTATAAGTAAATCTGCGTGTTTCATCTCGCCTATAGATTCTTCATAAATCTTATGTCCTAAACGCTCAAAACCCCAGTCTTTTACCATTCGAGCATGAAGAAAATACTGATTTATTGCAGTTAATTCATTCTTCAAAATGATATTAAGTTGAACTATGACTAAAGGATCCGATTTCATAGCTAATTCCCCAAATTATTCACGTAAAAAATTGCAGTATAATTCAGTGAACAATAGTCTTAAATAGAAAAAAATTCAATAAAAACAATTAATTAGGAATGATTATCATAATCATTCCTAATTGATTCTCTTTTTATTTTTTCCTTTATAAATTTCTTAATCGCCACAAACTCTTATTACGCGATTGACAATCATTCTCATTGAAATTATCCTCGAACTTAGGTTTTTTTATTTATGGATTATGGGAATGTATATCTGCAATTGTAACGGTGTACGTGAAAAAGAAATTCAAAAAGTGATTCACAGCGGCGTGAAAACCTGGGAACAGGTCTTGGCGCACTTCGATCACGTCCCCTGTTGCGGTCGATGCGAAGACGAAATAAATTGTATGATTGAAGTCCATTGCGTAACATCAATTAACGTCACTCCAAAAAAAACTGTCTGGTAATAACCAGCTATATTTTTTTTTCAATGCATCGGAAGTCAGCTCTAAGCGTTTGCCCTTCGAAATCAATATGTGCTACATTAATCGCGTGTCTGCGACACCAAACTTGGAGCCCCATTGCGGTGAATCCTATATCTAACCTGGCATAATCTTGTAACGATCTACTGTCAGTTGAACTAACGAAGAATTCCGCTTCGCATTTCGAACAAATTACATATTCTTTAATTCGGTTTTGTAAAACTTCTAATGCACTACTCACAATATTCCAACCTATTTCGACGGCAAACTTTAGGTATTGGTATAGTTCTAGCCTTGTAGATAAATCATATCATTCGCAGGAGACGCGCTATTTCTTTTGCTAATTCTGCTTCCCCAAAAAACGGTGCCGCTTCAACCGCCTCAGCCAAATAAAAAATATCACCCGTTGATCGATAGTTTTGCCAGCAAGAGTTCATAAATACTTTAAGTTCCTCGTCACTCTTATTATCTACTTTTTCCATTACGTTACGCTCTGCCACTTTGAGCATGTATCGTGGTGGCTTCGGATAAAGCCATCAGAGCCTCGTTTACGAGATTTTTTGTTAATTTTGAGGTCGTCTCAACAGGTGCGTGAATGATATGCGCTCTAATACCCAATGCCATTGAAATGGCTTGCAAGACATCCCCATTGCTGACCTCACCCATTAAGCTGATTTCTCTATCAATTGATTCCAAGATAACAGTAATTAAATTACCAACCTGAACTGGGTCAACAGTTTCATCATGCAAATTAAACCTAATATCAATAACATCCCCGGCCGTGGTCTTAGCTCTATATGGCAGGTTTTTCACTATTTTGCTCCAACTCCGACACGATACTCTCTCAACAAGACTTAACCCATATATATGAAATTACGTTTATTGTAGAAAATTAGATTACAAAACAACAAAATTAACCAATAGCAGAGTATATTTCTATTTACTTAAAGCCATAATGCACAATAAGTTTTTCTGAGGCCAACTCCTGATCTAATTGTTAATATTTACGCGAGTGGATAAACTCTGTTTGAACTTGCTGGCCAGTTTTACGAAAGGTATTTTAATTTGCTAAACCACAATTTTAAAACTTTTGAACAATACCTGCTTGCCGTTCGCGAATTATCACAAAACGTTCTGAGGCCTGCCGAAAAAAGATTAACACGTGAAAATGGTATACCTGACGATCTCACCGATGCCCTCAAGAATATTGGACTTTTTGGAATATCAATTCCAAAGAATTTTGGTGGCTTCGGCTTCACCATGGAACAACAAGTGCGTTTAACATTTGAATTTTGCCAAGCTTCCTGTGTCTTTAGATCCCGATTTTCAACAACAATTGGTTTAACGTCCCAGGCGATATTAGATTTTGCCACCGAGGAACAAAAGCACAGGTATTTGCCCAAAATGGCATCGGGCGATTGCACAGGGGCCTTCGCACTTACAGAGACAGAAGCCGGTTCTGACGCTGGTGCATTAACTACCACTGCAAAAAAGAATGGTAATAAAGGGTGGGTCATAAATGGTGAAAAGCGATATATAACAAACGCTCCTCAAGCTGATGTATTTTTAGTGATGGCTAGAACAGAGGAAAAATCATCAGGCTCCAAAGGTATTTCTGCTTTCTTGGTAGATTCAGATCAACCAGGAATAGCCGTTGGGGAGCCTCCCAGGATGCTTGGGAATGAAGGTAGCCACGCCTGTTACGTCTGGTTTAATGATTGTAAAGTGCCATTTGAAGCACTAATTGGAGGCGTTGAAGGCCGTGGACTTAAAGCAGCTCTAAGAGGCATAAATCATGCGCGATTGCATGTTGCGGCAACCTGCGTTGGGCAAGCTATACGTATAATTGACGAAATGACGTCGTATGCCTCGAGGCGTCAACAATTTGGAAAGCCAATTGGCGAATTCGGCCAAATTCAAGGACTGTTAGCAGATAGCCAATCTGAGATGACGGCCGGGAAAGCTTTATGTCTGGATTGTGCTAAGAGATTTGATGAAGAGAAAGAGATACCATTCGTCGATATAGCTTCTGCAAAATTATTCTGTTCGGAAATGGTTTCTAGGGTCGCAGACCGAGCCGTTCAAGTCATGGGAGGGCTAGGTTATATGGAAGACCTCTCCGATATCCCGCGACTATTTAGAGATGTCCGGCTTTTCAGAATATTCGAAGGCGCAAGCCAGATACAACAGTCAAATATAGCCAAGGCAATGATCCGGAATAATCAAACTGAATTAAACAATTAATTCATAAAAATTACTCCATTTTTTCCTAGCCCAGAATCTTTATGAGATTACGACCAGGAATTTATTTACTAATTAAAATGTTTTTTCAGTACTCTTCTTTCTCCTAAGCCCTTACCGTGTTTAATAGCGAATTTTGCCAAACGCGTTTCTGAAAATCCAAGACGCTGTAGAGCAGGTACGTATTGGCGACTTCGCGGTAAAAACTTACTGGATCATGAATATCCGATCGAAAATCGCTTAAATCTTCGATATTTTTCTTTCCTTTAAATTCGCCGCAGAAAAAATCATCATAAATACCATTATCACAAAAACAATCTGCTACCGCGCGAGAATTTCCACGGCAAACAGATTGCGTAAGCTTTGTATGGGTTCATAAAACTCCATATCTATTGATTTCTAACTTATCACTATCATTGTCGCGACTTCCCATGGGAAGGAATAGTGTTATCCATCGTACCCCAAGAAGGGGCACTATCACACCAGATGTTTGTAACCACTTCCAGCCCCTGAGCATCACTAAATAACCCTGCCTTCCAAATTTTGATTCCAGGATATGCCGTGGTCACCGAATAAATAGGACTGCCACAATCGCCGCAAAAGTGCCTTTCCAAACTATTTCCACTGCCGGCAACCTCATTATATATTTTTGTCTTTCCCTTTGAGGTTCGCGCCGCATCATCTGACTTAATGATGTTGAAGGAGCCCCCTCCTCCACAGGCTTTTTGACAACTCTCACAATAACAAGCGATTACCTGCTCTGGCTTCTCATCGCTTATTACTTCAATAGAGCCACATAAACATTTTCCAATTGTCGACATCACCTTGCCCTCCTGCTTGAGTTAGTTCAAAATATTTTCCACCGCTGAAACTTAATTTCTTGCTACCTAACACTCTCCCGTCTGCTAACATTTTCATACCAACGCCAGGCATTAGTGGCATTTTTTGGAAGCGTTAATTTGATCCATTTGGCAAAATCAACAACAACAAGTAGATCTATATCAGCAACCGAGAAGTACTCCCCAGCCGCATAAGTATTATTGCCAATTAATGCATCAATTCCATTCAAAAATCTTTCTACTCGTAATTTTCCACGTTCTGCCAACGCAGGTATCTGTTCATAATCAAAAGGGCCGGTAAGCGCTCTGCCAGACATTCTTGGTGCGGAATTCCTTAGAGCCTCTGACATTGCCATTAACCCTTCCATCTCCACCCGCCATTGAATATCAGAAATTCTTCCTCTCTCTTCAGCATTTTGACCCATGAGAGCCGGTGTTGGATACAAAGCCTCTAAATAATTCCTAATACCCGCAGTACTGGTATAACAAGTACCATCATGCAGAAGTAAAGCCGGAACTGTACAATTTGGGTTAATTTTCTTAAATTCGGTGGACAGTTGCTGCTTGGAGCTAAGATCAACCTCTATAGTTTCTATTGTAATTCCTTTTTCTGCAATAAAGATTCTTACCCGTCTTGGAGACGGTGCAGTGATGCAGTCATAGAATTTCATTCGACCAATGACCAGTTCTAGAGTTTTGATTTAAGGAAGCGTATAATTAATTTCATGTAAGAAGAAGTCAAAAATTGATATATAACCAGTTTTTACGACCAAGATACGTAAAAAAGACGTATTTACAATTTTTACCATTTAGTCAGCGTCTCTTTTATAACATCTGCAAATATTTTAGGCGCTTCGATGGGCGCTCCATGCGCCAGCCCTTTTAAGATTGTTACATCCGCTCCTTTTATTTGCTTGGATAAAAACCGAGACATCAGTGGAGTTGAGTTGACATCATATTCACCAGTAACTATCGCAGTGGGACATCGAATTTTATTTACTAATGGGACTAGCTCTTGGTCTCCAAGAGCAAAAACTTTATAAGATTTTTGATAGTTAGCCATATTATTCCGTAAAAGCGTATGCCTAACTTTTTCTATTACTAATGGATTATTTTCTTTGAACGATGTGGTAAACCATCGCTGTATTGCTGGCTCCACTATTTCAGTTAATCCAGATTTTCTTGCAGAATCAAGACGCTCAAGTGCAGTTTTTCTTTGACTAGAACTTCGGTCAAAGACTGAGTGCGCAATGACTAGCCCACCAACCAGATCAGGATTATCAATCACTAACCGCTTTGCAACCATTGCCCCCATTGAAAAACCAACAACAACAGGTTTCAAGGGGCCTAGTTGGTTAATTAATAAAAATAACCTTTTGGTAAAGTCTATCAAGGTAGGCGTACCTCTGATGTGAGGAGCTTGACCGTGGCCCAACAGATCAAAAGTTACGCAGGTAAAGTCACTTTTCAATTCGTCTATTACTGGCCCCCACATATATTGATTGAGACCAACACCATGCACTAATATTATTAATCTCCCAGATCCTGTAATACTGTATTGCGTCAAGTTCAAAATAATTTCCGATCAACGTATTAAAGTTGAAAAAGTTTTCAACATTCGACCTAGTAAATGCCCTCAGTATTATTTCATCATCACAACCGGGTCACTAATTGCTGCGAAAGAAAATTGCTGATAATTTCATTGAATGCTTCAACATGTTCTAGTGATGATAAGTGTTGTGCTGGCTCTAACCAATGTAACTCTGAACCTTTGATGAAATCTGCCATGCGCTTTGATATATGCGTTGGAGCTCCTGGATCATCCGGGGTCGCAACTATTAAAGTAGGCACACTAATATTTTTTAACTTATCGTTAGTTTCTAAACCACACATAGCTTCACTAATTTTTTTGAATGCTGTCGGATTAAAACTCTTAAAACTGGTAGATAAATATTGATAACCAGGAATTTTATTTTCTATTGCATTTGAAGTGAACCACCTTTGCATCAGAACGTCATGAACGGAACCAGTACCGTGTTCTAGAACTTGTCTTGCTCTCTCTTGCCACAATTGATGCATATTTTCAGTTATGACACAGGTTGTATTAATTAACATTAGAGAAGATACCCTGTCTGGGTACTTAAGAGTTAATGTTTGAGAAATCATGCCTCCCATGGAGACTCCACCTAAATGGACTTTTTCAATGCCCAAATAATCCAAGAGCGCAACTATGTCGTCTGCAATCTGTGAAAGAGTACATGTGCCCTCATAAAGGGTGCTTTCGCCATGCCCAGGAACATCTAAAACCAGGCTATTGTGATCTATGAATGACTCTTTGTGGAAATTCCAATAGTCTTTATTTGAGCCGAAACAATGTATCATAGTTACAGTAGGACCAATATTTTTTTCGATAAGCCTGTAGGATATTTGAGTTCGTTGTAGATCGAAAACTTCACTTGTCATTAGGCTCTCCTGCGTTTACACCCTATAAAATCGTCACACTTTGGGACAATTTACTATAATGGTTAAGTTACCAGAAACTAATCGCCGCTTCACTCTAAAAAAGCGTCCAAAAGCACTTCCCAACGATGAAAATTTTACGATTGAAGAACCAAAAGTTTTTAAACCTCCTTCAGGAAAACTTCTCATCAAAATTCTAATGGTTGCGCTTTCTCCCTGGCAAAACCAGAGAATGAAGGATTTCAAGAATTATACGAAACCCTTCGAGATAGGCGAATTAATAGATTGTGATGTATTGGGCCAAGTTATTGATGGGGATGAAAATGGCTATTCCCCCGGACAATTAGTAACTGGTCGATTAGGCTGGCAAGAATACGCTTTAGCATCCCCTGATCAATTAATAGCTATTAGCGATGAATTTACAGAGACACTTTGGTTAACGGCTTTAAGTTCTCCAGGGCTTACGGCCTACTGTGCCATGGATCTATTTGGAAGACCAATGCCTGGCCAAACATTAGTTGTTACTTCTGCCGCCGGAGCTGTAGGTAGTTTCGCAGTTCAACTCGGAAAATTAGCCGGAATGCGCGTCATTGGTATCACCGGAAAAAAAGAGAAGAGCAAGAAAGTCGTTGAACAGCTTGGAGCAGACAATTGTATAGAACATAACGATCCATTATTTGCTGACAACCTAGCCCACGCTTGTCCTGACGGAGTTAACTTAGTCTTTGATACTCTTGGCGGGTCGACTACAGATATTGTGTTCGACAATTTAGCGAAATACGCTCAAGTTCTTATTGTAGGTAGAACGGTTTCAAATAATAGTGAACGGCCCGATCTTGACCCCGTTAACATGCGGCAACTCTGGGCAAAAGAAGCAAGCATTAAAGGTTTTTCGCGTTATTCGTATCCAGAGCGCTGGGAATTTGCTCGTGAGAGAATGATGGCTCTGTGCAGAGACGATAAAATTACAACCATCGACCATATTGTAGATGGGTTTGAGAAAACACCCACTGCTTTAAGAGATATGTTGATGGGGAATTGTACCGGGAAAGTCCTAGTACGTTATAGTAACAAGATCATAAAAAGTGAGAATAGTTAAGTTATGAAAACCCAAACAGTGCACGTGAACGGAATAGATATAGCTCATCGTTGGGATGGAAATAAAAATGGTCCAGTCATAATGATGGCTCACGCCATGGGTACGAGTAGTCAAATATGGGATTTACAAATCGATGCGCTCTCTGATCGATATCATATTTTAAGGTATGATTGGCGTGGACATGGTCAAACTGACGCACCCTGTGGCCCCTACACTCTGGACCAATTTGTTGAGGATGCAGTAGGAACTATGGACGCCCTCAAATTAAAACAGGTTCACTGGGTCGGTATTTCTACTGGAGGGATGATAGGACAAGGCGTAGCAATCAAATATCACAAGCGTCTCTCTTCCCTTACGCTTTGCAATACAACTTCACAAAGCAACCCCTGGTATCGTAATTGGGTTGCCGAGAGACAAGCTGTTGTTAAAAAATCGGGTATGGTTCCTGTTTGGGAAATGACTAAACGATTGTGGTTTACTGATGATTTTGTCGATGCTGAGAGTAGTGACTATTCCGATGTTAAGGATGTTTTTATCGCAACTCCTGTGAAAGGATACCTCGGCGGCACTTCTGCTGTCGCTGATCTAAACTACCTGGATTTACTAGATAGAGTAGATATTCCAACTCGAATAATAGCGGCAGGAGATGATCCCGTCACTCCAATTGAAAAATCAGAAGACATTCATCAAAAAATCAAAAAATCAAAACTCTTTATCATGGATGGTCAGAGGCATTTCTCGAATGTGGAGTCACCTTATAAATTCAATAACTTATTGCGTGACGGCTTGGACGAAATGAGCGAGTGATAGTTAATAGTATATGGAAGAAAGGTATCACTCTATCAACAATTCCAACGTTTGCACCCAATCTGCCTCCTCGACAGGTTTGTCCCAGCGAATACGATGGAATCTCGGAAACCGCATAGCAATTCCTGATTTGTGTCTTCTAGATAAATGAATACTATCAAATGCCAATTCTACAACAAGCCCTATCGCTACCTGCCTAACTGGCCCAAAACGCTTTATTGTATTGTCTCTAACCCATTTATCTAATTCTTTAAGTTCATCATCAGTGAATCCGAAATAAGCCTTTGCGACTGGGACTAACTCGGTGTTTGTTCCGCTGTTACGCCAAACACCAAACGTAAAATCAGAATAGAAAGACGAACGCCGCCCATGTCCCCTTTGCGCATACATCAGAATTACATCTACTATTAAGGGATCACGTTTCCACTTAAACCAACCTGGTTTTGGACGACCTGCGATATAGGGGCCACCCCAGGGCTTTAACATTAACCCCTCTAACCCACGGTTTCTGCAAGTATCGTGTAAATCACTGAGATCTTTATATATCTTAAAATCCACAAGCTCAGATATATCCATATTTAGTAACATTTTTTCTTGGAAAAATTGTTCTAACCGTAACCTCCTATATGTAAAATCATATTTCCTAAGATCTTCATCTCCATCAAATAGGATGTCGTAAAGCCTCACATGAGCAGGAAAGTCAGAGATGAGTTTATCCGAAACCTTTTTTCTATTTAGACGTTGTTGCAAATCATTAAATGTGGCAATTTCCTTCCCTTTGATGATAAGTAACTCCCCATCTAAAACACCTTTGAAATCAGCAGCCCCTATGATTTCGGGAAAGGACTTAGAAATATCATCTCCAGTCCTCGAAAAAAGTTTACGTTCTGCCCCATTACAGGAGATCTGAACTCTGATTCCATCCCACTTCCATTCAAGAGCATAGTCATCTGGTTTGATTTCACTTAGTTCTTTATCCGCAATCGGATTAGCCAACATTAATGGCCTAAAAACCGCTCGATCATTCATAGATGGCCTTTGAGTTTTTCCATCAAGCCAAGCGAACAGATCGACAAAAGGTAGTTCTAGCGCGTGCCAAACTTCCTCTATTTCAGTCACGTCAATATTACCAAAATCTGCAAGTGATGTTTTTGCAAGCCGCGCTGAAACTCCAACTCTCAAGCCACCACCCATTAGTTTTAATAATGCCCAACGGCCCGTCTCATCCATTTCATCGAGCCAACTTGAAATTAACTTTGGCAGCTCAGTTTTGCGCGATGACATTATTTTGGAATAAATATCGCCTAAACTGGGCCACTCTAAATCGCGACTAGCCGATGGCCACATCAACGCAGTAGTCTCCGCAAGATCACCAACAAAATCATATGACCAAGAAAAGAGAATAGGATCTACCTTTGAGGATATTAATTTTCTAATTGTTGTCGGCGTAACATTAGGAAGATTCAAATTACCCGTCAAAGCAGCTAATGCAATACCTCGATCAGGGTCTGGTGTTTTTTTAAGATAATCAGTCAGTAGAACCAACTTCGCATTACGACTGGAAGTATAAAGAAGACTGTCAAGCAACTCAGAAAATGGCTTCATACGTTGTCTTCATCATAACCAATTAATGATAACGCTCTGGCTTTGAAGCCTTGTAAGTTTGCTTGATGAATTACAGCCTCTTCTCTTCCATGAGTGACCCAGATTTCTGGAGCCCCCACTTCATGAAAAGTTTGAAAAAGTTCATTCCAATCGGCATGGTCAGAAATTACCAATGGTAAATCAACGTTTCGTTGGCGTGCGCGCTGCTTTATGCGCATCCACCCAGATGCCATAACAACAACTGGGTCAGGTAATCGTCGAACCCAACGATCTGCGATCGCAGAGGGTGGCGCCAATACTATTTGGCCTTCTAGATAGGGGGTTTTCTGATTTTTTTTGGAAATAGGCACGGGAA
Organism: uncultured Thalassobaculaceae bacterium; assembly: GCA_964276085.1. Classification (GTDB taxonomy): domain Bacteria; phylum Pseudomonadota; class Alphaproteobacteria; order Thalassobaculales; family Thalassobaculaceae; genus UBA7326. The sequence continues at coordinate 15,457 of CAXYEO010000047.1, read as the reverse complement.
GTAATTGGCCCAAATCAACTCCATTTTGGGCGTATAAATCACATAACTTTTTCAATGCACCATGGATATAGATTGGCCGCTGGTAACCATTTTGTCTAAGAAGAGCAATTATTCTTTGCGCCTTCCCCAAAGCATACGCTCCGACGACGTGGCACTTATCACTAAATAAATTAATTGACCTTAATAATTTAGTTATTTCTTCCTGTGCCTCGGGATGCTTAAACACAGGGAGACCAAATGTGGCCTCTGTTATAAAAACATCACAATTGACTGGTTCAAATGATAGACAAGTCGGATCCTTTTGCCTTTTGTAATCCCCAGAAACCACAACTCTACTTCCTTTATATTCAAGGACTATTTGAGCGCTTCCCAAAACATGTCCTGCTGGTACTAACCAAATCATGACATCATTTATTTTTAATTTTTCTCCATACGAAATCCCATACGGCAATGGGCTATGCTTTTCACCGAACCGCACCTTCATAATCGCTAATGTTTCATGTGTACTGATTACTTTTTTATGCCCCGCACGCGCGTGATCAGCATGTGCGTGGGTTATTACGGCTATATCAGTAGCAGTATTTGGATCTATAAAAAAATTACCCGGTTCGACAAAAAGACCTTGTTTTGTTACCTTAATCCATTCTTCTGGTTTGTTTCTAATCAAACAGCCATTCCAAATTAGTCATCAATTCGAGCTTTCTTACCTAGATACCCGCCATGATGTCTGATGCCATACTGCTCCCTGGTAACCGATTTCTTCTCCATCAACACTAACGCCAATGCATCGCTAATTGCTGCCATCACGGCCATGCTCGCTGTTGGTGTCATGCCCAACGGGCACGGTTCTTTTATTACGCCCATATTGATTGTCACGTCCGATAATTCCCTTAACCCAGAATCGGTATGGGAGGTTATCCCAATAATAGCACCTATATCCATTCGCCGGCTCAATTGAATAAATTCTAATACCTCACGCGTTTTCCCACTTGTTGAAAAAGCAACAATACAATCACCTGGCGCGAGCATCCCCAGATCCCCATGCGCTGCCTCTGCGGGATGAATAAAAACAGCGGGTGTGGCTGTTGAACTTAATATTGCAGCAAATTTGTGAGCAACAAAGCCAGCTTTCCCCATACCAGTCGTTATAATCTTACCTTCACACTTGTTCATAAAATCAATCGCAACATTATATGAGTCGTCTATCGACACCGCCTTTATTGCTTCCGCCTCAGAGTCTAAAATTTTTCGAACTATGCGTTCTATTTGCATTTATTTTTCAATCACTACTTTCCAGTCACTAGACCAAATAATATCGATGCGAGTGATAATATACTAGCTCAAAGTTTTCTAATTAACTGCATTTTTTCAATTTATATCTATTCCCTTTATCATGATAAAGTCCTATTTCTTAAGTTATTGGCGCAGATTAAAAAAGTACTGCCGTTGATTTTCTAACGTTGAACAAGGAGTGCCCTATGTCTGATCCCGTTGTGCTTTTAAATGTCGATAAACGCGGCGTTGCAACCATCACCCTCAATCGCCCAGAGGTTAACAACGCGTATAATGGCGAATTTGTTAAAGCGATGATAGATGCAGTCGTTCAATGTTCAAACGATAACAACGTTAGAGTTATTATTATTAAGGGAAACGGAAGGCATTTTCAGGCAGGGGCTGATCTAAAATGGCTTAAAGAAATTGGAAAACTATCTCCAACAGAAAACGTAGAGGTTTCCCGACTGACAGCTTCTGCAATTCGAGGTCTGACGGAAACAATGAAACCAACTGTCGCACTTATCCATGGCGGATGTTTTGGCGGCGGCACTGGAATAGCAGCCTCATGCGATATTGTCATAGCGAGTGACGACGCTCTCTTTTCCATTACTGAAACTCGTTGGGGAGTCATGGCTAGTATAATAGTGCCGCAGCTAAATGCGGCGATTGGCCCCCGAAACACAAGACGTTATGCGTTAACGTGTGAAAGGTTTGATGCTCAAACCGCTTTAGATATCGGCCTCGTCCACCAGGTTTGTCCAACCGGGGAACTTGATGAAACAGTAGCGCCTATAATAGAAAATTTGTTACTTGCAGCTCCTATCGCAACAGCTGAAACAAAGAAAGCCACACTAAAAGATGCAGGCTTACTTATAACTGATGAGTATTTCGAAGAACTTGTATCCTCACATGCCTCAAAACGGCAAACTGATGAAGCAATGGAAGGGCTGGCTAGTTTTGCTGAAAAGCGTAACCCATTCTGGTATCCTTCTTAACTCAATCTGAATTATTTTAAAGATGATGGAAAGATTGGAAGACATTTGTTTTAATGCCACAGACTTGTATAGAAAACTGGTTCAAAAAAAAGGGTTGGAAACTTCACGACCATCAACGTGAAATGATCCAAAGCGGGGCGTGTGGCCTATCGAACCTTTTAATAGCACCAACAGGAGGAGGTAAGACTTTAGCAGGGTTTTTACCTAGTATCATCGAGCTACACGCAAATCCGACTAATTCTTTACACACTTTGTATATATCCCCACTAAAAGCATTGACAGCTGATGTGGCTAGAAATTTATTAAATCCAATTGCAGATATGAAATTATCGATTACTGTTGAAACCAGAACAGGCGATACCCCCCAATCGAAAAGACAACGACAAAGGAAATCCCCACCAAACATACTCTTAACAACGCCAGAAAGCCTTGCGTTGTTGATATCATATCCTGACAGCCATACTATTTTTCAAAAACTACGGTGCATCATAATCGATGAACTCCATGCAATCGCTTGTACAAAGAGAGGAGATTTACTCTCTCTTGCATTAGCACGTTTAAACCAATGGTCACCAACTGCGCGTAGAGTGGGCCTTTCAGCAACAATCCCTTACCCAATCGAAATGGCTGGATATCTATCAAAAAGCCAGAAAACTGATGATATTAAAATCATTAAAACAGAGGCAATAAAGCAACCCACAATTCAAATAATGATTGGAAACTACCGCCTGCCATGGTCTGGGCATATGGGGCTGTATGCGGCACCCGATATTTATGAAGCGATCCAAAATCATAGAACTAGCCTTATTTTTGTTAACACACGCGCACAGGCCGAACTACTCTTTCAATCTTTATGGCGAATAAATGATAATAACTTAAGCATCGCATTACATCACGGCTCTCTCTCCCTGGATCAGAGAAAACTGGTAGAAAATGCAATGGTCCAAGGTAGTTTAAGAGCAGTTGTAGCTACATCTTCTTTAGATCTGGGCATTGATTGGGCGGCAGTAGATTTAGTAATTCAAGTTGGGGCTCCCAAGGGCGCCTCCCGATTATTACAACGTATTGGTAGATCGAATCATCGTCTTGAAGAACCAAGCAAGGCAATTCTGGTTCCAGCTAACAGATTTGAAGCACTTGAATGTCAGGCCGCTTTAAACTCGATTTACAATCAAGATTTAGATGGCGACCGTTTAAGACAGGGGGGTCTCGATGTCCTAGCTCAGCACATACAAGGAATCGCTTGTTCGGGGCCATTCAACAAATATGATCTCTTCCTAGAAGTTTGTAGTGCAAGCCCCTACAGAAACCTTAGTCAAATAGATTTTAACTCGGTAATAGATTTTGTATGTGACGGCGGATATGCGCTCAAAACATACGATCGCTATCGCCGCATAAACTTAAAAGAAGATGGGTTATATCAAATTGTGAATAACTCTACCGCGAGCCGGTATCGAATGAACGTGGGAACTATCGTGGAATCAGTAACCTTAAAAGTAAAAATGCGAAGGGGGCGTGTATTAGGCGAAGTGGAAGAATATTTTGCACAAGGATTAGTGCCAGGTGATACTTTTATATTTGCAGGACGACTTTTACAGTTTGAAGCAATTCGAGAAACGACAATCGAAGTCACGCCCGGGAAAGGTAACGCACCAAAGGTTCCAGCTTATATGGGAGGCCGACTCCCTCTATCAACAAATCTAGCCAAAGGAGTGAGGGAATTATTACAAAATCCAGGAAGTTGGAAAACACTTGATTTGCCTGTCAAAGAATGGCTTGAAAAGCAAAATCAATTTTCAACCTTACCAAAGAGCAATCAATTGCTAGTAGAGGTTTTTAAGCGAGGAAAGTTATTTTATCTAGTAGCCTATTGCTTTGAAGGTAGAAATGCTCATCAAACACTAGGCATGCTTTTAACAAGACGCATGGAAAGGTCTGGCACACAGCCGCTTGGGTTCGTTGCAACCGACTACGCGATCGCTATTTGGAGCCTCAAACAAGCATCAAATATTGACGATTTATTTGATGAAGATATGTTAGGTGATGACTTGGAAAACTGGATGGCCGAGTCTACAATTTTGAAGCGGACATTTAAAGACGTTGCTGTCATCGCTGGGTTGATAGACCGACGATTACCTGGACATAAGAAAACTGGTCGGCAAGTAACTTTTAGCTCTGATTTAATTTATGATGTTCTCAAAAAACATGATCCTGATCATATTTTATTGCGTGCAACTCGAATTGATGCTGCAAGGGGATTTACAGATATTCATCGTCTTGGAACGCTTCTGCGACGGATCAAAACTAGTATAAATATTAAGTTTTTAGAAAAAGTATCCCCCTTAGCAGTTCCAATTCTACTTGAGATTGGAAAAGAAAGTGTCAAGGGTTCTGGTTTAGAGGCTCTATTAGACGACGCGGAGGCATCTCTCATCTCTGAGGGAATGAGAATTCAATGAATACATCTATTTTAGTTATGCACAGGCTCTGAATGTTTGAATTTTATTTAAACAAAGTGCAACTTATTGCGGACATATCTGGAGCTCTTTTCTGGCCAGAAAAGCGGACCGTAATTTTTTCTGATCTTCATCTAGAAAAAGGCTCCTGGTTTGCCAAAAAAAATGTCCCCTTACCGCCGTACGATACTGTTGATACTTTAGATCGAATAGAACAAGTAATAAACGATTTCAACCCAATACGTATCATTAGTATTGGTGATAGTTTTCATGATGAAGTTTGGTCCGAACGTATTACAGAAAGACAAAGGCAACGAATTCTCAATTTAGTCAGAGAACATGAATGGATATGGATCCAAGGCAACCATGATCCATCGGGTGCACCCTCCTTAGGAGGTATCTCTGTTCCTGAATATTTTAATATGCCATTAACTTTTAGACACGAAGCAAAAGAAAATCTCACAGTTGGCGAAGTAAGCGGTCATTACCACCCAAAAGCAAAAATAAGGTTACAAAATAAAAATTTCACTGCTCGCTGTTTTATAACCGATGGATCAAGGATAATTTTGCCTGCCTTTGGAAGCTTCACTGGTGGTCTAAATGTTATGAATAGTGCTATTATGTCATTATTTACAAATGAGATAAGAATTTTTTTACTAGGATCTAAAATCCGTCAATTTCCAAAAGCGGCACTCTTAGCTTAACCATAACAGAACTCAAAATAAAAAGTTATTACAGAACTCTTAAAAAGTTTGTATATTGCAAGGCGCACTATATTGAATGAAAATATGGATAAAGGGATTTCAAGTGACTGATAACACCATACAAGATCGGGTGCCGGTCTCAATATTAACAGGTTTTCTTGGAAGTGGAAAAACCACTTTACTATCAAAATTATTGCAATCTGAAAATATGGATAAAGTAGCAGTTATTATAAACGAATTTGGCGAAGTAGGTATCGATGATGCTCTTGTGGTTAAATCAAACGAAGATACCATACTCCTAAATAATGGGTGTTTGTGCTGTACAGTCCGTGGTGATCTTGTAGAGACCATGCATCGATTGCATGTACAGAAACAGGAGGGTCAAATTCCCGAGTTTAACCGGTTAATAGTGGAGACAACCGGACTTGCAGACCCTGCTCCAATATTACATACCATGATGTCTGATCAGTTTTTAGTGTCAAGATACCGACTTGATGGAGTAGTCACAGTCGTTGATGCGTATCATGCTATGAACCAATTTGACCAACAATTTGAATCTGTAAAACAAACAGCGGTTGCAGACCGGATTGTTTTATCAAAAGTTGATCTAACAAAACCTGCCGATATAAAAAAAGTCAAAGAGAGATTAGCGATAATTAACCCCGCTGCTCCAATTATAGAATCTGCGCATGGTGAGATAAATCCATTAAAATTATTTGACGCAGGCTTATACAACCCGTTGACCAAAACAGCAGATGTTGCTCGTTGGTTAAAAGAAGAAGCTTATATGGACACGGAGGGACACATCCCCAAACATGACCATCACAATCATAGCCATGACGTTAATCGACATGACGATCATATAAAGAGCTTCTCAGTTTATTTTGACAAACCATTGAAGTGGGGAAAAATTGCTGGCTCTTTGGATATGCTGGCGCAAACTCATGGAGCTAACATTCTAAGAATCAAAGGGCTTATCAATGTAGAAGAAATAGATGATCAACCTGTTGTAGTGCACGCAGTTCAACATATGTTTCATCCACCGGCGAAAATAGACGATTGGCCAACATCTGATCAACGCTCTCGTCTCGTTTTTATAGTTAAGGATATAGATAAAGAGATAATAGAAAGTGCATTAAACTCATACCTTGCTATGGATTTCTAAATATGTTGAAAACTATGAATAGATGCGCTCATAATCACCGTTAATAACTTTTACATTTACATTAATTCTTTTTGTTAACCATGCGACCTCCTAGAGAAAAAAATTAAAGGGACAGACAATGTTTTATAAACCAGGAACACATAGGGAAAATGGGTTTAAACATGATCCATTTAAAGCATTTGTATCTCCCAGACCTATTGGATGGATATCTACGATTAATCAGCACGGCCAAAGTAATCTTGCACCCTATAGTTTTTTTAATGCGGTATCAGCTGATCCACCTTGCGTTATGTTTGCTTCGGGCGGCAGAATGGACGGAAAAGGAAAGAAAGACAGTCAATTAAATGCGGAGCAAACTGGCGAATTCGTATGTTCAATAGTAGGTCACGATCAACGCGCAGCGATGAATCAAACCTCTATCCATCTTCCATACGGACAAGATGAAATGCCAAATGCAGGTTTGGAAGGTGAGGCTGCAGAATTAGTAAAACCATTAAGAGTAAAAAATGCACCAGTCCACCTAGAGTGTAAATATATGCAGAGTGTTGAGATGCCTTGCTGGCACGAAGGTCGAGAAAACTGGGTTATTTTTGGTGAGGTCGTTGGGATTCACGTGGATCCGAAAATCATTAAAGATGGTCTTGTTGATGTTACTTTATATAAGCCCGTATCTCGTCTAGGTTACATGGACTACTCTACTGTCACAGACCTTTTCCAAATGGACCGGCCAGACTGAGTATTATGCTAGGTATTTCAAAAGCCAACATTGGGTGCTCTTGAGATAAGTTTGAATAATATGCCAATTACTCCTGGTCAGATACTGCACTGTTACTTGAGTTCTTCAGGTAACTCAGCACCTGTCTGACTAGTTATGTTACTGTAATGCTCAACCCGCCTATGCCGCGCAAAATTAAAGATAGTTTCCTTCGGCATATTACAAATATCTATGTCAGCAGCGAAGGTAATCAATTCATCCTCTAGTGTCGCTGCTTGTGTAACTATCTCACCAGACGGTTGTACTATGCAAGAACCACCGATGAGCATACAGCCATCTTCGACCCCAGCTTTAGCTGTTCCAATCACCCAGCAACCATTCATATAAGCATTACTTTGTAGTGTAAGATGGTTATGGAACATTCTGAGGTGATTTTGTTCTTTACCAGATGTATTTAAATCGGGTGTATTGTAACCAAGAACTATTATTTCTGCACCTTTTAAACTCATCACCCTATATGTCTCTGGCCAACGCCGGTCATTACAAATAGCCATTCCAAAAATACTTTTATTTTGACGCCAGACACCGAACCCCAAATTCCCAGGTTCGAAATAACGCTTTTCTAAATGTTGGAATGGTCGTCTAGGATCATATTCTGAATGCCCTGGCAGGTGTACTTTTCTATATTTTCCATTAATTTTACCATTTTCGTCAACGAGAATCGCTGTGTTAAATCTTCGGCCTTCAGGGGTAAGCTCGGCATATCCTAAATAAAACCCTATGCCCGCCTCGGCGGCTGCTTCGAACAGCGGCCTTGTGGCCTTATTGGGCATTTCAGTTTCATACCAATGATCCATTTTTCTGATGTCTTCTTCATAGTAGCGAGGAAAGAATGTTGTCAAAGCTAACTCAGGAAATACTACGAATTGGCAACCGCGAGCGCTGGCTTGTTTAATCATATCCACCAAACGTTTCACACAACCTTCGCGAGTTTCATCCGGTGCAATAGGCCCCATTTGCGCAGCCCCTAAATTCACAATACGACTCATAATATTTCCTCTTATAACTCTTCAACCGAATGCTTTGGCTGAGAAGTGAAATACAACATTACTTCCACCAACAATTAAATTTCATCATCCGTTGTCATGAATACTGGGTCAAACGGAGTTGGAAGTACACCACGCGGTTTTATATAATCATACGGATCTCGGGCTAAAAATTTTCCCCAACCAGGTTCGCACGATTCCACACCATCATTCCAGACAACCTTTCCTCGACTAATTGTTGCTGCAGGCCAGCCTTTTACCTGCAAACCCTCATATGGTGTATAATCTGTATCATGATGCAGAATATCCTGCGTAATTGTAACCTCTTTTTCGCTATCCCAAATACAAATATCAGCATCCGCTCCAACAGAAATTGTACCTTTTTTGGGATAAAGCCCGAACAACCGGGCTGCATTAGTCGACGTTTGGGCAACAAATGTTTGCAAATCTATTCTTCCCTTAGAAACTCCTTCCGAAAACGTAATGGGCATTCTTGTCTCTAAGCCAGGCACACCATTCGCTATCTGACTAAATGGTGCATTATCTCCAGCCCAAAACTTTCCCTCTAATTCGTCGATGTTATATGGAGCATGATCGGAAGTTACATTGCCAATAGTCCCCAGTCGGACATGGTTCCATACTGCCTCCTGATCCCCTTCTGTCCGCGGTGCCGGAGAACAAACAAATTTAGCCCCCTCGCGCTGATCGCGGTCTAAGTCTCTCGCTGTTAACACAAAATATTGCGGGCAGGTTTCCGAAAATACTTTGAGTCCTCGCTCTTGGGCTCGCCTTATTTCTTCTGCTGCCTCCTCACAACTCACATGAAAAATTTGAATTGGAACATCTAAAAGTTCCGATAGCATAATCATTCTATGGACGGCCTCACGTTCAACCAACGGTGGCTTAGCCCACGCATGATGCTTTGTGCTGTTTTTATCTGCTGCTAACAGTTTCTCAGTCATGTACATAATTGCATCATGATTTTCAGCATGAACACATACTAGAGCTTGATTCAGTTTAGCCACTTCAAGGACTTTAAGGATTTCTGCGTCATTTAATCTATTTCTTGGATATGTCATAAATAGTTTTAGTGATCTATGTCCAGATTCTATTAATTTTGGAACTTCTTCGTTCATGACTTGATCGCTCGGATCACTGATTATTAAATGGAATGAGTAGTCCACACACGACTGCTTCGCTTTCTCGTGATACTCCTCTACAACTGGCGTTAATAATTCTCCTTTCTCCTGAGCAGCAAAACAAATTATGGTCGTTGTACCACCGCATGCGGCCGAGCGAGTTCCACTTTCAAACGTTTCTGAATTACGGCCCCCACCGCTAGACCGTTGATCAATATGACAATGGCTATCTATACCTCCAGGCATAACCAGCTTGCCAGTTGCATCTATTTCATTTGCTCCTTGACCAAGGTTTTCCCCCAGTGCAACGATACGACCAGCATTTATACCTATATCACATTGAGAAATCTCCGCCGCATTAACTATCGTGCCACCACGAATAACCATCTCAAAATCGCTCACAGCACATTCTCCTACTAATAGTAAAAATAGACCTAAAAGTCTTTCAATTAATAATCAGGCCACAAGGCCTCTACAATAGAAAAATAACAGCTCGCTAAAAATAAAGATATTTGTTTCATATAACTTTACAGTAAAAGGTCTTTTATCTCCAATACAACTAAAAACCTCGAGAGTATAAAAAGTTAAAACCAACTATTATGAAATCATTTACTCCAAACCAATTTAAAGATCATCGAATAAGCGACACATATTACCACTCGAGTTCTAATATAGCTCCAGTATTTTCTGAATTGATAGACAGGCGGACAGCTGATGTTTGTGTCATTGGCGGCGGTTTAACCGGTGTCTCGACCGCATTAAATCTAGCAGAAAAAGGATTTTCAGTAATTCTTTTAGAAGCACATCAGATCGGATCAGGCGCTTCAGGAAGAAATGGAGGACAAATAGTCCATGGATTTAGTTGTGATATGGACGTAATTAGTAAAACACTTGGCAGACAAAGAGCAATCATGCTTTGGGATTTAGCTTTGGAAGCAATTGAGGAAATAGACCGACGTATTAACATGCATCACATACTTTGTGAACGAAAATCCGGATATATATTTGCCGCTACTAACACATCTCAATTTAGAGATCTTCATCGCATTCATGGAAAGCTCAAGAACTTCTATAATTATAACAATACAGTATTGCTTGATCAAAAGGCATTAAAAAAATGGGTTAAAACAGATAGATACGCCGGCGGGTTATTAGATTATGGAAGTGGTCACTTCCATAGTTTAAATTATTTATACGGACTAACCAAAGCAGCTAATGATATTGGTGTGCAACTATTCGAAAACAGTGAAATAACTGAAATAGTACGCGAGGATGAATTAATAGTGAACACTAACTTTGGCTCAGTTAAAGCTAAAACACTAGTTCTCGCTGGAAATGCTTATCTGGAAGGTTTAGAAAACACGTCCCAACATAAAATTATACGTATTACGAGTACAGTTGGGGTCACAACACCTCTGTCAATTGAGCAAATTAACGACATTTTACCGGGTGCCACTGCAGTAGCTGATTGCAATAATATACTGGACTACTTTAGGATTACCGGAGATCAAAGGCTATTATTTGGTGCCGGTGCAGATTACCTAGGCCGGGAAACAAAAAACAAAAAAGAATTCATTCGGGACCGCATATTAAAATTATTTCCGCAACTGAATAATTTTAATCTAGAGTTTGCTTGGGATGGGTATATAGCAGGAACAATAAATCAACTCCCCGAAATCAAACAACTGCAATCCAATATTTACATCGCACACGGTTTTTCCGGCCACGGTCTCGCATTAACGGGCCTTGCAGGTATGTTAATCTCAGAGAAAATAAGCGGTAATTCCAAGCGTTTCGATGTTTTTGCAGACATTAGTCATCATAACATGCCTCAATCTATAATAAGAAACCCACTTTTAATGGCAGCTATGCTGTTTAAAAAGTTAAAGGATCTGTATCTATAATTTTTAGCACAGTAAATAGTTGACGACCTTTCTTGCAGGCTCCGAAATAAACAGCTATGCTATCGTTATGTTTATTTATGCATAACGGTAGTATATTACTATGATAGATCCATTCGGAAGAGATATTTCGTATTTAAGAGTCTCCGTTACGGACCGGTGTGATTTCCGATGCACCTATTGCATGTCGGAAGATATGAGCTTTTTACCTAAAAAAGATGTTTTGAGCCTTGAAGAGCTTGAGCGCTTATGCAGCGTTTTTATAAAACTTGGAGTAAAAAAGCTTAGATTAACGGGAGGAGAACCATTAGTCCGAAAGAATATAATGAGCCTTATACAGGCTCTTGGGAAGCGTCTAGATTCAGGTGATCTTGAAGAACTAACGTTAACAACGAATGGCACTCAACTCCATAAATATTCCAAAGATTTATTTGATTATGGAGTAAGACGCGTCAACGTATCAATTGACACTCTTGATCCGGAAAAATTCACAGAAATTACTCGATGGGGAAAACTCGAGAATGTATTGAGAGGCATAGAGGCAGCTGATAATGCCGGGTTAAAATTAAAATTAAATGTTGTGGCTCTGCGGGGAACTAATGACGAAGAATTACCGGACATAGTAAAGTGGGCAAGCGATAAAGGTTATGACATTACAATTATTGAAGTAATGCCAATGGGTGATATTGGAAGTGAAAATAGAATCAACCAGTATTTGCCTCTTTCAATGGTTCGGTCAAATCTGTCAAAATATTTTACTTTACGCGATATTGATTATAAAACAGGCGGACCAGCTCGGTATGTAGAGATTGTGGAAACTGGAACTAAAATCGGGTTCATAACACCACTCACACATAATTTTTGCGAGAGTTGCAATAGAGTACGATTAACTTGCACCGGTACACTCTATATGTGTTTAGGGCAAGAAGACGCGGCAGACTTGAAAATCCCATTAAGAAATTCTGAAGGAGATGGGGCCTTGACCAGTGCTATCCAAGAGGCGATATCGCGGAAGCCGAAAGGTCACGATTTTATTATAGATAGGAGACAAAAAAGCTCCCCTGTACCCAGGCATATGAGTGTGACCGGAGGTTGATATTAATTAATTATCATTGGTAACTAAGGAGGCAACTGGGGTCTAATGGAACTAAAGGAGCAAAATCCCTGGCAGCATAATATTCTGGACGAACAAAACTCTCCCCACGATTGTCTATAGCACTAACATTTAAATAAAGCAGTAGCCTTCTAAGAGGCGAGATATTAACACTTGAACCGTGCACAACAGTCATATTCATTAATAATACAGACCCAGCAGGGCCCTGTATTGACTCTATCCCTAATTTTTCTACTAAGCGTTGCATTGTACTTTCTGTTATGTCGTATCTATATTTAGCCGCCCCATCATGATCCGCGACAGTGTTGTCTATCACGGCCTCCGATACAACACCCTCTTTGTGAGATCCGGGTACTGCCAATACAGGTGCATTACACGCACTAACATCATCAAGAAAAATACCAATCATTATCCCTCTAGCTTCAGGAATGCCATCTACCCGATGGTAAGTTCCAAAATCTTGGTGCCATTCTACAATCGAGCCATTTTGTTGCTTAATATTGATTCTAGATTGATGAACAAACACCTGGTTACGCATCAATTGCTCTACAGGGAGTAAAAGACTTGGATGTCGGGTAAGTGCAGAAAAGCGTTCGTCAAATAAATGCATCCCCCAACAAACATGTGGATCACCATTTAGTTCTCTTGCCACTTCTGGGCCCGGTCTTTGTAAGACATCCATCGCAGCTGATTCAAGAATAGACACTTCTTCTTTTGAGAATAATTGAGGGAGTACGATCCATCCCTTTTCATCATACTCAGAAACCTGTTCTTTATTGAGATCCATAGATTCTTTTCCTAGCGTTTCAGTCCACCCAACATTGATTTTGTGCCTATCTCCAGAAGCAAAAGGTCAAATCCCATTAAAAGAACCTGATAACCATTAGAAATTTTCTCATTTCCTTCCTCGGAAGATAGGCAAAGACCACCTAATACACGCCCTGCGCTTTTAATTGCTTTTTCACCTCGTGCAATAGCAGCTTGCACATCCGGATGCTCACGGTCACCTACATGCCCCATGCTCGCTGCTAGATCCATAGGAGCTATAAAAAATACATCTATACCTTTAACCTCCAAAATCGCATCGATATTTTGTATAGACTCAATATGTTCAATTAAAGCAATTATGACGACGTCATTTGATGCCTTATAATAATCCATAGAATCGCCGTTACCCCAACGCATTGGTGCATAAAAAGGCCCCCACCCTCTTTCTCCTTCTGGAGGATAGCGAACAGCTTTGACAGCTAGTTCTGCTGCTTTCTTCGAAGTGATCATAGGAAAAATAATTCCCATGGCACCCGAATCTAGAACTGGTTTTGTATAACTAATAGAAGATTCCATCACACGGACAACGGGAGCACATTGAGTTCCCGCTGTTGCAGTGATCATATGATGACATGATGCAATATCAATTGGACCATGCTCCATATCGATAAATAGCCAATCAAAACCAGAGTTAGATAGAGTTTGAGCCATATTCACGCTGGGCATGCTTGTCAAAATACCTGCACAAACCTTACCCTTATTCAAACGTTCTCGTAATGGATTATGCATTCTTTCTCCATTTTTAGCATGAAAATGCCATTAATTAATTACTTAAACTAGATTAATTCCAACTAAAACCGGGAGTGCGTAAATAAAAATGTAACCCTTCATCTTGAACTACGAAGCTACGCATCCTGCGGTTACCTTGATTATGATGAGAGTGTAGCTCTGCACCTGGGGTAATCTGTGCGGCTCCAGTGACCCAAGGAACTTTTTCATCTTCAATCATCGAGTGGATGCCTTCCCCTTCAATAGCAAGCGTAATGGCAGCTCCATTATGCCGATGGGGTCTCTGATCACCGCCAGACTCCAAAGTATTTATAGCTGTATTAATCATTGGAATTGTGTTGCGGCTAGGCGCTGTTTCTGGGGTTGAAAATTGAATAGACACACCAGAAGTCTCGGCAGTCTTAGGACGTTCGTATATCGTATTTAAATGCTTTTCAATTTCACTATGTGGCCAATGTACAGTCTTGGTTTTTGACTTTCCATTCGACGGTGGCCTCAAATTTTCAAACGCAAGTAAAGGCTCATTAGTTATACAGAATAAAATCGAAGATTCTATTGCTCTGTGGTTAGTCTTATTTCCACCAGGAAAACAAAACACATCCCCATTCCCCCAAGATACGGAATCCTCAGCATTTATACTACTACCAGCCCCCTTTAAAACATAATAAACTTCGCCAGATGCGGCAAAAGAATGCGATAAAGCCTCACCAGCTCGGACCTTAATATATCGAGCAAGGATAGCTGGTATAGTAGCCGGATAAGGTGTTTCTAAAACATTGGAAATATCAAGTGCTATTAGACCTGTTTGTCCATTTGGGTCATATGCTTTATTACGTTCATCCAAAAATTGGTGTCTGGGGACATTTGGCCAAGACCAGTTAAAGAAATTCTCGGGACTATTATAAATAGCCCGTTGCTTTTGTTTAATTTGAGTATCATTAATTGACTCACTAGCCATATTCATTCCCCTAACAAATATTCATAATAATTATGCTACAGGCAATATAGGGGTTTGTTAATCGGATTTGCGATACATGCACATCAATTTTAAAAAAGAAATATTTTTTTTCTAAGTGATTAATACTCACTAGTGGAAATCTCTACTTTTAATACCTAAGGTTTTCTTTTCCTCTACTGGATTAGCTTCTGATTTTTCTGATGAATTATCTAAAATTTTTAATTCGTCTGCATAAGCAATAGATTCTTTAAAACTAGAATTGGAGATTTCATTTAATTTATAAGTGAGATCTTCAAGAGCCTCTACTATTATATGCACCACTTCGCCTTCACGCTGTAATTTACCTGTAACCCCTAGAAGTTTCGAATTCATTATAATATGCCTAAATCGTTCGAATTGGCGGGACCAAACAATAAGATTAGCAATTCCTGT
>CAXYEO010000046.1:0-77055 GCA_964276085.1 uncultured Thalassobaculaceae bacterium | reverse complement strand
ACAGGTGGAGCTGTTCCCAAAAAAGAAATTGATGCCCTAGTTCAGGGGTTAATTAAGTACCCAAACGTCACAATAATGAGTGATGAAATTTATGGACAAATGCTTTACGATGGGAGAATACACACTAGCTTGCTTCAGTATCCAGAATTAAGCGATCGTCTGATTTTATTAGATGGTTGGTCTAAAACGTATGCTATGACAGGTTGGAGGTTGGGATACAGTGTTTGGCCAAAAAACGTAATCCGCCATGCAGAGAAACTGTGCGTAAATATCCACTCATGCGTCAATGCATCAGCACAATTTGCCGGCATAGCAGCCCTTGAAGGAGATCAACAACCCGTTAATTATATGGTGTCTGAATTTGATTTAAGAAGAAAAGTTATAATCAAAGAGTTAAATCAAATTCCTGGATTTACCTGCATCGAACCAGGCGGAGCATTCTATGCCTTTCCTAATATAACTGACACAGGGATGACCTCGCAGGCACTCCAACATAAAATTCTGGAAGAAGCCGGAGTAGCTGTCATTGCCGGGACAAGCTTTGGTGATTATGGAGAGGGGTATTTAAGATTTTCTTATGCTAACTCTATCGAGAATATTCAAAAAGCGATAAAGACTATCACCAGCTGCCTTGCCTAATAATTCAGCAATTGTTGAGTATTTTTTAGGCAACTGTTGTTTGTTGAATCAAAAAGAAACAGCCGGAAATTAACATAGCCTCATAACCTACTGTTTTTGAATAATTTTTTTTTCAAGCATGCCTTGGCATATGTTATGCATGTAAGATTTCAATATGTAAAAAAAACAATCTTTGATTGGTAAAAAATGAAAAAAATCGAGGCTATTATAAAACCATTCAAATTAGACGAGGTTAAAGAAAAACTGCATGAAGTTGGCATTAAGGGCATTACCGTAATCGAGGCCAAAGGGTTTGGGCGTCAAAAAGGTCATACGGAGCTCTACAGAGGCGCGGAATATGTGGTGGATTTCCTCCCAAAGGTTAAAATTGAAGTAGTCATGGAAGATAATCTATTAGATGCAGCGGTTGAAGCCATCCAACAAACAGCCCACACCGGACGTATTGGTGACGGAAAAATTTTTATATCAAACATCGAAGAAGCAATACGTATCCGAACAGGGGAAACCGGACATGACGCACTCTAAGGATAAAACTTAGTAATTAATTATAATTTGTTGTTAACCATTGAAAATCAATGATAATTGGAAGGAATACTATGTCAGATACTAAGTCTATTATGGAGATGATCAAGGAAAATGACATCCGCTTTGTTGATCTTCGCTTTACGGACCCCAGAGGAAAATGGCAGCATTTAACTCAAGCGATTATTACTGTGGATGAAGAAGCGTTGAATGAGGGCTTTATGTTTGATGGATCATCAATCGCGGGATGGAAGGCAATTAACGAATCTGACATGTGCTTAATGCCTGATTTATTGACAGCAACAGTTGATCCATTTTTTGCGCAAGCAACTTTAGTTTTAGTCTGTGATGTTTTGGAACCGACCACAGGAAAACCCTACAATAGGGATCCTAGGTCAACAGCAAAAGCAGCAATAGATTACATGGCCAGCCAGGGGGTTGGTGATACGGCTTTCTTTGGACCAGAAGCAGAATTTTTTGTTTTTGATGATGTTAAATTTGATGTTCAAATGAACCGTGGTTACTACGAAGTTGATAGCTCAGAGGGTCCATACAACACAACCAGGGATTATGAAGAAGGCAATCCCGGCCATCGTCCTGGAATAAAAGGGGGCTATTTCCCTGTACCTCCTGTAGACTCAGAGCAAGATCTTAGAAGCGAAATGCTTACGGTCATGGAGGAAATGGGTGTAGAGATAGAAAAACATCATCATGAAGTTGCACCTTCTCAGCACGAATTAGGAATGAAATTCGGTACACTTATTAAGACGGCTGATTCACTTCAAATTTATAAGTATGTAGTGCATCAGGTGGCCTCTTCGTATGGTAAAACAGCCACATTTATGCCGAAACCTGTGGCCGGCGATAATGGATCGGGTATGCATGTGCACCAATCAATTTGGAAAGATAATGAGCCTATGTTCGCAGGATCAGAGTATGCTGATTTATCAGAAATGTGCCTTTTTTATATTGGTGGAATTATCCAACATGCACGCGCCATTAATGCTTTTACAAATTCGATAACCAATAGTTATAAAAGATTAGTACCCGGATTTGAAGCACCCGTCCTTCTGGCTTATTCGGCCAGAAATAGATCAGCTTCTTGCCGTATTCCGTTCGTTAATAATCCGAAAGGTAAACGTGTAGAAGTCAGATTCCCCGATGCCGCTAGTAATCCTTATCTGGCATTTTCTGCTATGCTTATGGCGGGGTTAGATGGGATAAAAAATAAAATGCACCCTGGGGATGCAATGGATCAAGATTTGTATGAATTATCACCCAATGAATTAAAGGATATACCAACTGTATGCGGTTCCCTTCGTGAAGCGCTTAACGCGCTGGACGTAGACAGAGAGTTTTTAACAAAGGGTGGTGTATTTGACGACGATCAAATCGATGCTTACATCGATTTAAAGATGGAAGAAGTGTTAGCTTTTGAACAAACTCCACATCCAATAGAATTTAAAATGTACTATTCAGTCTAAAATTCAGAATATAAAAGAGGTTGTAATTCTAGCAACCTCTTTTTTGGGAGAGTTCAACCGTTAGATTTCCTAATGGCTAATCAGTGAAGTCCTAAAGCGCTTTCGTAAAAATTTGTAACTTTTAATCCAGTTCCAGTTAACACTACAACCGTTTTTTCATCTGATTTAATGGTACCCTCGCCTAGCAATTTATTAAATCCCGCTGCAGCAGTGGCGCATGTTGGTTCGGCATACAGGCCCTTTTTAGCTAAATCCAAGGTGGCTTGAGCTATATCGTTTTCTTCAATCGCGATAGTTCCACCGAAAGACCGCTTTAAAGCGGCTACGATAGCTTTAAGACGGATAGGGGTTTTAATTGCTGTCCCCTCTGCTATCGTGGGCGTATAAACATTTTGCTTATTTTCGTTTTTAATTCCTCTAAATGATACATCGATTGGTGAACAGTTTTTGGGTTGCGCCGCAAAAAGACGCGGTAATTTTTTGATCTTCCCCAGGGCTTTTAATTCTCGAAAAGCCATATCACAACCTAAGATATTGCTTCCAGCTCCAGTCGGTATAATTACATTATCTGGAACTTTAAAATTTAAGTCCTCCCATATTTCGTAACCTAATGTTTTCGTCCCCTGCAGGAAAAATGGATGCCAGTTATGACTAGCGTAAAAAATTGTATTAGCCATTTTTAAAGCAGCTTTTTCGGTTTCCTCTCTTGTACCAGGAACCAAATGTATTTTAGCTCCATAAGACTTTATCTGAGCTATTTTGGCTGCAGAAGTGCTTTCCGGTGCAACAATATTAACTTTAATCCCCGCTGCTGCGCCATATGCGGCTACAGCCGCCCCTCCATTTCCCGAGCTATCCTCGACAACCTCATTAATATTCTGTTGTTTTAATAACGACATCATTAAAGATGCGCCCCTATCTTTGAAGGACCCTGTAGGTGCAAACCATTCTAGTTTGAATAAAACGTCGCAACCACGAAAACTACTGCAAACTAATGGAGTACAGCCCTCACCTAAACTAACCTTGGTAGAAATACTGATAGGAAATGATTCTTTATAACGCCAAATAGAACGTTCCTTTAAATCTATCTGATCGCTGCATATACCTTTGATTTTAGAAACCGAAAGCGGGTTTTTATGATCCGAACACCACCTCGGCTCTTCTATCGAGTATTCAATACCGTTGTTTTCATCAATGAGAGTAGCTTGATCCATCATCTGTCCTTTTAGGTCACTTTGTCCTTACCCACTTTTTTAAGATAAATAACTAGTAAATAAATCAAAACACAATATGTTGTATTTGAAAACCATCAACCATACTTTTAATAGAGTTTAATATTGTATAAGTCGCTTTTTAAAATGGATATTACCTAGATGGCAGATCTTTTTCAGAATACCATTCCTGGGACTACAACAAACTACTCTGCCAAAGATATAGAGGTTCTAGAGGGCTTAGAGCCTGTCCGTCGTAGACCGGGAATGTATATTGGTGGCACTGATGAATCTGCAATGCACCACTTAGTCTCTGAGGTCCTTGACAACTCGATGGATGAAGCTGTAGCCGGCCACGCTACTCGTATCGAAATGCATTTGTCTAAAGACATGAGCGTCACAATAACAGATAATGGTCGAGGTATTCCGGTTGACCCTCACCCAAAGTTCAAGGATAAATCGGCTTTAGAAGTAATTTTAACCAAACTACATGCTGGGGGAAAGTTTTCAGAAAATGTTTACAGTACCTCTGGGGGATTACACGGAGTGGGAGTTTCGGTTGTAAATGCTTTATCTGATTTTCTTTGTGTAGAGGTAGCTCGAGAGAAAAAGCTTTATTCCCAAACTTTTGTTCGAGGAGAACCCAAGTCAGATTTAATTGACAAAGGGAATGTTAATAATAGACGAGGCACCTGCATCAAATTTCATCCTGACCCGGAGATTTTTGGTCAAGATGCATGTTTTAAACCCAATGCTCTTTTTCGTCTGGCTAGATCAAAAGCTTATCTTTTTAAGGGAGTAGAAATCCGGTGGTCTTGTGATGCCGATCTTGTGGTTGGCGACCCCCTGACCCCCAGTTCAGAAGTACTTCAATACCCTAACGGGTTAGTTGACTTCTTAACAAGAGAGCTTGGTGATCGCGAGATTATAGGGGACCAGCTATTTTCTGGGAATGTCAATGCTAACGGACATGAAAAAATTGAGTGGGCCATCGCATGGCCTGATGATTATTATGACGGATTCTCGAGTACTTACTGTAACACTATACCGACGATAAATGGTGGTACACATGAATCGGGTTTGAGGACTGCGTTAATGAAAAGTATCCGTACTTATGCCGAATTATCAGGCGTTTCAAAACGAGTATCCCAAATTACAGCGGAAGACATTATAATTGGTGCATGCGTTTCATTGTCTGTATTTATGCGCGACCCTCAGTTTCAAGGCCAAACTAAAGAACGGTTAGTAAGCCCTGAAGCGTCAAAGCTTGTGGAGCAGTCTATAAAAGACCGTTTTGATCACTGGCTATCTGGCTCACCTGAAACAGCCAGGTTACTAATAAATAATTTTATGGAGAGAAGCGACGATAGACTCCGCCGGAAACAGCAAAAAGAAGTTAGTAGAAAATCTGCAACCAGGAAATTACGTCTTCCAGGAAAGTTAACAGATTGCAGCAAAAGTGGGGCGGAAGGAACCGAAATATTTATTGTGGAAGGAGATTCTGCTGGTGGTTCGGCTAAACAAGCTCGAAACAGAATGACACAGGCAATTCTCCCACTCAGAGGTAAGATTTTAAATGTGGCGAGTGCATCAGCCGAAAAACTTCGAGGAAACCAAGAATTAACTGACTTAGTTCAAGCCCTTGGCTGTGGTACTGGCGATAGATATAATGATGATGCTCTAAGATATGAAAAAGTCATAATCATGACAGATGCCGATGTAGATGGCGCCCATATTGCGTCACTTCTTATGACCTTTTTCTACAAAGAAACCCCGCAGTTAGTTGAGCAGGGACATTTGTACCTTGCAATGCCTCCACTATTCAGAATTACACAGGGAGGAAAGACACTTTATGCAAAAGATGAAAGTCACAAAGCCGAATTGATAAAGAATGAATTTACTGGAAGAGCAAAAATAGAAATAAGTAGGTTCAAGGGTCTAGGTGAAATGCCCGCAGCCCAGTTGAAGGAAACTACAATGCATCCTGAAAATCGCAATCTCCTGAAAATAACTGTACCCGAATCGATGAACTCAGAAAAACTGAAATCCAGCCAAAATCTTGCAGAAGTTGAGCATTTAGAGAGCACTGTTGAGACATTAATGGGGAAAAAACCAGAGCTACGGTTTGCTTATATCCAACAAAATGCAAAATTTGTGTCAGGACTAGACGTGTAACCCCCTAAAAAAATACCTAGGTCTCTTTCTCTTCCGCTTCGGCTTGAGACTCTAGGGCAATATAATCTTTTTTTATACCTACGGCACGCTCTACCATACCTGACTCGCGTGCCTTAACCATAAGAACAAGCGCTTCATTAAATGGAACAGGGACCCCCAAAATATTTGCTTCACGCACTAAAGCCCCATTCAAAGAATCTATCTCCGTTGGCCGTCCTGCTTCGATATGTTGTTGCATAGATGGTTTGTTATATCGCAGTCTTGTCAATTTTTTGACATACCCGACCATATCCTTTTTATCTAATTTAATACCCTTCGCAGCAACTACAGACATTACTTCATCAAGTATAATAGATTGCAAACGGTCAGCAGCTCCATTTCTTGCCACCTCTCCTGTCCTTAACCCTGACACCGCACATAAAGGATTTACTCCACAATTTAGCACGAATTTACTCCATATAACGCCCATAATATCTGAGGAAATCTCTGGCTCAAAACCACTCTCTAATAATGTTTTATTTAAAGCAGTTACTCGTTCGCTGGGTTTACCATCCAATTCACCAATAAAGGTCAACCCAGCATTTGTATGCATGGCATGGCCTGGTTCAGCCAGAGCTGCACTGTGATAACTTATTCCACCAACAACACGTTTAGCCCCAAGAACTCTCACTAATTCCTCTACATTACCGATACCATTTTGTAGAGAAATAGCCCAACCTTCTGGTTTGAGAATAATTGCAGCAGACTTAGCGCCATCAATTGTTCCATTTGTATGGGTATGGAATAGAACTACATCACTACTTTCTGCCAAATCATCTGGATTTGAAGTGGCTTTAACACGGAATGTTTTATCGCCAGTTACGCCAGACAAACGATAACCCTTGGTATTAATGGCATCGACGTGTTCTTTATTAACATCAAAAAAAGTAACAGAATGTCCAGCTTCGACGAGATTTAAACCATACACCCCTCCCATAGCTCCTGCACCAATAACACAATAATCCATCCCTAGTTCTCCTAAATATCAAACTTTGATTGTCTAATTCTTTTAAGTGGCAACAAATTTATTAATCAAAACGACATAAAAAAATTATGTCTTGATAATACTAGTACTTAACCAATCCGTAACATTTCAATATGCATAATCCCATCTTCATCGTATGGCAAAGAAACAGTCTTATACCCGATACTCTCATAAAATTTTTGCAAATACACCTGGGCACTCAATCTTACAGTTTTAGTATTTAAAATAGACTCACATCTTCTATGAGCCTCCGACATTAAATCACGCGCCAATCCCAACCCTCTATATTCTTTAACCACGAGTACTCTGCCTATTGTAGGCTCTTCATACGCAAGTCCAGCTTTTAGCAAGCGACAATACGCACGAAGCACTGAATCAGCTCCATAGCCTAATAGATGCCAGCAGGACAAATCATATTTATCAATATCCGGATAGATGCAAGACTGCTCGATTACGAAAATCTCTTGCCTTATTTTGAATAATTCGAACAGCTGCCGAGATTCCATTTCGGGCAAACTAAGACAAGACCAATTGAGATTATTTGGTAACATTATTTTTTAATCTCTCTCTGTTTGGTTGAGCCAGCCTAATTTGAGCCAAAGCACTCAAAGGGACCAATTGTATCTTTTTCTCTTCTAAATTAAGCATCCACTCTCTTAGCACTCTTAATGTAGCTTTCCTTGGATGGCCAATCGCTATCGCGGTGCCTGTTTCTTTGGCGATTAATTCAGCTTGAGCTAACCTTAGTCGCACCTCCTGTTCGTCGTCGATATCATCTAAAAAAACATCTCGGGCCACAACTGCAGTTCCTAATGCTTCACCAACTTTTAAAGCGACAGAGTTACTGGTTGTTACCGAATCCAAAAACAAATAACCCTTATCCTTTAATTGACTTAATAAAAAGTTCATTAAAGTTAAATCAGAAGTAAAACGACTCCCCATATGATTATTAATACCAACAAAGTTGGGGAATTTTTCGAGAGCCAGCTCCAGTCTCCGGTTTAGTTCCAGTAGTGTCATTTCCACCAATAGAGCTCCTGGACCAGGGTTTTCATCACCTAGCGGTTCCATCGGCAGGTGCACTAAAAGTTCATGCCCGTTAGAAGATGCTATTTTTGTTTGTTCAATTAAATTTGGAGCGTAGCTTAAGAATGATAAAGTAAGAGGCGCCTCTAAATCCATCCCCTCATCCGATCTTTTCTTATTGATACCCATATCATCAATAACAATGGCAATGTAGACGAACCCCGGTCGTTTAAGAACATGAACTGAATTATTAACCCAATTGGGGATACCTGTAAGTTTATTAGACTTAATTTCTGGCCTCAACACACCGAGCAATGGGGGCTGTGCAACCTTATAGTTCTCACTTTCCTGCTTTACTGTCTTTCTGGTGCTTCCTGACAATATCTGTTTGCTCTTGAGGGAAGTGGCGCGTTTACTGTTGGCTATTTTTGTTTTTGGCTCATTTCCTACTTCTCCAGTGTCGTACAAAAAAAAACCAATACCCAAGCCAATAGAAAAAACCAAAATGACCCAAAAAAATATTAGAGTTATTTTTTTTATATGAACTAGCGTAGCCAATTGAATTTTCTAACCCACTCTGCTTGAGGTTCTTATCAAATTGCACCGGACATTCATCGTTTAAGCACTCTTAAGATAAAAAAGATACCTCAGTCTCAGTGTCCCTTTCACAAAGGCTTGTAAAATGCTATATTAAATCTGATAGATTTGTATTAAACATTTTACACTTTACAAAGATCCCCTATGTTCCTTTTAATCGACAATTACGACAGTTTTACATACAATCTTTGGCATTTTCTAGGACAACTAGGAGCTGAAGTGAAGGTAGTGCGGAATGACAAAATTACCGTTCCTGGGGCACTAGCATTAAAACCTGAAGGAATTATTATTTCACCGGGTCCTTGCGATCCTGATAAAGCAGGTATTTGCTTGGATTTAATAAAAGCATGCCCAATTGATATGCCCGTATTCGGGGTTTGTCTTGGGCACCAATGCATCGGTCAAGCATTTAAAGCTAAAATAATAAAAGGCACCTACCCAATGCATGGGAAACTAAGCAGAATTCATCATGCTAACCTAGGTATATTTGCAGATATACCACAAAACTTTCTAGCCACTCGCTATCACTCGCTTATGGTAGATAAACTAAATTTGCCAAATTCCCTTACTGTTTCGGCGAAAACCCATGATGATATAATCATGGGTATTTCACATAAAACAAGACCAATTTTTGGCGTGCAATTTCACCCAGAGAGCATAGCTTCAGAATATGGATATACACTCCTAGCAAATTTTTTGAAAATTGCCGGATTTAAAGTTCAGTCGGCTGAGAAAATTACGGTTCTGGAAGATATTTTAAGGAAAACGGCCTGATGAATGTTGAGGTAGAAAATATAAAATCCCTCATTAGCCTGGTAGCCACTGGAAGCTCCCTAAGTGAGAAACAGGCAGAACAAGCTTTTGATATAATTATGTCTGGGAACGCAACAGCATCACAAATAGGTGGGTTTTTGATGGCTTTAAGGGTTCGAGGAGAGACTGTTGAAGAAATAACGGGTGCTGCACGAAGCATGAGAGCTAAGGCCACAAAAATAATTGCTCCCGCAGGGGCAATTGATAATGTTGGTACCGGTGGTGACGGCTCAGGGACTTACAACATTAGCACAGCTAGTAGTTTTGTAGTTAGTGCTGCAGGAGTGCCTGTTGCCAAGCACGGCAATAGAGCCCTCTCATCAAAGACCGGAGCAGCTGATGTACTGACTGAGCTAGGTGTGAACCTGGATTGTGAAATGGCGCTAGTTCAGTCATCAATCGAGGAGGCTGGGATCTGTTTTCTGATGGCCCCTCGCCATCATACTGCGATGCGTCACGTGGCAACTACGCGAGTAGAATTAGCTACGCGAACGGTCTTTAACTTATTAGGTCCAATTGCCAACCCTGCTGGCGTTACTCGACAACTAGTAGGCGTATTTTCAGAAAGTTGGGTCGAACCTGTAGCACATGTATTGAAAAGTCTAGGGTCTGAGAGAGCCTGGGTAGTTCACGGTAGTGATGGTCTCGACGAAATTACTACCACTGGGATAACTAAAGTTGCCTCACTAGAAAAAGGAAACGTTGCCGTATTTGATATTGACCCGACTGAAGCGGGTATCAAAATAGCAAAGCCAGAGGAACTTCGCGGCGGAGAACCAAAACAGAATGCCAAGGCACTCCTGTCTGTCTTGAACGGAGAACAAAATGCCTATAGAGATATCGTAGCTTTAAATTCTGCCGCTTGTTTTATGATAGCAGGAAAAGTCCAGTCTCTTTCCAGTGGTGTATCACTTGCATCGGAAATGATCGATAGCGGAAAAGCTCACGAAAAACTAAAGGCTCTCAAAGAAATAACTAATAGACAGGTTTAATATTCTAATGGCTGATACACTGGCTCACATTCTTGAAATAAAACGGGAGCATGTGAAAAGATGCAAAGAAAGAGTGCCTCATTCACACTTAATCTCAAGTTTACCGAAGACCTTTATTACAAAGAGTTTTTCAACGGCCCTAAGAAACAGCTCGGAAGAAGGCTATGGCTTAATCGCAGAAATCAAAAAGGCATCTCCAAGTAAAGGACTAATTCGCGAACACTTTATCCCCACAGAAATAGCAATAGCATATGAAAAAGGTGGTGCCTCATGCCTTTCCGTACTAACGGATGAGCCATTCTTCCAAGGTAAAAATGAATTTTTGACCTCTGTTCGAAAAGTTTCTTCATTGCCAATTCTCCGTAAAGACTTCATGCTCGACCCATATCAAATAACAGAATCCCGTGTCCTTGGCGCAGATTGTATTTTACTTATTATGGCTGCTCTTGATGATAAGCTGGCGCGCGATCTTGAAGACTGTGCTTTAAATTTAGGTATGGAGGTTCTCGTCGAAGTTCACAATAAAGGCGAACTCGAAAGAGCTCTTAATTTAAAAACGGATTTAATTGGTGTCAATAATCGAAATTTGAAAACAATGACTACTGATCTTGTGACAACTGAAGATCTTGCTCCTTTAGTTCCAAAAGATAAACTTTTAATTTCCGAGAGTGGTCTGAATACCGTAAATGACTTGACCAGAATGGAAAATGCAGGGGCCAGATGCTTTCTAATTGGGGAGTCATTAATGCGGCAAAAAGATTTGGAAACAGCGACGCGTTCAATATTATCAAAATCTAAAAATTAGAATATGGAAAACCTTATAAGATGGCTCAACTAACACATTTTGACAATGACGGGAATGCTGTCATGGTCGATGTATCCACCAAACTTGAATCGCATCGAAAGGCTACCGCTTGCGCGACTGTCGTTATGCAACCAAAAACTATGAAGTTGATATTAGATAAGGGTGTGAAAAAAGGAGATGTGTTATCGATTGCCAGGTTAGCCGGGATAATGGGAGCAAAGAAAACCCCTGAACTGATACCCTTGTGCCATCCGCTAGCTTTAAGTTCCGTAGAAATGTTATTAACATGCAATAAAAACGATAACTCAATTGAGATCATCTCAACCTGCAAAGTTACTGGCCCTACCGGGGTTGAAATGGAGGCATTGACTGCCGTGAGTATAGCCGCCCTTACCGTATACGATATGTGTAAAGCAGTGGATAGGGGAATGCACATAACAAATATTCACCTCACCAATAAATCTGGGGGTAAGTCGGGAGATTGGAGTGAAGGCTAAACCCTTAATGAAAGTTGATGAGGCGAGAACTCGTATATTGGCATCCATGCCTTTAATGCCTGGTGAAGAAATATCCATAATAAATGGCTTAGGACGTATAACTCACGATGATATAATGTCTCGTCGAACCCAGCCACCATTGGCCCTCTCCTCAATGGATGGCTATGCAGTTCGGTTTTCTGATGTCCAAGAGATACCATCAAAATTAACACGCGTTGGAAGCGCTCCAGCAGGAAGGGCTTACCCTAATGCCCTGAACCGTAACGAAGCTGTCAGAATTTTTACAGGCGGTCCAATTCCAGTTGGTGCTGACACGGTTGTCATTCAAGAAAATGTTGACGCAGAAAGTGAAAATGATGGTGCTAATCTTCAAGTCAATCAACAACCAACAAAAGGTCAATACATCCGTTCCGCAGGACTCGATTTTCAGACGGGCGAGCTTGGAATAAAGGCAGGACGTAAATTGACTGCGCGTGATATAGGTTTGGCAGCAGCTATGAATGTGCCTTGGATGTCAGTTAGACGGCGCCCAAAAGTAGCTATTCTTGCAACAGGAGATGAAATCGTTCGCCCTGGCGATAATATAAACCCTCATCAAATTGTTAGCTCCAATAGTTATACTTTAGCGGCACTTATCAAAGCCGCTGGCGGCGAACCAATAATTCTCGGAATAGCTCCAGACACGATTGAAGGTATTCAGTCGTTCTTTGAAACTGAAATAGGTGCAGACCTAATAATTACTACTGGTGGCGCATCAGTTGGGCAACATGACCTTATTCAAAAAGCATTAGTAAAAGATTCTTTTGGCACAAATGGTTTAGATATAGATTTTTGGCGGATAGCAATGCGTCCAGGAAAACCCATGATATTCGGTCGTATAAGTGATACCCCAATGCTAGGTTTACCAGGTAACCCTGTATCAACTATGGTTTGTGGTCTTATATTTGTTAAGCCTGCTATAAAAAAAATGCTTGGAGCCTGTGTCATAAATGATAAGACAACAAAAGCATCTCTACTCGAGCCGTTGCTAGAAAATGACGAGCGGCAAGATTATGTTAGGGCCATTAACTTCATCAATGAAGATGGAAGAAAAGTGGTCAAGGCCTTTGATCGTCAAGATAGTTCTATGATGAAGTTGCTTACACATGCAAATTGCTTAATAGTCCGCCCTCCCCACGACCATAGTCATATTGCTGGCGAAGAAGTAGAAATCTTAGAGTTTGAAGAAGGTTTTTAAAGAGAATATTTTGATCTCTACAGATCACATTGATAATGAACGTTATTAATTTAATGCACTTATTTGACTATTAATTATAGCAAAATACTGTGGGGGTTTTTATATCTAAACAATTCTGGGGTTAAATTATGAGTAATGAAGGCGAAACCACTTTAGAAGCCCGCATCCCCTCGCCAAACTCTTTGTGGTTGGATCGAATTACAGAAGAGATCTTAGAACCAGATCTTCCTATCATAGATCCCCATCATCATCTTTGGGATATGAAGGGTAAAAGATATCTACTAGAGGATCTACTTGGAGACCTTAATAGTGGGCACAATATCGTTGCTACAGTGTTTCTTGAATGTGCATCAATGTATAAAAAAGATGGACCACACCATATGCGCCCCATTGGCGAAACTGAATTTGTTAATGGAATTGCGGCCATGAGTGCAAGTGGTAAATACGGGAAAACAGCAATATGTGCTGGGATTGTTGGCTTCGCCAACTTAACCATGGGAGCATCTGTAGAAGATGTACTAATCGCACAAATATCTGCCGGCAACGGTCGATTCAAAGGTATACGTTACGGTGCAGGGTATGATCCAAGCCCAAACATAAATAATAGCCATACCGATCCACCATTTGGTTTATACAATGATATAACATTCAGAGAGGGCTTCGCAAAACTAAACCAGTTCAATTTATCATTTGAAGCTTGGTTATATCACACACAAATCGGGGACGTTATTTCTCTCGCAGAGGCTTTCCCAGATCAAAAGATCGTTTTAAATCATTTTGGGGGTCCACTAGGAATTGGTCCTTATGAGGGCAAACAAAAAGAAGTGTTCAACAAATGGAAAGAGGCTATAAACGCTCTTTCAAAACACTCGAACGTATACGTTAAACTAGGAGGCTTAGGAATGGTTATCAATGGTTACCAATTAGATAAGCGTGACACGCCTCCGTCATCAATTGAGCTGTCAGATCTATGGCGTCCCTACTTTGACGCCACAATCGAGGCATTTTCTGCAAAGCGATGCATGTTTGAGAGTAATTTTCCGGTAGATAAGGTGACTTCAAGTTATGCCGTTTACTGGAATTGCTTTAAAAGAATTGCCCACAACGCGAGCCAGGAGGAAAAACAGTTCCTTTTTCATGATACAGCAAATCAGTTTTACAAACTAGATTTGTAAATAGTCAGGTCTTTTAGAAATATTGATGCAACATTCGGTAAATTGTACATCATAGTAATAAAGCCTCTTAATTATTACTTAGTATCGAGAGATGATTGACTTAAGCTAAGAAGCAAAGTAGAACAGTACAAATGTTTACTGTTTGTTCCCTCTATGAGGTTTTGGAATGTTAACAAAAAAACAACACGAACTGCTTCTTTTTATAGAAAGACATCTTAAAGAGGATCAAATTTCACCTTCTTTTGAAGAGATGAAAATTGCATTAAATTTAAAATCAAAATCCGGCATACATCGTTTAGTATCTGCCCTAGAAGAGCGCGGCTTCATACGGAGGCTTGCAAATAAAGCAAGAGCTCTGGAGGTATTAAAATCCGCGTCAAAAGTAACTATTTCTAAAAATATAAGGTCGGTAAATCATAAAACAGAAACTAGAAGTTTTACTCCCAATGTGATACCTGGGAACTTCCCTAAATCAACGACCCGACTAGATGACTTAACCGATACTTATATCGAACTTCCATTGTATGGAAAAGTAGCGGCAGGGCATCCAATCGAGGCTCTAGCCGACGAGACTAACAAAATAGCCGTTCCATCAAATTTAATAGGTACAGGGGAACACTATGCTCTTGAGGTAGAGGGGGACTCAATGGTTGACGCCGGAATTTTTGATGGGGACACAGCTATCATCGAAAGATGCCAAAGTGCTGAAAATGGGAAGATAATAGTAGCTCTAGTTAATGAAAACGAAGTAACGCTAAAGCGACTTAGAAGAAAGCATCATGCAATAGCACTTGAGCCAGCAAACCCAAATTATGAAACGCGTATATTCGGACCAGATCAAGTACAAGTGCAAGGACAACTCGTTGGCTTAATCCGAAAATATTAAGTTACAGTCAGGCTTAGTATATCAAACCACATAAACCGGCACTTAATTTTAGACATATAATAAACAATAATCTTTAATGCGTGCTGTAAGAAAAATTAGGTGGATTACATATTAATCGTTCAACCAACCCTGTCTTTTTGCTATAAAACTATATCTTCGAATAATATAAAAAGAAATAGCTTTTCATGACCATAATAACACGTTTTGCGCCCTCTCCGACCGGGTTGTTGCATATAGGTGGAGTACGCACGGCACTATTCAACTATTTATTTGCCAAACGATACAGTGGGAAGTACCTAGTACGAATAGAAGACACAGATAGAGCGCGATCAACTGAACAGGCAACAGAAGCAATAATAAATGGTCTTAAGTGGTTAAATTTGTCAGGAGATGAGCCGCCAATTCTTCAACATAAAAATATAAAACGACACAAAGATGTTGCTAAAACACTAATTGATACGGGAGCAGCTTACTACTGTTATTGCTCACCTCAAGAACTTCAAGAAATGCGGGAGAAAGCTCTTAAAGAAGGAAAGAAGAGCCTATACGACGGTCGCTGGAGAGATCGTTCACTAGCAGACGCTCCAGAAGACGTTAAACCAGTCATTCGATTAAAAACAGATCTAACAGGCGAAACAATAATTGAAGACCTAGTTCAAGGTACCGTAAAAGTTGATAATGAGTTGATAGACGATTTTATATTGTTGAGAGCAGATGGCACCCCTACCTACATGCATTCTGTGGTCGTTGATGATCATGATATGCAAATTAGTCATATTATACGGGGAGATGACCACTTAAATAATGCTTTTAGACAATCCCAACTTTTTAAAGCGATGGGCTGGACAATACCAGTGTTTGCTCATATCCCTCTTATACACGGTTACGATGGCGCTAAAATGTCAAAGCGTCACGGCGCTCTTGGCGTAGAGACCTATCGCGACCTCGGGTATCTCCCAGATGCGTTATGTAATTATCTTTTAAGGCTTGGTTGGAGCCACGGGAACGATGAAATCATTAGCAGGGAAGAAGCTGTTAAGTGGTTTGATTTCGATAACGTTGGACAATCGCCCTCCCGATTTGACCTAGACAAACTAAACAATACAAACAGTATATATATAAATAATTATAGTGAAACTGACCTTGCCCATATAGTTTTAAACGAGTTAGAAAAACGTGCTGATCTAATATTTACTCCAGATACTAAAAGAAGGATATTCTCAGGGATTGGAGGTCTAAAGCAAAGAGCTAAAACTATTGAACAACTGACCAATATTGCTACCTTTTACGTAGCCAAACCCCCATTACTCATGGATCCGAAAGCTTTAGCAATTCTAGATCAGGAATCCCTAAGCCTGATTTATGGGCTAGTGAAACCCTTAAAAATGATAGACAAATGGTCCGAGAGCAATATAGAATCGGTAATAAAAATTTACTCAGAGAAGTGTGGTGTGAAGTTAGGCAAAGTAGCGTTACCACTTAGGGCAGCTTTAACAGGTTCCACAACATCTCCTAGTATATTTGAAGTAGCCTTTGTTCTAGGATGGGATGAAGTCAGGCTTCGAATTGACTCTGTTTGCCGAAAATCAAATATTTCTGTACAATAATTTTTGATGTACATTGTTTCAAAAACAATAGTTAAGTTTACAAAGGAATGCCGCTAATGGACGAGAAAAACTCAGGAACGTTCACACTGATAAATGATAAAACTGGAGACAAATATACATTACCTGTAATTAGCGGAACCACAGGACCGAATGTCATTGATGTTCGTCGCCTCTATGGCGAGACCGATCACTTCACTTTTGATCCAGGTTATACGTCAACAGGATCATGCGAATCTAGTTTAACATATATAGACGGTGATAAAGGAATTCTTCTGCATAGAGGGTACCCCATAGAGCAGCTTGCAGAACAAAGTAATTTTCTTGAACTTGCACATTTATTACTATTTGGGGAACTACCTAATCAAAAAGAATCTGAAAAATTCGTACATGACATCACCTACCACACGATGCTCCATGAACAGTTAATGAACTTCTACAGAGGATTTAGGCGAGATGCTCATCCTATGGCGATTATGTGCGGGGTCGTAGGTGCATTGTCTGCATTTTATCACGACTCGACTGATATAAACGACCCTCATGCACGAATGGTTGCGTCTTACCGGCTGATTGCTAAAATGCCGACAATAGCTGCTATGGCCTACAAATACTCACTAGGACAACCATTTAATTATCCGCAAAATAATCTAAGTTATGCAGAAAATTTTTTGCAGATGCTCTTTGCTGTGCCATCAGAAGAATATGAAATCAACCCAGTTTTAGCTCGAGCCATGGATAGGCTTTTAATATTACATGCGGATCATGAGCAAAATGCCTCGACATCGACTGTTAGATTAGCCGGGTCTTCTGGAGCAAACCCGTTTGCCTGTATAGCCGCCGGAATAGCATCCTTGTGGGGCCCTGCACATGGAGGGGCAAATGAAGCAGTTCTAAATATGTTGACAGAAATTGGACATAAAAGCAGGGTGAGTGAATTTGTGAAAAAGGCGAAAGATAAAAACGACCCATTTCGATTAATGGGTTTTGGTCATAGAGTTTATAAGAACTATGACCCGCGTGCTACAGTGATGATGCAAAGCTGTCATGAAGTGTTGGATGATCTTGGAATTAATGATCCACTTTTAGAACTAGCAATGGAGTTGGAGACCATTGCTCGAGAGGATGAATATTTCATAGAACGAAACCTGTATCCAAATGTCGACTTCTATTCCGGTATAATACTTAAAGCGATGGGGTTTCCGTCAAGTATGTTCACGGTATTATTCGCTGTAGCAAGGACTACGGGATGGATAGCACAGTGGAAAGAGATGATTGAGGACCCTAACCAAAAAATTGGCAGACCGCGTCAACTATACACTGGTCCAACAACGCGAACGTATACGCCTTTGGAACAAAGATAATGAGTTTATAGTAAGCAGTAACGCCAGTATTTATCATAACTTGTTTTATTTCAGCATAATTTAAGCGACAAAAATGTCACAACCGAGAGACGGAAAACTTTTAGTTAGTTAATGTGGATTGACTTATAATCGGCAACCCTTTAGCTAAGAAAAATTAGAGTTTAAAATAAAATAGGAATTTGGTCGAAACTTTGAGCTTCGAAGATCTAGGATTAAGTAGTCATCTAATAAGCGCTGTTGCTGATGCTGGCTATTCAATACCAACACCAATTCAAAAACAGTCCATACCAGTTGTTTTAATGGGTAGAGATGTATTAGGTTGCGCTCAGACAGGCACAGGTAAAACTGCGTCGTTTACATTGCCTATGATAGACATTCTTGCTGCTGGACGGGCAAAAGCAAGAATGCCAAGGTCTTTAATATTATGCCCAACTCGGGAACTTGCTGCTCAAGTCGCAGATAATTTTGAGAGCTATGGAAAAAACACTAATCTAACTATGGCTTTGTTAATAGGAGGCGTTACCTTAACGGAACAAACACAAAAGCTTGATCGAGGTGTTGATGTTTTAATTGCGACACCTGGACGACTTTTGGATCACTTCGAACGAGGAAAAATACTCCTAAACGATGTTAAAATTCTAGTTATAGACGAGGCAGACCGGATGCTTGACATGGGGTTCATACCAGATGTTGAAAAAATTGTCTCTTTATTGCCACGAATACGCCAAACTCTTTTTTTCTCAGCTACGTTAGATAAAAGCATCCAAAAGCTGGCTGACTCTTTTTTGATCAATCCTAAGGAAATAACTGTAGCATCGTCTTCCTCAGCGGCTGACACTGTTGCACAAAAACTCATTTATACTGACCTCAAAGGTAAGCGTGCAACACTACGCAAATTACTAGATAGAGAAACAATAAGTAATGCAGTAATCTTTTGTAACCGTAAACGCGATATTGGTATTTTACACCGATCTTTAATCAAACATGGATATGATGCAGTTGAACTTCATGGAGATCTACCCCAAGCTGCTAGGACAGAAACTCTATCAAAGTTTAAGAATGGGGCATTCAAATTTTTGATAGCAAGTGATGTCGCAGCAAGAGGACTAGATATAGCGGGACTAAGTCATGTGTTTAATTTTGATGTCCCAACAAGTGCTGAAGACTATGTTCATCGAATTGGTAGAACAGGTCGAGCAGGAAAGGAAGGCCGAGCCTTTACGCTTGCGTTACCTGGGGATGAAAAATATCTACAGGCAATCATCAAACTTACTAAAAAACCCATTGAGGTAGAATCTTTAGTTATTGAACAAGATCGCGATGTTGATAATGGATCTTACCTCCCGACCGAACCGAAAAAAACTACCCGAAAACAAATAAAACGTAAGAAAGAACTTCGTGTCACTGAGAGGCAAACATCAAAAAATTCAAATCGTTCGCTTAATAACTTTGGTGAACAAGTCCCCCCACCGGTCAACTCCAATGCCTCTAAAGTGGGTATGGGCGACCATGTACCAGCATTTTTACTACGCTAAACAGTTGATGCGTACCAGCTAAAAAATCCAAGGATGTAGATCTCTCTATTTATATAATTGAAGAGTTGTGATCGCATTAGCGACGGCGGCTTGCGCAGGATCGATTATCTTAATTTCCAAGTAGTCCTCAAGTGGAATACGGTAGCGAGCCATCCCTGCACATCCAAGTATCAATACGTCCGCTCCCTTTTCATCTCGTAGTCTACAACCAACTTGTTTTAAACGATCAAGAGTTTCTCTTTCTTGACTTAATCCAGTCACACCAATTCCAATAGCAATATCACCAACTAGCCTAGATTCTAAGCCCAACGAACGAACATACCTTATATGGCGTTGTATTGAGCCCTCTAATATGGCGATAATACCGTAGTTATTCCCACATGAAAGAGCTGTTAAAATAGAACTTTCGGCTATCCCAAATATTGGTTTTTTTGTTATCTCCCTTGCACTGAATATTCCTGGATCCGAAAAGCAAGCTATAACAAAAGCATCGGCAGAAGCCTCTTTTTCTCTTATTAAATCTATCACCTGTATCGCTACTCGATCTGCATGTTCTTGACATTCAATACCAGGTGGCCCCTTCTGATTGGTAATACTTACGATCGAAGTATCAGTTAGTGCGCGGAGTGGATCGAATGCCTTATCCATTTCAACTGTAACATCTTCCGTACTATTTGGATTTATTACAACAATACGTTTACTCATTATCATCTCCTAATTAGCGACTAGTCCTTTATCTACTATCTCAAAAACATCACTAGATAATTTTTTTATATTAATAATACGTTGCAATTCGTTTATCATCAAATTTTGCCGGTTCACCGTATGCGACCGCCATCTAGTTAAAGGGATAGCTAACCTTGAAGCAATTTGCGGGTTCACAGAATTCAAAAAGATCACATGGTCCGCAAGCATTTGATATCCCTTGCCATCTGAACGATGAAAATTGATGGGATTATTAGTTGCAAAGTTACCAATTAATGATCGGACACGATTTGGATTAGTTATATCAAATTCTGAGCTGTTCAAAAGCTCACTTACTTTTTCAAAAGTCCTAGGCAGAGTCGACAATGCGTTCAATGCGAACCATTTATCCAGCTCTAAAGGTTTCCCTTGCCATTTTTCTAAGAAACTTCCTAATCCTTTTTCACGTTGTATGCAATCGATGTCATTCAATGCATTTAAACCAGCTATGGTTAAGGTCATAGATCCAGTACCAACAGCCTGATTATACGCGAGGTTTAATGAGTCTAAATTTTTAGTAGCAGTCATATAGCTTAAGCAAACAGACGCTAATGAACGACGCCCCATAGCAGTTGTCGATAAATCAAAATTGGATAAACCACTCAGCATTTTATGATAAATATAAAAAAAATAGTCTTTCAACTCGTCTCCTAAACTAGCCGTTACATATGACCGCACACGATGGATGTTAATTACATCTATAACTTTCATCCTTTGTGCCAGGTCATTTTCAGATGGCAACCCCAATAGTTCTGCTCTTAATGCTGGCTCTAATTTTTCATTCAAAAGAATTTCTTTAATACCCATCAAGTATTGTCGATCAAGATTAATATTCCTTTCTGACTGCTGGAGTGCAACTAAGTCCAAGATCAAACGAGTAGAGTATTCTTGCCCTGCGTCCCAAGCGACAAACGGATCTTTTTCTCGTGTCATCAAAATAAAAAGGTCATGATAAGTCAACTGTACTTTTAATTTAACAGGTGATGAGAAACCTCGTAAAAAAGCCGGAATAGGCGGTTTAGGTATGTTTCGAAAAACAAAAGTCTCTTTTTTATTATTAATTTCTAACAACTGACGATTGTCACTTTTTCGAGTATCGTCTGATAAGGTCAATAAATACTCTTTTCCCTTTTTATCGATTAAGCCCATCTCTAAAAAAATCGGTAACGGCTGTTTTCTTTTTTGATCCGCTGTTGAGTGATTTGTTTGCGTAACTTGCAACTCGAATTTCTCATATTTTTGATCGAAAGAAAATGAGATCTCTATTTCAGGAGTTCCCGACTGGGTGTACCATGCCATCATCGAGGATAAATCTTTACCCGAAGCGTCTTGCATAGACGAAAGAAAATCCTCACACGTTACTGCTTTTCCATCATGTCTCTGAAAATAAAGGGCCAATCCTTCTCTAAAATTATTTTCTCCTATAATGGTATGAATTAAGCGGACTATCTCAGCGCCTTTTTCATAAACCGTTAGCGTATAAAAATTATTAATCTCGATGTACGATTGTGGGCGAACAGGATGGGACGTAGGTCCTGAATCTTCCGTGAACTGAAGTGATCGAAGCAGTCGGACATCTTTTATTCGTTGTACCCCTTTAGAGTGCATATCGGCGGTAAATTCTTGGTCCCTGAATACAGTCAAACCTTCTTTAAGGCTTAATTGAAACCAATCTCGACAAGTCACCCTATTACCCGTCCAATTATGAAAGTATTCATGAGCAATGATTGATTCAATTCGGTGAAAATCTGCATCAGTGGCGGTGTCTATATCGGCTAAAACATATCGACTGTTAAAAATATTTAATCCTTTATTTTCCATGGCCCCCATATTGAAGTGGCTCACAGCTACTATCATAAATAAATCTAAGTCGTATTCTAAACCAAACCGTTTTTCATCCCATGCCATGGCATTTTTAAGTGCTAGCATTGCATGTCCGCAACGTAACTCTTCTCCTTGCTCAACATAAATTTTAAGACATATATTTTTACCCGACATCGTTTCAAAACTGTCTTCCACACAAGCTAAGTTTCCGGCCACCAGTGCGAATAAGTATGAAGGTTTTGGAAATGGGTCTTCCCAGGTAACGAAATGCCGTCCTTCATCCAAATCTCCATAATCAATAAGATGACCGTTGGATAAAAGTGTGGGATAGGATATTTTATTGGCTATGATTTTTGTTTTAAACAGTGATAGGATGTCTGGCCGATCTGGAAAAAAGGTAATCCGCCTGAATCCTTCAGCCTCACATTGAGTACAATACATACCGTCCGAAAGATATAATCCTTCTAAAGCCCTATTTTTATGAGGAAAAATTTTTGTTATTATTTCCAATTCAAAATTACTACCAACGTCAGGTATAGTTAGTAATTTTTCGCTTAGATAATATTTACTGGAACCAATTTGCTCCGAACCATGTTTAAGACTCAATAATGTCTGATCCTCGCCATTTAAGATCAAAGGTTCATTACCTTCATAGATTAAAGAATTCCGACTGCACGACAATCTAGAGGTGACGATGGTAAATTCCTCGTCAATATTAAACTCAAGTTCAATAGCCGTTATAAAAAATTTTGGCGGCTTATAATCGACCAATTTGATAACTTCGGGTTGTTCAGGAGAGCTCATACCGTATCGGTCAATTTGCCATCCAGCCACCGTCTACCATAAGGTTTTCTCCTGTTATATAGGATGCTTCATCACTTGATAAAAAAATAACGGCAGATGCAACATCTTCAGAACGCCCCAACCGAGGCCACGGCGTTCTACTGTGGCTGTATGAAATAGCATCCTCTGATATTGCTGCTCCACCCTTCCCCGTTAAAATTTTTCCAGGTGCTACGGCATTACAAACTATACCAAACTCGGCATAATCACCCGCTATCTGTCTAGTCATATAAACAGCACAAGCTTTACTAACACCGTATGCAAAATCATTTGGTGCTCGTATCATCCCGTGCTGAGAGGATATATTTACAATTCTGCCTCGTACTTCTTTATCCTCTGAAGCTGTTTGATTGAGCATCTGCTGTACCGCGCGTTTACAGCCAAAAAACATGCCCTTAGCACCAACAGCCATGACCCGATCCCATTCCTCCTCGGTGGTATCCAGCAAAGCTGCGCGGCCGTGAGCAGCAGCATTATTGATAAACACATCTAGCGAACCAAACTTTTTTACAGTTTCAGTGACTAATTTATCAACATCTATCCATTTTGAAACATCTGTTTTCATAAAAACAGACACCCCACCACCGTTGATTATCGTTTCTACAGTGTTATCTCCACCCTCTAATGGGTCTTCTCGGATATCCGCAACAACTACAACAGCGCCCTCATTCGCCGCTCTTATTGAGATAGCTTTACCTATTCCCGATGCGCCACCGGTTACTATTACAATTTTATTCTTCAAACGCATTCTTTTTTATTCACCTTTCCGGCACAGAGCCTCTGAATTAGGCTATCTTTAGAGCTTTCTCCTCTTTGTTACTGGTTGTATAGGCCATACTACAATGAAGTGCGCAATACGGTCTTCCCTCAACTATTTTATCTCCACAGAATTTAAAATCTGATGATCTTGGGTCTCCTATAGGCCAAGAACACTTATTCTTATCCCAATGCGCAAATGTTAAAGGCGATAATTTTCTTCGTTTTGGTTCAAATGGCTTATCTGAGCGAACTATTGGCGACTGCCTTTTTGGCAACCCCATACGGTGCACTTTACCTACAACGGCATTTCGTGTCACACCTAACTTTAGGCCTATTTGAGTAATTGACAGACCTTGCCCCCACAGCTTTTTAAGCTGCTCAAGACGTTCCTCAGTCCAACCGCTCGCAACCGCATTTGCCATCATCAATCTCCTATCAATATCGTTTTTACCAACTAAATAAGCCTAAAGTGCTATATTCTCTATATACAGTGTTCACGAACGTTTAAGCTACTTAATCTTGTGTGGTGTTGCAATATTAATAGGAATAAAAAGTGTTTGTTTTACAATTTTTCTGTGGATAACTTTTAATTGTAATCCTGGGGCTAACTATTAACTACGAATCTTAGGTGCAAAAATAACCACGACAAGAATAGCAAAAATTCCTAATAAAGACATAACTGTTAAAGCTGTTTGAGCCCCAACTTTATCCGCTAACAATCCAAGGCTTAATAACCCTATCGGGCTGCATCCAATACAAACCGACAGTAATCCCATCAAACGACTTCTAGCTTCTTTGGGAGCTAACAAAAGTACTAGCGTGCTCTGCATAGCACCGAATCCTGCCATACCAAGTCCAGATATAAATAAAACAGATACTGCTAGGCCATAATAACTAGCAAAAGATAAACAAAAAATTCCAAAAACAAATATTAATGAACCGTACAGATAAATTCGCTTAAACCAGGCAGGCCGTACTACAAAAGCAACCACTAACGCCCCAATAAATGCCCCTGCTCCTTCAGAGGCAGAAAGAACACCAATCAGTGCTGGTTCGACTTCGTAGACGGAGCGTCCAAGCACAGGGACCATTGAGGCATAGGGAAAACCGCATACATTTAAAATTATGGTAATAAGATACACTCCGATTAACTCAGGAGAGTTTCGGACTATATCCACACCCTCTCTTAACATTTTCAAATATGGTTCTATCTCCTTCTTTATTAATGTTGTCTTGAGTATCAAAGTTGCTGATATAAAAACACAAAGTAAATGTGCTATCGCAGATATAAAAAACGCACCCTCAAGGCCCATAAGGCCGTAAACAACACCACCAGCAAATGGGCCTATCATTCGAGTGATGTTATTTGTTGCTGAATCTAGTGAAATACCTCTCCCTAAATTTTCAACACCAGCAAACTCTCCCACTAATGTTCGTCTAACAGGATAATCAAGAGTCCAGCAGCTACCGTTTATAAAAACACAAACCAAAATAATCCATATTTCAATTACTTCCCAGAAAGCCATCAGCGCCATTACGCCGCTAGAGAAAGTCATAAGTGTAAAACCGGCAATCAGAAGGTATTTCCTATTGGTTTTTTCCGCTATTGGCCCGATAAAACTTCCGAATAAGGCCAAGGGAAGTTGCCGAGCAATCGTCATAACAGCTACAAGCAAAGCTGACCCTGTGATCTCATAAACGAAAATACCGATGGCAAGCATTTCTAACCACCGCATTGTATTAGCCAAAAGACCTACTGCCCAAACTCTTTTAAAACCAGGATCCTTCAGTAAACTAAGTGGATTATTATTTGCCATTCAATATTACTCTTCAATTTCTTCTTTAATTTATTACGATTGCCGAGCTAATATCTATATATATACAGATGAAATCCTAGTATCTTTGCAAACATTTACATCTAACTTCCTAGTAGCTTTTCGGGTAACCACAACGCTAAAGCAGGAAAAATCATTACAAGAGCAAGGACAATTATATCCAATAAAATAAATGGAATAACTCCTCTATACATATGCCCTAAGGTAATTTCGGATGGAGCAATTGCCCTAAAGTAGAAGATGGCCCCAGCCATAGGGGGCGTTAAGTAACTCGTTTGCTTTACTACTAAGAAAAGAACTGCAAACCATACAAGATTAAAACCAAAATTTTCAATTAATGGAAAACCTATTGGAACAATTATTAATATTATCGATAACCCATCCAAAACAAACCCTGCTAAAAAAACTAAACCGAGTATCAGTAACAAGGTGCCCCATGCCCCTAACTCCCAGAACGCCAAAATAGATCTAATTGCATCAAAGCCACCCGACGATAGGAAAACACTTGCAAACATAGTTCCACCAACCACAATCGTTAAAATCATTGCCGTAACCTCAAGTGTTTTTAACATTGCCGCCATCAATATAGTTTTTGTGAATGTTCTGTAACAAATAGTCAAAAATACAGTTCCGATTGCCCCTACTGCGGCTGCTTCCGTGGGGACGGCAACTCCCATCATTATACTACCTAGGACAGCAATTATTAATAATAATGGTGGGAATAATGCCACCCCAGTCAGTTGTAACTTATTCGCTAGAGTGAGTGTATCCTCTGCAAACGCAATACTTGGTCCCGAACTTGGATCCAAATAGCACCTAACAATGATATAGAGGATATAAAGGAATGCCATCAAGAGGCCAGGAATGAACATCCCAATAAACATATCACCCAAAGACATTTCAGCAACGGCCGCCAAAATAATTACAACAACAGAAGGCGGAATGATAGCCCCCAACGACCCACCTGCCGTTATGGTTCCAGAAATTAGATCTTTATTGTAACCATGTCGCAACATAACGGGTGTTGCTAATAACCCAACTACAGTCTCTGTCGCCCCTATGACACCGCTGCAGGCAGCAAAAATCACACACATCACAATAGTACCCACGGCC
Source organism: uncultured Thalassobaculaceae bacterium (assembly GCA_964276085.1). Taxonomy (GTDB): domain Bacteria; phylum Pseudomonadota; class Alphaproteobacteria; order Thalassobaculales; family Thalassobaculaceae; genus UBA7326. The sequence continues at coordinate 50,354 of CAXYEO010000046.1, read as the reverse complement.
AAGCCACCTGGGAGCCTTTTTGTCCAAATATGGATAGCTTCAAATAAACGTTCTGCCGTACCCGATTTTTCCAGCATATTCCCCATAAAAATAAATAACGGAACAGCAGCTAAAATTGAAGCGCCTGTTATATCGTCTATTTTATGCATAAAAACAAAATATGCATTCTCTTCAAATCTAATTAGACCGAAAACGAAAGCTGTCGACATCAGCGCAAAGGCGATAGGGACACCCAGAAATATCAATGTTAAAAGCACTGGAAACATCCAAGTGACTATATCCATTCAACTAACGGTTAACACTTTTAGTATCAACGGAAAACACTGCAGAGCCAGTCTTAATAATTTCAGAAATTAGTTGTATGGAAAAAATAACAAAGCCAAGGGCTATGGATAAACGCACCGGCCATATCAGTGGGTTCCATCCTGATTCGCCAGAGGTTTCTCCAACTTTGAAGGCTGTCCAAGCATACTCAATCAATCCTAAAGATACCCAGATTATGAGCGGTCCAACGAAAAATAATAAAATGCTCAAATCTAATATTTGCTGGATCCGAGTGGGCATCTTTGAATACAAAAAATCAATTCTTATGTGCCCATTATTTCGTGTTACCAATGCTATGCCAAGAGCGAAATGTGCTCCTGTTAACATATAACTTAATTCATACGCCCAAAAAGTGGGCAAATTGAAGGTAAAACGCGCCAATGCCTCATATGTCATTATTAACCCTAATGGAAGAACTAGCATTGCAGCAGTCGAACCAGCCACAATTGATATACGATCGATAAGAAGAGCCAAACGCAACATACGAGATTTTAGCACATTAACGATGTGAACTTCGAGTATTTTCATATTAAATCATCTGTGTACTGAATATAAGTTTAACCCAATAAATGCGAAGGGAGTGTACGTGACTAATCTTAAACCAAAAATAGCCTTTTTAGGTACCGGTGGTACGATTTCTTATACTGGACGAGATAGCCTAGATGTTTGGGAATATATGGACTATGGAACACGTTTAAATATATCCGATATACTAAAAAGGTTTCCTGAAGTGGAAGACGCAGCTGATATTATACCAATCGATGTACGTCAGGTGTCCAGTTCAGGAATACTACCTGATGACTGGTTAGCTCTTGCTAAAACAATTCAAGAAGTCGAGCAAAATTCCAAGAATATTGATGGAATAATTATCACTCACGGTACGGCCACCCTAGAAGAGACAGCTTATTTTATCAATTTAACCGCAAAAACGGATCTCCCAATTGTTATTATTGGAGCTCAGCGTCCTTCTTCAGGGTTTGCAACCGATGCTGGTAGTAATCTTTTATCTGCTATTCGTGTGGCCGCGTCTAAGGAGACAAAAGGTTTGGGTGTTATGGTTTTGTTAAACGAAGAAATACAGGCTGCCCGAGAGGTTACAAAAACCTCAACCTTACGCTTGGAGACTTTCCAAACCCCTGACTTAGGAATGCTTGGATATTCAGATCCTGATGGCAAAGTAGCAATATATCGAAAGCCCTCCCGTTTGCACACGAATGATACTGAATTTGATATAAGCAAAATTTCAGATTTACCGAGAGTTGACATCGTCTCAAATTACGCCGGTGCTGATGGAGTGGCGGTTGAGGCGTTTGTTAACGCAGGCGCAAAGGCTATAATTATTTCTGCTCTTGCCCCTGGGTTGCCTGCATCATTACAAACGGAATCCATAGAACAAGCCTTAAAAAAAGGTATAATTATAGTATACAGCACTAGAGCGGGTAGCGGCAGAGTCCTTCGTAGACAGTCAATGATCGACTCTGGTATTATTGCAGCAGATAATCTCAATCCACAAAAAGCGCGAGTATTAACGATGCTGGCGTTGACTATATCGAATGATCCGGAAGTCATACAAAAGTTCTTTGATCGTTACTAATTAATTTACATAGCAAAGAGGAACAAAATATGAAACGTCAGACTGCAGCGGCAACACTTGCAGATATGCTTGAAAGTTATGGGGTCACTCATATTTTTTACTTACCGGCTGTACTGCGAAGAATGTTAAGAGAAGTGGAACGTCGTACTTCCATTGAACGCATTCACGCCCATTCTGAGGCTGGTGCGGCTTACATGGCCGATGGGTATGCAAGAGTGACCGGACGACCGGGTGTTTGTATGGCGCAGATTGTTGGTGCCCTGAACTTATGTGCCGGTCTGAGAGATGCACATTTAGCTAAAGTGCCAGTGATAGCACTGACAGGTGGACGAGAGTCTAATCACAGAGATCGATGGGCGTACCAAGAAGTAGACGATATGCCTGCCTTTGCACCATATACAAAATTGAATAGTGTAATAGATGATCCTAAGCGTCTTCCTGATATGGTTAGGCAAGCCTTCAGAATGGCCACAACAGGGAGTCCTGGCCCAGTACACCTTCAACTCGCAGGGAATACTGGTCAAGCAATAGAAAATGCTGAAATAGATTATGATGAAGTCACGGAGGCACGGTATGGAAAAGTCCCCCCAGATCGTCCTCACCCTGACTTAAATAAAGTTAGAGCAGCAGCGGATAGAATATCGCAGGCACATCGCCCAGTGATCGTTGCAGGAGCAGGGACAAAAAATTCTGGTGCTTATGACGCGCTTCAAAAATTAGCTGAGTCTTTACAGATCCCGGTAGCCACATCTTTAACAGCGAAAGATGCTATTTTAGAAAGCAATCCTCTATCCGTAGGCGTAGTTGGTACATACTCAAGACGCTCTGCTAATGAAGTAGTCGCAAAAGCAGATCTCGTAATCTTTATTGGCACCAGAGCCGGAGGAATGACAACTCACTTTTGGACTATCCCTGCCAAAGGAACATCTGTCATTCAAATTGATATTGACCCTGGAGTAAACGGACGAAATTACCCTACCGATGTCTCCATAGTCGGCGATGCCAGAACAGTTCTCGAGCATATGAATGAACTGAATGTCCAAATTCCTAATGATCGTGCTGATTGGATCAAACAAGTTACTCAAATTCGAACAGCATACCAAAAAGAATTTTTAGATTTGTATAAATCCGATGCGTTTCCCATTCGTCCAGAAAGAATTGTTTTTGAATTATCAGAAGCAATGCCAGAAAATGCCGTTGTCGTTGTAGATACAGGGCACTCAGGTATGTGGATGGGGGGTATGTTTGAACAAAGATATCCTGATCAGAGTTATATCAGAAGCGCTGGCCATCTAGGTTGGGCCTTTCCTGCGGCTATTGGGGCTAAATGTGGGGCGCCTGATAGACCAGTAGTTTGTTTTATGGGCGACCTCGGGTTTTGGTACCATATGGCAGAAGTAGAGACCGCTGTTCGATGCGGCATTAATACAATCACAATCATTAATAATAATAACTCGGGCAACCAAGCACTTCGGAGTACCATAGGCCTTTACGATGGTAACCCAACTCAAAAATCTGATGAACTTTGGGTTCAAAACAAAACCAATTTTGCCGCGATAGCAGAGAATATGGGTGCGATAGGTATCAGAGTAGAAGTAGCAGGCGAGATCAAACCTGCATTAAAAAAAGCATTTAGAATGAACAAACCAGTAGTGATTGATATCGCTACTGATATTAACATCGCAGCACCACTAGCATGGGAGTTAGCTTCGTGACCTTAAATGTACTTTGTTTGACAAGTCTACCATCAGAAATAAAAGATCAAATAAAGGCAATAAATCCCTCAATAAACCTTAAAATGGCACCTGGATGGTTTGATGATGAGATTAGGGATAGCTGGCCAAAATTTACATGTGATCGGTACTTAACATCTAATTCTAAAGGCTTAAGCTCTAAAGCAGAACGTGATGAATTAATGACGTGGTCTAACATCATGCTTGTCGGTTTTCCTTTCCCTCTAGATATTAAAGCAAGATCGCCGAACTTAAAATGGGTCCATCAACGACCAGCTGGTAGTTCTAATATGTTGCGAGGAGATCTTTGGAAATCAGATATTATAGTAACGTCTTCACGTGGTTACGCGCATAATTTGCCAATTGCCGAATATACTCTGGCGGGCATGCTTCACTTTGCAAAAGGTATAAATATTTCTAAATTGGAAAAAGAGAATAATAAATTTGAGGCCTCAAAATATCAACCCGTACAACTTTCTGGAAAAACTATCTGTATAATCGGTGCTGGTGGGATTGGAAAAAAAGTTGGGCGGCTATGTGCTGCTGTCGGGATGAAAGTTATCGGAACACGGCGCAAATCAGATGATGTCAGCGATGATTTTGATGAAATATATAAACCTGAAGAATTACTCAAGATACTTCCAGAAAGTGACTATGTTGCTGTTTGCTGTCAATGGACACCCGAAACCGAGAAGTTAATCAGTTACGAGGCCTTTGGGGCTATGAAACGAGATGCTGTTATAGTTAATATTGCAAGGGGGGAAATCATAGATGAAGAAGCTTTAGTGCGAGCTTTAAACGAGAATAAATTGCGGGGGGCTGTATTAGATGTTTATAGAGGTGAGTTTGAACGAATGCCAGATCCTCGCTTATGGAATGATAATCGGGTTTTAATAACGCCTCATATTTCAGCCGGGTCTGATATCAACAGTCATAAAGGGAATGATCTATTTATAAAAAATTTAAAAAAATATGTCAAAGGAGTTCAACTTGAAAATATTATTAATTGGGAGTTAGGTTATTGAGCCAAGCTATTAAGTATAACTAATATGACAGTTACTATATTTCTCGTTTTTTATCTTATGTCTTTAAATTAGATGATTAACTTTTTTCGCACTGGGATAGATTTGGGGGGCACAAAAATTGAGAGCATAGTATTAGATGATCAAGGCAGTCAGGTTCTAAGAAAGCGGGTACCTGCACCCCAAGGAAGCTACTCTAATACCCTGGTAGCTATATCAGATCTAGTGCTAGAAGCCGATAGATTTGTTCAAGAAAAAACAACTGTAGGTTTAGGTATACCAGGTTCTTTATCAAAAGAAACTAACCTTGTGAAAAATGCAAATTCAACTTGGTTGATTGGGAACCCGTTACAGTCTGACTTGGAAAGCTTATTAGAACGTCCCGTACGAATTGAAAATGATGCTAATTGTTTCACGGTATCAGAGGCATTAGATGGTGCAGGTAAAAATACGACTATTGTTTTTGGAGTGATCCTTGGTACAGGCGTTGGAGGAGGAATTACTATCAATTCAAAGCCACATAAAGGAGCTAACTCTATTGCCGGTGAATGGGGACATAACCCTCTGCCGTGGACAGATCACGATAAATTGTTATGCAATAATTGCTACTGTGGAAAAAGTGGGTGCATTGAAACATTTTTATCAGGACCCTCAATAGAGAGACATTACAAACAAATAACTGGCGCTACATTGGATGTTAAAGAAATTGTAACGGCATCTGAAGCTGGCGATCAAGATGCAAATTATATTTTGGATACATTTGAGAGTAATTTTGCGAAAGGGTTAGCGCAGGTAATAAATATCTTAGACCCAGAATTGATTGTCGTGGGTGGGGGATTATCAAATATAGCCAGATTATACTGTAATGTTCCTAGATATTTGGGTAAATTTGTGTTCTCTACTTACGTAAACACCAAGCTTGTGCCTGCGCAATATGGAGATGCTAGCGGTGTGAGAGGAGCGGCTTGGCTTTGGAATGATGAAAATCGTGCATAAAATCTTTTGCGCTAAAGCAATGATATCTATTTTTATGCTGAACCATTAGATGGCTTTTTGCCGAGACTGCTTTTTTTGGGACACTAAAAATACAGGTTTATCATGCAATTTTTGTGGCTCCCCAAAAGTAATCAACCACAATGAAATTTTGAGACTTGCCATTGCACATATCGACTGTGATGCTTTTTATGCAAGTGTAGAAAAACGTGATGATAAGAGTTTAATAGATAAGCCCGTTATTATTGGCGGTGGCTCCCGAGGTGTTGTCGCAACGGCGTGTTATATCGCTCGGATTTATGGCATTCATTCAGCTATGCCTATGTTTAAAGCTTTGAAGCTCTGCCCAACCGCTACAGTAATCAGGCCAAATATGAATAAGTACATTAAGGTGAGTAAAGATATTCGAAAACTAATGTTAGAAACAACACCGATGGTGGAACCTATCTCAATAGATGAAGCATTTTTGGACCTTTCCGGAACAGAACGCCTTCACCACTCGGCTCCCACAGAAACTCTCGCTCGACTAGCATCTAAAATTTATAGCGAATTAGGTATAACTGTGTCGATTGGACTTAGCTATAATAAGTTTCTGGCTAAGATCGCCTCTGATCTCAATAAGCCAAGTGGGTTTAGCCTCATTGGAGAGGAAGAAGCTCTCAGTTTTCTATCAGAACGACCAATAGGTGACATTATGGGAGTCGGGAAAAGACTTGAGACAACCTTAAAGAATGACGGTTATAGTAGAATAAAGGATCTTCAAAAAAAGGATGTCTCTGTGTTAGTTAATAAATACGGGAAAATAGGTCAACAGCTAACAAGTTTCTCTCGAGGTATAGATTTGCGAAAAGTCAACCCTGTTTCACTCGTTAAAAGCATATCAACCGAGACTACTTTTGGCACAGATATAAGCGGTCTCGATAATTTGCGCCCGATTTTTTGGAAACTATGTGAAGTGTTATCAAAGAGAATAAAACAACAGTCTAAAAGTGGAAAAGTTGTGACAGTTAAATTCAAAACATTTGATTTCAAAACTTTCACAAGACGCAGAACTCTTAGAGGCCCAACTCAACTAGCAGAGGTCTTATATCAGGCAACTTTTGATATCTTGGCCAGAGAGTCTAAAAAAAGCTATCGACTGCTAGGTATTGGTATAAGTGACCTTTATGAAGCAGATTATGCTGACAGTAGCGACCTGCTAGACTTAAAACTAAGTAAAACAAAGTCGATCGAAAACACAATGGATTCTATAAGAAAAAAACTTGGAGATGATAGTATTAAGAAAGGCAGATCGTTAAATAAGTAAAAAATACCTACAGCACTCTATCTAATTCAACAAGACGGATGTGCTATTTTTTCTATTCTTACTAGCTTCATATTTATCGTGAAATCAAAATAATCCAACGTTAAGCCACTAGTTATTCCATTTTCGTGCAGATTTATAGTCATCTCATGACTAGGACCTGCTTCATCAGACTCCGAAGAAAAGAAAGCCATTCGTATTGGCCAATACTTAGCAGTCAACAATGTGTTTTTCGGCTCTTTCAAGACTTTTTGACGACCAATGACACTACTAACCGATACTGCATTTTTTAATTCACTACCATCAAAAACAGGTATCACTAGGAATATTTTTTTGGCTTTGGCCGCCTCTAATAAGCTGAATGTATGTCTTGAAGGAAAAATACTCTTTACCGGCAACTGGTATTCTATTTTCTTTGGCATTTGAAAATATACAGTACCCATCTTTTTCTCAGTTGAACGAATAGCCAGACCCTCAATATCGTCTATTCCTTCTGATAACTTATTAGTTACATAAAATTTATATTGTTTACCGTCTTTACTCTCCCAGGTACTGTATTCTGTGTCTGTGACTGATTCTGCTCCCTGTTCCTTCTGGTAACGCATCAGATATCTTTGTTCAACGACCCAGCCATCGCAGACGGATCGCCATTCAAAAACCATCCGACCATCTACTCCGACTATTCCAGATGTACTTTTTGAAGTGCCCAAAGACATTTTGTAATATGCTCTATGTGGCTGGAAATTATTCTCGTTACCACTTGCTATTGGTTGGTTAACGAAAGCAGCCAAGATTACTCCAAATAAAAGTTTTCTGGCCTTAAACAGATAAAACAAAATTTTTCTCTATCCTTCGATTAACGCTGGAAAATAGTATCTAAATATTTTAGTTAATTTTGGCTAAGACGTAGTTTTCTAGATAAGGTAATTATAACATTTTACTTTCTAATCCCAATGCAAAACGGTTCGACTATTTAATAGTTTGCATACCACAAATCCTATTACAAAGCTTAATTTTATCCTGGCACGAGACTTGCTTATACGTGTCTATATAGAAGTATTAGGATAATAGGAATGCAAACCAGTCAAAAAACTTCCAAAAGCAGAACCTTTTTGCCGCGTGACATGAGCGTTACCTCTCACGATTTGTCAATACCTATCAATCAATTAACCAAGATGCTATCACCGAAAGACTTATTGGACAAATATGACCAAACTAATACAGAGCTTGATAAAACTCTAAAGTATGTACTTTTAGCAATGGAAGAGGCAGAAAAGCGAATAAAACGCCAGGAGAATCGCATAAAGTACCTCGAAAGCCTATCTGTAACCGATGAACTAACTCAGCTTTTAAATCGTCGGGGTTTTTTGATGCAATTCCGTTATTCACTATCAATATCACGCCGCACAAAAACTGGTGGTGCGTTAATGATTTTAGACCTGGATGGATTCAAAAATATTAATGACAGCTACGGTCATGCCGCAGGAGATAATGTTTTAGAATGCTTGGGCTCCTGTCTCTCAACAAATGTGCGCGACACTGACTTTGTTGGTAGAATCGGAGGAGATGAGTTTTCAATTTTAATGCCTGGAGCAACACGAAAAACCGTAACAAGTAGAATCACAAGGATACATACCGCTATTAATAAACTTCACTTTCCATGGAATAACAAAAATCTATCCATAAAGGCCAGTATAGGCAGGTACGATTATGCTAGCGCAGAGAAGGAGCAGGATATTTTAGACTATGCAGACGCAAATATGTACAAACAAAAGCTTCCCTAACCAACTTATTGTAAAATTTCAAAACACCTATTAATCAAACAGTTATTCGATTACGCTCATTTTTCTTTTAATTTACTCCTAAACTGTATTTTCTCAGCCTGAATATACGTGTATACGCTGTCTATGACATTGATAACCGAATCAAATAAACTTGCAGAAGCCTGTAATAGATTAACTAACGAAAAATTTCTGTCTATTGATACAGAGTTTATGCGAGAGAAAACTTATTATCCACAACTTTGTCTTATTCAAATAGCGGGTGAAAAGGAAGCAATTATTATCGATGCCTTAGCAAAGGATATAAATTTAAATCCAGTGTTAGAGCTAATGGAAAATAAAACGATCACAAAGGTATTTCATGCCTGTCGACAAGATATGGAGATATTCTATAATCTTAATCATAAAATCCCGTCACCAATTTTCGATACACAGATAGGTGCAATGGTATGTGGTTATGGTGAATCGGTTGGTTATGATAAACTTGTACGACAGATCACTGGTATTCAAATAGATAAATCCTCGAGATTTACTGATTGGTCATACCGCCCTTTGTCCAAACAGCAATTAAGTTATGCGTTATCAGATGTGACGCATCTAAGAACCGTATTCGAAGCGTTGTCTAGTCAACTTGAGAAAAGTGGTCGTATAAAATGGCTTGAGGAAGAATTCAAAACTGTACTCAATCCAGAAACCTATAATACACCACTAGATAAGAGTTGGAAACGACTGAAGGTTAAGACTGGTAAACCTAGATTTTTAATCTTAATTAAAGAACTTTGTGCCTTCAGAGAACGCGAAGCTCAAAACAGGAATGTACCAAGAAATCGGGTTATACGTGATGACATATTATTAGATATAGCTGCACGATCCCCAAGATCACCCAGCGACTTGGCTAAAGTAAGGAACTTAACGACACAATTTTCTCAAGGGAAACTTGGTGAGAGTATTTTAAGAGTAGTTGAAGCGGCTAATCAAATCTCAGATTCTGACGCACCAAGGCTTGAAAAATCGGATTATTTCCAGCATCAAAAGTCAGCTCTAGTCGATTTGCTTAAAGTATTATTGAAACTTAAATCAGAAAATTTTAATGTAGCCCAAAAGCTTATTGCCAATTCCACTGACTTAGAGGCGATCGCAAATAATAATAAGGCCAATGTACTAGCTTTGACCGGGTGGAGAAAAGATATTTTTGGAGAAGATGCTTTGTTACTAAAGGCGGGTAAGATTGCATTATCAGCATCTAATGGAAAAATAGAGCTAATACGCCTCTGTGATAAAAAGTAAAATTAAACTTTGCAAGACCGAAAAGTGACTATACAATTAAAAATTTTTTCTAACTGTTCAAGCCTGCGTGACACGGCATACCCATTAATGGATTCCATTTCCGGCGGATATGTAATCTTAATTCCATCTTGTGATTTAACTAACTGAATTTTTTTCAGAATGCCAGATAGACCGGCGCACAATGTTACACCTAATCTAATTACTACACCTATTTTTAAGGCTAAGTGCGCACGCTGAACTGAGATAGTACTTCTCCAATGCTCAGCAACAGGAATATTTATATTACCATTATATCTCGCTAAAACCGCTAAGGCCATAAATACCCTATCCTCATGATTTAGGCCTACTGAAGGTATCCGCAAAACTTTAAGAAATGCTTGTTCTCCTCTATAACTGGGATGGTTGACCCAGGCAAAATCTGAAAGAATACAAATTGCCTTCAAAAGCCTTTTATCGTCAGAATCTATATGAGTGAAAAGTGGTAACAGCCAATTTTCTAATTCCGAATCTATTAAGGAAAAACGCTGTGAGTTGAAAGCAATCTTTTTACAACTTATTATCAACGGATCCTGATTTTGTTCTTTAATACTTAATCTTTCATAGACACAACCTTCTCGTAATCCAAAAGCAGAAAATATAATATTTTTACTTTCACCAAGCTCTAGCATTGTCTTTAAAATAAGTGCCGATACTGGCACTCCATTAATTCTCTTTTTTGAAATCCCTCCCATTTTTTCAAGTGTAGTAATTTGAGAAGTACAGATATTATTTAAAAAAGTTCTAGCGGGAACGCCCATTATTCTGTATCCGTGAATAATTTGGAGTGGGTACTGTATAGAATGCATGTGCATACGGGCCAAATTTCTCCAAGCACCACCGACAGCGAATAAAGACTTCCCGTTAAAGCAGGACAACCAAGGTACCTTCAACAAATTATCGTCTATTATCTGTTGAATGTCCCAGCGAGAATTTTCAGTTAACGGTTCAAACCTCAGCACGCCCAAAGGTAAACTAATCTGGTTCCTTATTTCTCCTTCCCTCACATTTATTAACTCAAGACTTCCTCCCCCCAAATCAGCTACTATCCCATCTAGTTTTGGAAAAGCACTTATAGCCCCTAAGGCAGAAAGTTTTGCTTCTGCTTGTCCAGTTAATATTTTAATCGGAAAACCGAATTGGTCTTTCAATTTCTTTACAAAGGTCTTTCCATTCCTAGCATCGCGCAATGCAGCTGTTGCTATAACTTGGAAAGACGAGAGTTGCATTTTCCTTGCTAGTTCAGTAAATCGTGCAATATTTACTGTAGCCAATGAACAGCCAGCTTCGGAAAGACTACCAGTCTGACGCATTTCTGCCCCAAGTCCACACAAAACCTTTTCATTGAAAAGTGGCGAAGGAACCCTGCCTGACCCCTCATAGACAACTAAACGAATCGAATTAGATCCAATTTCTAAAATCCCCATTCGTTGTGATGAATACGAGCCTTGTTCTTGACCATCTAGTAAATTCGACAACGGGTTGGCGCTCACCTCAAATTAACCGGACACTGGAAAAGGGTTATAATTCATGGCACTTCCCATTCCAGATAAACTCGGGTTTGTCATAAAGTATTCATAAGCAGAAAACGCTTCTTTGGACTCAGATATACGCCAATAACTCCCATCCTCAAGAAGTTCCCACGAATTAGTGTTGTCCTTAAGATTACTCACCATTATTTCCTCCAGAACTTGACGTCGTACAGTCAAGTTTTCAATGGGAATAAAATGTTCTAACCGCCTATCCAGGTTCCTAGGCATCAGATCCGCAGAGGATATATATATTAGTGAACTTTTGGAAGGTAGTGCCTCTCCATTTCCAAAACACATAACTCGAGAGTGTTCAAGAAAACGACCCACAATACTTTTAACTTCTATGTTCTCTGACAATCCTTTAACACCTGGTCGCAGACAGCAAATCCCCCTAATAATCAATTTAATATTAACACCTGAATTAGAGGCTTTATAAAATAGATCTATTAATTGCGGGTCCACCAATGAATTCATTTTTGCCCAGATTGCCCCTGGTTTCCCTGCCAACGCGAAAGTTATCTCAGATTCAACTAACGATGAAATTCTTTCTCGCGACGACAAAGGGGACATAAATATTTTTTCCAACTTAACAGGCTTCGCATACCCCGTCATATAATTAAACATCAGAGCAGCATCTCGGCATATTGCAACATCACAAGTGAAAAATGATAAATCAGTATAAGTTTTAGCTGTTATTGGGTGGTAGTTTCCTGTACCAAAATGTGCATAATTTCGCAGTATTTTTCCTTCTCTTCGCACAATCAAAGAAACTTTAGCATGCGTCTTTAAATCTAAAAAACCATATACAACCTGAACACCTGCTCTTTCTAGATCACGGGCAACGTTCATATTTGCTGCCTCATCAAAACGCGCTTTTAACTCTATCATTGCCACCACAGATTTCCCCGACTCCGCAGCTTCTATTAGAGCGGCGACAATTGGTGAATTTTGGCTTGTCCGATAAAGGGTCTGCTTAATAGCGACTACTGCAGGATCAATAGCAGCTTGTCTTAAGAATTGTACCACTACGTCGAAACTCTCGTATGGATGATGTACCACAATATCCTTTGCGCGTATTGCCGCCAGGCAATCGCCTCCAAAATCTCTGATCCTTTCTGGGAAACGAGCGTTCAATGGGGGCCACAAAAGTTCAGGCCTCTCATTGGTGATAATCTGCGATAGATCATGCAATCCAACAAGAGAGACCAAAAATATACTATCCTTATCAATATTTAGTTTTCCGCCGACAAAATTTTGCAGATCAATTGGCATTTTTTCATCAAAAACAACCTGGATCACCTCTCCACGTCGACGGCGTCTCAAGGCTGTTTCAAAAGATAACATTAAATCTTCCGCCTCATCATCAACTTCTAATTCACTATCTCTTAATAGGCGAAACAGACCTTGCCCAGTAACTGAAAACTCTGGGAAAATTTGATCCACAAATAGCAATATAACTTCTTCCAAAGCAATATATCTTGATGTACCGCCTGGTAAGCGCAAAAACCTCTCCAATTGTGTGGGAAGAGGAATAAGAGCTTCCATATCATCACCACTTCCATCAGAGCTGTGTATCCGTAAAACCAAACAGGCATTTCCGTTAGCAAAAAAAGGAAACGGATGGGCTGGATCAATAGCTAACGGTGTAAGGACAGGAAAGATTTGATCTCTAAAATAATTACCCAGCCAATCTTTTTCATTTGCCCCTAACTCGTTAGAATTTATTATGAAGAATTGTCTGTTCCTCAGTTCTTCTTTAATCTCTTTAAAACATTCTTGTTGAATAGATGCTAATTTATTTACTGCAGGTATGATTAAATCAAGTTGTTTGGAAGGTGACAGTCCGTCAGGACTATAATTTGGAATATTCTCGGCAACCATCCCTCTTAGGCCAGCTACCCTGACCATATAAAACTCATCCATATTTGAACTAGAAATAGAAATAAACCTTAGTCTCTCTAATAAAGGGTATTCTGTGTTCCTTGCTTCTTCCAATACCCGTTGGTTAAATGCTAACCAAGAGAGCTCTCTATTAAAATATCTAGTTGATGTGGGATAGACACCCAATTTTCCCTCTACCATAACAATTCCAGTAATTATTCAATAAGTAAATTCGAAAAATCAAACATGCTTAATTCTCACTGAAAATTATCAAACACATTTACTTTATACATTCGACCGTTCCGTTATAAATTTAAATTACAGAAAATTCTCTAAAATATAAAACAGCCTCATAATGAACTTCGGAACGCCCCTCCATCCATTAAAATATTTTGTCCATTTATATACCCAGCGTGAACACTACAGAGGAACGCACATGTTTTTCCAAACTCCTCAGCGGTCCCAAACCGACCTGCTGGGTTTTCACTAGCAGCAGATAAATACATGTCCTCAAATGTTTTCCCAGCCGCATCCGCCCGAACCTGCAAATTACCCCTCAATCTATCAGTATCGAAAGGTCCAGGAAGGAGCCCATTTATTGTTACCCCATCACGAACTGTTTCTCGGGCTATCCCAGCACAAAATCCTGTTAACCCCATCCTCGCTCCGTTAGACAAACCCAAAATGGCTATAGGTGATTTAACGGCACCAGATGTTATATTTATAATACGTCCAAATTTCTTTTTAATCATCGGATCTATCGTAAGTTTTATTAATTCAATACCAGTTAACATGTTTGCATCAACGGCCTTAATCCAATCATCCCTAGTCCATTCTCTAAAGTTTCCAGGCGGTGGACCGCCAGCATTATTTACCAGTATATCAATCTCACCAACCATATTTAAAGCTGCCATGCGGCCTTCCTCTGTAGTAATATCGCAGGCAACACTTTTAACTTTTATTTTATATTGATCACTAATGGCCTCAGCTGTCTTTTTTATATCAGCTACCGTTCGAGAACATATAGTCACGTTCACTCCAGCCTCAGCCAAAGATTCTGCCGAAGCCCTTCCCAAACCTTTACTGGCTGCACAAACTAGTGCAGTCCGTCCTTTTATACCTAAATCCAACTCTTTTCTCCTTTTATTATGACCTCACCTATCTTTTTTATATCAGTTCCGTTCGAGAACATTTCGTAATACTCTGCTAGCTAGTGCAACTGTGATGCTATTATTTTCAGATAATGCTACCGCATCCAAACGTGCAACCAACCTAAACGCTTCTTCGAGGGAACGCTCCATGCGTATTACTAAATAATCAAGCACCTCTTTAGAGACTATGACTTGCCTATCTTCAAACAGCTTCCGCATCACCTGTTTAATTAAGTCATCATCAGGTTGTTTAATCTCAACAACGGGTAGAGTCGAGAGCCTAGATGATAAGTCTGCAGGCGACACTCCTAGCTGGGCTAATGGTTTGGAAGAAATAATTACCAAAAAGCCCTCTCGTTCTTTTACCAAGTTATATAAGTGTAATATGGGAATACTGGGCCAAGAGCTATCAAAGCCGTCTATTATTAAATTATTTTGATTTTTTAAAATTTCAGGTACATTTATAGAATTATCAATAGGACTGCTAACTCTAACGGCCTTAGACCTAGACTGCCAAACTGCACCCAGATGGCTTTTCCCCGAAGATCTAGGGCCATACACATTTAAACTATTGGAAGTACCTGGCCAATTGGGCCAAGAATCTATCCAGGTTATTGCATCTCTGTTAGAACTGGAGATGATGAAATTATTCCGGCCTAATGCAGGTTTATTTGTTAGATTGAAAGTGAGTTGCGACATTACTATTATAACTTTTCACTGTCGTTTTCGATCATAATTTTATCAACACCCTGCGAACTATCTGGATTACTAGGGGCTATACTGCCGTGATAAATGGTACTTTGTAGATAGCGGGTCATAACAAATCTCGTGCACACAGCCACCACCACTGCAATTGGCAACGCAAGTAAGATCCCTAGAAAACCAAAAATACTCCCCCCAGTTAAAAGTGCAAAAATAATCCAAACAGGATGCAAGCCAACTGCGTCACCAATTAATTTTGGAGTTAAGAGATTACCCTCTAATATCTGACCAACAAAAAAGATAGCCGTAACAAGTAGTATTGGGGTGTATGAATCAAACTGAAAAATTGACAACCCAACGCTAAAAACAGCACCAAGAATAGCCCCAACAAAAGGGATAAAAGAGATTATCCCAGAAAAAAGTCCTATTAAAACGCCAAATTGAAGACCAACTGCAGTTAAGCTAACGGAATAAAATAAAGCCAAAACGATACAAACACAGCCTTGTCCTCTAACAAGGGCAGCTAAACTTTTATCAATTTTTAAAATCTGCTCTGTTATAGTCTCTTTATACTCAAGCGGTAGCCATTCATAAGTTTGATCTACTATTAAATCCCAATCTCTCAGAAGATAAAAAGCTACTATTGGGGTTATGATGATTAGTGATAAAAAATTTGCAACGGCTAAACTGCTACTTATTAACTTGGTTAAGAAGCCCCCCCCCCATTCCAGGATGTTACCAACAGAGCTGGGAAACAAGTCCTCACTTTCGCTTTGCATATTGTTATTTAAAAAGCCACTAACAAACTCGAACAAAGGTTGAAATTTGTTCATTATATTGGGCAAGAATATTGTTAAATTGCTCAACTGATCCGCTATTACCGGAAAAAGTAATAAAAAACATCCCGCCGAACACAGCATAAAAGCAGTAAGTACCAAAAAAGTTGATAAAGACCTCCATAACCCTAATTTTTCGAGACGGTCTACCACAGGATCCAGAAGATAAGCTAAGATAATCCCTGCAACAAATGGCATCAAAACAGAACTAAGAGTATATAGAATTAGGAATAAACCTAGAATTGCAACGAGCCAAAAAATATGATTTTTTCTCTGTATCATCAGTCATTCTTTCACTTAATTTTTTCCGTATTTAATAAATATTTTTTGGGAACAGCCATTTCACTATCACTTAAGATCCAATCTTGAGGACCTTTCAACAAACTTATGTTTTCTGGTCTGAGTGCATTTCTTAATTGCCTTATATTACCAGTTATCCGAAGCACCAGAGATGCTTCGTCTTTTGATATTCGAACTATACTGACATGCTTCAATATTCCAATTTCATTGAGCCTTGACCGCAATGAAATCCATTTCCTGAAATCGTTAATTGGAACGAGCACAGGGACGCGTAATAATAGTCCTGATGTAATAATATTTTCTTCCTTCCAGCTATTGGATATCGAAGAAACTGCTTTTTTTACTCCCATATTTAATAGAGCCAACAATTCATCAGTGGGTTCACCCTTTATGACGTCAATGATTGTTTCCTCAACCTGGTCGGTATTAAATTTAGTTAAGATAATTTCCAGAATTGGCGAATTATCCCTAAGATCAAACCGCTTAGAAGCTCTCGCAATCAAAATATTCTGCGTTTTGTATCGATCCGATATATTCTTTAATTTTGTTGTATCACCCCGTAAAGCCTGAATAGCAGTAAGGTCTCGGATATCGGCAAGCGTTCCAATTGGGATACGGACATCCAACAAACCTTTTTGTTCTGTATGATTTTCCCAAGCATCTCTCCATGGATTTTTATTTTCCCAAAGCGATGCTACTCCATTAGTTATTAAAATAGGTATTACCAACATCGGCAGACTTGGTGTCTCAGCATAGGCTATGTTTTGGTCAAGAAAAAATTTCCTGACTTGATTTGGATTAAATGTGACACTCAAATCTGCTAGGTACCGGACAGTTGATGTTCTCTCTCGGAGCACTTCATAACCTGTTATCAACGCACGTAAGTCCGAATATTGGATATCTTGCAATTTTTCAACGGAATCCGAAAACACTAATCTATCGAGTAATCGTTTCCAAGCTATTTTTTGACCCACTTCTAGCGCCCGTTCTCTTGCCTTTAACGCAGTATTGGACGTCTCGTCGACCGCTATAGTTTCTATAACAAATATCTTTTTTGACGATAATGCGTAAGAGACATTCGCATTAGTTATAAGAGCCGTAACAAGCGTAATTATAAACACCCAAGTCAATTTTTTACTCATTTAAATTCCTAGCATAAAATTGAAACATTAAGTCTGGTTTCTTTGACGCATAAAGTACATATTTAATGTCTCGAATCAATTATGATCATTTTCTGAATATAAAAGGCTAACACAACATCAAGTATATTGCATTTCAAAGGAGAACACTATTAAAGACCATATTAAAGACACCCCCCTAACTTACTTACAATCTGGCGTCGATATTGATGCTGGAGATCGGTTGGTAAACGAAATAAAACCCCTAATAAAATCAACTAACCGTGCAGGTGCGGCAGGAGTGATTGGTGGTTTTGGTGGCATCTTTGATCTCAAAGATGCAAAATTTAACGATCCTCTTTTGGTTGCAGCTACTGACGGGGTTGGGACTAAACTTCGTTTGGCAATCGAGGCAAACAAACACGACACCATTGGTATAGATTTAGTGGCAATGTGTGTAAACGATCTTGTTGTCCAAGGGGCCGAACCCCTGTTTTTTCTAGATTATTATGCCACAGGTCAATTAACAGTTGCTACCGCAAAAAGTGTTATAACTGGTATAACCGAAGGTTGCAAAATAGCTGGCTGTGCACTCATTGGTGGTGAAACAGCAGAAATGCCCGATATATATAATAATGACGATTATGACCTAGCTGGATTTTCCGTAGGTGCGGTAGAACGAGAAAACCTATTAACTGGAGCGCAAGCACAAGATGGCGATATCCTACTTGGCTTACTGTCCAGTGGCCTTCACTCCAACGGTTTCTCCTTGGTAAGAAAATTAGTTAACGATATTGGTTTGAAGTATAGCGATCAATGCGAATTTTCCCCAGAGTTGAGTTGGAGTGAAGCCTTGCTAACCCCAACAAAAATTTATGTTAAATCTTGTTTAGAAGCACTTAAATTAGATGGTATAACTGGACTGGCACATATAACGGGAGGAGGACTAATTGATAACCCTCCAAGGGCGTTTAGTTCCAATCTAACTGCAAGCATTGATGCGGGGCGGTGGGTATTACCGCCTGTATATCAATGGATTGCTAAAACAGGCCGAATCGAAAATACTGAATTAACTCGAACTTTCAATTGTGGTATTGGGATGATAGTAATTGTAAACCCTGCGCACGTTATCCCTGTTACGTCAAAATTAACTCAATATGGTGAAACTGTTTTTAAAATTGGTTGCTTAAAGTCGAGAAAGCCTAACTCATCAAACGTAATTATAGAAAATACCGACAGTTGGCTATTGTGAATAACCGTCTAAAAGTCGGCGTTTTAATATCTGGTAACGGAACAAATTTACAGTCACTCATTGACGCGGCGCAGCAAGCTAATTTTCCAGCAGAAATAGCACTTGTTATCTCAAATACCCCTAATGCTTTTGGCTTAACCAGAGCAGCGAAGGCAAATATACCATTTGAGGTGATAGACCATAATATATTTGAACACCGAGAAGCCTTTGATGAAGCCTTAGACACTGCGCTCAAAAAAGCAGGTTGCAAAGTAATCTGTTTAGCCGGATTTATGCGTATTCTCTCATCACAGTTCGTAGACAGTTGGCCGATGAGAATAATAAATATACATCCTAGTCTTCTGCCAAGTTTCAAAGGTGTTAACGCACAAAAGCAAGCTATCGAAGCGGGAGTACAAATTTCCGGTTGCACTATCCATTTTGTCACTTCTCAGTTAGATTCTGGACCGATAATAGCTCAAGTTGCTATTCCTGTTTTAAACGACGACACGACCAAAAGCTTGTCGGACCGAATACTAGAGCATGAGAATAAGGTTTACCCCATAGCTGTAAAGACAGTTGCCAACAAACTCCTTTGTCGCAACCCGCCGTCTAAATCAATCAATCAGTCAGAAACCAATGATAGTTTGATTAGTATATATTAGAAAAACTATTCTTTATTGGCTGTATAATAATGTTTAGTCTATATTATTTCATATTGATGTTTGGAGAAGTAAAAATGACAACTAACGACACGGGGAACAACCCAGATTATAAATTTCATAAGGACACGTATTCTGGCGTTGTAGCTATGTTTAAAATATCCTTGGCAGCTATAGTAGTTACGCTACTACTTTTAGCATGGTTCGTCGTTTAAACAGTGATGATAGCGCAAAAGCTAAGGACAGAACAAAAAATTTCATTTTAATTTTTTAATAAAGCTTAGTATATAAATAAGCTGTCGCCAATAACCCGCGCTGAATATTTCAAATTAGTAATTAGCCAACTATATCCGCTTCACTAAAAAACTGCGGGATTTCCTCATCAGCTGTTTCAACACCATCTGAGCCATGGACTGAGTTCTCCCCCACACTTTTGGCATATAATTTTCTGATAGTTCCATCAGCAGCCTCGACAGGGTTCGTAGCCCCCATAACGTTTCTATATTTCCTTATTGCATCTTCACCTTCAAGCACCTGAACTACCACTGGTGCGGATATCATGAAATCAACTAATTCAGGAAAAAATGGGCGTTCCGAATGCACTGCATAAAATCGCTCTGCTTGAGCACGTGTTAGATGAATGCGGCGTTGGGCAATAATTTTTAAACCAGACTCTTCAATTAGTTTATTAATACCGCCTGTACTGTTCGCTATAGTCGCATCCGGCTTAATAATAGAGAACGTACGTTGCTTTGCCATTTTGATTGATTTACCCATCTGCCAGTTATCACTAAAAAAATTACTTCTACAGTGCTGAGTGTTATAGCGGGCAGAGATAGAGTGAGCAAGCAATCCTTTTTAGTTATTTAATCAAAAAATGCTATCCATCATGTACACGACCCCATGGCCATTCACATGATGGTTTATCTAATTTTGAATTAAGTTGAGTATTGAGCAAAAGCTTGTGTTCCGGCCCTCGCCGTATGATCTGTTTTGATATTAACAACAGCAACATTACCTTGGTTGACTTTCTCTTGAGCCCTTTCCAAGGCCCCTCTTATTTCATTCGGCTGTTCGATATATTCTGCATAACATCCTAACGCTTCTGCCATTTTATCATATCGAGTATAACCAAGATCTCTTCCTGGCTTTGTTCCATCTGGGTCGGCAGTCCATCCCCCATTTAGACTGATAATCACCAGAACATTAATTCCATGGCGCACGGCTGTGTCTAATTCCATTGCGTTAAGGCCAAAGGAACCATCGCCATGCACAACAATAACCTGCGTGTCTGGTTTAGCTATCTTCGCCCCTAATCCAAAGGGCAACCCCACTCCCATGGTACCAAACGGACCTGAATTTAGACGATGCCCTGGCGCAAATGTAGGCATTGACTGTCGTCCATAATTTAAAATTTCTTGCCCATCAACGACTAAGATTGCATCTCTATCCATAAAATTTTTTACTTCTTCACACAATCTCAATGGATGAATTGGCACAGAATCAGAAATACTATTACCTCCTGGACGCGACCGCTTAATAGCTTCTTCCTCTCCAAGACGTTTTCGCCATTGAGAAAAATTATTATTACTAACAGCTCCCGCAAGGCGAGTGTTTATCTGCCCTAAAACCGCTTTTGCATCCCCAACTATACCTATATCAATCTTCCGTGGGCTTGTACTGATTTCTTCTTCATCGATATCAATACGTATAATAGTAGCATCTTCATTAAATCTAGGTGGAGCCGCATGGCCTATTATATAATTCATTCTAGTTCCAATGACCATAATCAGATCTGCCTCTCTGAATGCTGCTGATCTAACCGTCATATAAGACAATGGGTGATCCTCAGGGATCACACCGCGTCCTTGAGGCGTCGTATAGAATGGAATTTCTGCTGTGTCGACTAGTTCTCGTAATTCATTAGATGCGTCTGACCACAATATACCCCCACCAGTTATAATAACTGGTTTTGTTGCTTTAGTAAGAGCTTTGATTATTTGATTAATTAACTCAGGAGAAGCATGTGGCCTAGCCCTAGAAAGAACTCTTCCTGAAATCGACCAATCTATTTCTTCTTCTTCTATTTTTTCATAAAGAATATCTCCAGGAAAATCTAAATATACAGGTCCAGGTTTCCCTGCCATAGCTTTTTGGAATGCGACATTGACCATTTCAGGAATACGCGAGAGTGTATAGACCCGTTCAGCCCATTTTGTACACGGTTTCATCATCCCTAATTGATCAATTTCCTGGAAAACCTGTCGACCATACGCCTTAAATGGACTAGATCCACCAATCGCAACTACCGGAACACAATCAACGTATGCGTTAGCTATCCCTGTGATTAGGTTAGTCACACCAGGTCCACTGGCAGCCATACATACGCTAGGTTTGTTCAATAAACGGCTATACGCCTGCCCCATAAAAGCTGCTGCCTGTTCATGACGAACGTCTATTGGACGAATTCCCTCTTTTATACAGGACTCCTCAGCGAGAAGCATTGGCCCCCCCATAATAAAAAATAGATCATCTACGCCTTCGTTACGCAACGATTTTGCTAAAATTTCAGAACCAGTTAACTGGGCCATTAATATTTCTCCATATCAATACAATATTGTTTTTCAACTCACATTATGGAGCTGTAATTAGATGCTTTAGGGAGGTGATCTCTTGTATAATCCCCAAAAAATAATTAAATAGTGCCTTTTTCTCTAAGAATTTCTATTTCTTCTTGTTTCAAATCAAGCCAATCCGACAACACCGCGTCAACATGCTCTCCAAGCAGCGGTGATGGAGGAACAGATAGATGCCCACCGTTCACTTTCACTGGCCAAGTTGGCATTTTATACTCACCTCGCTCAGGGTGATCCATGTTTTGAAAAATCCCACGAGAATTAAGATCTTCATCATCGTAAAGCTCCGCTACATCAAGAACAGCACCACAAGGCACACCACATTCTCCAATGAGCTTCATAGCTTCTCGTTTAGTGTGTTGTTTTGTAAATTCAGTTAAAATTTTATCGATTACTTCTTCATTTTTTGCACGTTCTTTTGGTCCTGAGAACCTGGGGTCTTTAATTAAATCATCCCTACTTAAAAGCTGACATAATCGCTCCCAGTGGTGATTGCCTGCTCGGGTTGTATAGATGTAAACATAGTCATTTTTTCCTCCTGGCTTACATGGAAAAATACCAGTTGGAGCATTTCCAGTGGTGAATAATTTAGCGCCAGCTCGCGGTGCTGCTTTTCCATTAAGATCACGATAAGCATAGGCCAAGCGTGTGTACTGGGTCATTGCATCTTGCATTGCTAGCTGCAAGTGTTCACCCTGCCCCGTAGCTTGTTGCCTATATAAGGCACCCAAAATAGTTACCGACATTAGCATTCCTGTTCCAGTATCAGCTAAAGTCACACCAGGTTTGCATGGTTGCCCATCAGGTTCACCCGTAATACTTAGAACACCACCCGCAGATTGCCCAATCATGTCAAAAGATAAAAAATCCTCATACGGACTGCCTTCAGCAAACCCTTTTACGGAAGCATAAATAATATTAGGGTTCTCTTTCCTGATAGATTCAAAATCTAACCCCATCCTTTTTACAACACCCGGGGCGAAATTTTCTATAAATACATTAGCCTCGCGAACAAGTTTTTTTAACAAGCGCTACGCCCTCTGGGCTTTTTAAATTACAGGTTATGCTTTTCTTACCCGAATTAAATTGCATGAAATAAAAAGAATCAACGCCCTCTTTTTCAGAAGTTGCATATCTACCGGCATCACCACCTTTTGGATTTTCAAGTTTAACAACCTCCGCGCCCATCCAAGCTAGAGTTTCCGTGCAAGATGGCCCTGCTTCGAACTGCGTCATATCTAAAACACGCACCCCGGCAAGCATGTTAGTTGTATGATTTGATGTCATATGGCTTTCTCCTAATGAATGGTTATTAAGTGTTGCATATTTTTACATTTTTATACCATCTTATATGTGAAATCCGATACTATGCCTTGATATAAATAGGCGGGCTTGAGTAACATTGTCTTATAATAAAAAACAAAACTTAACTTGAAACTCTGATATCAACCGCCCAATCTTAACTGCTAGTGATTAAACTAGTAATTTTCAAAAGGAAAATACGATGGAATATGAAACCATCCAAGTCACCTCGCTTACACCTAGGATCGGCGCTGAGATTACCGGAGTAAAACTCACCGAACCACTCGGCAATCAACAGTTTCAAGAGATTCATGATGCGTTAATGGAGCATTCAGTTATTTTCTTTCGCGATCAACCTGTAGATGTCCATCAACATAAAGATTTTGGTAAGCTCTTTGGTGATCTTCATATTCATCCAGGTTCGCCCCCCCCTCCAGGTCATCCGGAAATACTAATTGTACATGCGGATAAAAACTCCCAGCACATAGCTGGAGAAAACTGGCACTCTGACGTGTCTTGTGACGCGGAGCCACCTATGGGTAGTATATTGCACCTATGGGAAGTGCCCAAAAGTGGTGGCGACACATTATTCGCAAGCATGAATGCGGCATATGATGCTCTTAGTGAACGGATGAAAGGATATCTCGACGGGTTATACGCTACGCATTCCGGGGAACAAATATATAGAGGCCGCTATAACAATGATGACACCAATATGGTTTATCCAAAATCGACTCACCCGATGGTTAGAACGCATCCAATCACTGGAAAAAAATCAATTTATGTAAATAAAACATTTACGACACACATAAACGATGTGCCGCGTGAAGAGAGCCACGGTATTTTAGCATTTCTCTACGATCATTGTGCTAAACCTGACTATCAAGTGAGGTTCAAATGGCAACCCCATAGCGTGGCATTTTGGGATAATCGTTGTGTGCAACACCTCGCATTGTGGGACTACTATCCTCAGGTGAGATCTGGTTACCGCGTTACGGTCAAAGGAGAACGCCCTTTTTAAAAAGTCTATTGTCGAGCCAAGGTTTTTTCATGTAAGACCCAATAATAGTCGATAATTTTTTATCTTGTAATTTCTCAGTATTATTAACAGATAACCTTTTCTTATCTGATGATCAGGAAAATCGATGGGAAATGTTTATTACTAGGCATTTTTGAAGTGAGCTAACACTATTCGCTAGGCTCCCATTTTCCATGTGGAAGTGCTGTGAGCAATAAGTTTCCGGTTACTATCCCATATTCGAGATTCCAAAAAACTTACAGAGCGACCTTGTCTAATAAATTTACCCTCGCATGAAGCTGGTCCGTTAGTAAGCGGTCGGAGATACTGATTCTTCATTTCAAGTGTGATTCCAGCTTTCCCAGTAACTTCGTTGATTAAATGCCCCATCGAAATATCCATGATAGTTGCAAGCATACCGCCATGATAAGTTCCTTGAGGGTTGAAAAGAAAATCTTCCACAGGAAATTTAATAATACAATTATTTTCTCGGTACAAAATTTCCAATCCTAGCATTTTTGCTATGAAAAAAGATCCAAATTCTTGTTTATAATCTGCCAAAGCATTCTTTATCCGTCCCCGGGCCACAATTTCGTCCATTAGATATCTTTCTCGTATATTAAAATAATGTATTTCACGTACCCGATTAGCCAAAATAATGCAATTTTCTAATTAAGAAGTTTCGGTAAGCCACAATGCCGTACTG
Source organism: uncultured Thalassobaculaceae bacterium (assembly GCA_964276085.1). GTDB lineage: Bacteria > Pseudomonadota > Alphaproteobacteria > Thalassobaculales > Thalassobaculaceae > UBA7326. Next base: position 25,206 of record CAXYEO010000046.1, on the reverse strand, counting down.
CAAACAGAAAAAAACCATCAGTTGTATGATAATAAAATTCAAGTATCTTTATAGTTTTTCACCAGATGATCCATAATACTAACAAATCAAGAATTTAAAATCTGCCAGGAGTAATAAAATGCGATTTGGATATATTGGCCTAGGAAATATGGGTGGTGCTATAGCAAAGAGGATGATTCTTAAACATGATATCATCGTTTTTGATCTATCTGACAAGTTAATGGAAGACTTCTCCAAACTAGGTGCAGTCCCTGCAACCTCGATTGCTGACGTTGGTGGAGTCTGCCGATGTAATTTTTTTATGCTTACCCACTTCAAATGAAGTAAGAGACGTTATTTTAGGACAATCAGGTTTATTATCATCCATGAAAAGTGGTGTTATCTGCGATATGACAACTGGTGACCCAGTGCTTACTAGAAAAATAGCAGAGAAAATGCCTACTAATATAACACTGATTGATGCACCCGTTTCCGGTGGTCCCGGCGGTGCAACTGCAGGAACATTGGCAATAATGGTTGGTGGATTGGATAATGCTGTTGGACTTGCCATGCCAGCATTAGAGGCTGTGAGTCCAAATATTTTTAGAACTGGTGATGTGGGCACTGCTCAAGTGATGAAATTAGCTAACAACATGCTTAATGCTACAAATCGACTGGCAACATTCGAAGCTCTTTCACTAGCAACAAAAAATGGTATTGATCCAGACTTATGTGCCGAGATACTAAATAAAAGTTCGGGAAAAAACTATGCTACAGACATTACTTTGCCTCGTTATGTTCTTCCCAATGACCAACCGATTCAAGGATTCACATTAGGCCTGATGCATAAAGATATTCGGCAAGCAGCAGAACTTGGTATCGCAACCGGTGTAACATTACCTGTCATTAATGCCGCTCGAGAAGTTTATCATTCTGCCGTAAACGAACGTGGGGGTCACGAAGACGTTAATGAGGTAATTCGACATTACGAACGAGGCTCCGCTATAAAACTAGCCGGTAGCGGGAAAAAATAGAAATATTGATCATCAACCACGTTGTAAACCAGCACCTAGGAGAATAGATTTTCAGAGTATAAAAATTATTCCTTAACGTTTAACTAATGGAGGCTATAATAGGAAGACTGGATGGAAAGGTTGCTTTAATTACAGGAGGAGCTTCTGGTTTAGGGAAATCGACTGGTGAATTGATGGCTCAAGAGGGTGCGACAGTGATACTCTCTGATATACAGAGCGTAGAAGGGGAAACAGTCGCGCAATCTATTACAGAAAACGGGGGTAATTGCATATTTCGGTCCCATGACACCACTATTGAGCAGCAATGGGAAGATATTTGTTCAGAAATTATTGATAATTACGGCCATTTAGATATCCTTCTCAATGGGGCCGGTGTCGGAAGCAGTGCCGTAGATATTGAAGATATGGAAATGGACACATGGAGACATTGCCTCTCTGTCAATCTAGATGGTGTATTTTTGGGGTGTAAACACGGCATACGAACAATGCGAAAATCTAATGGTGGTTCAATAATCAATATATCATCTATACTCGGATTTTCTGGCTTAGCTACCGCAACTAATTATTGCGCTTCGAAAGGCGGTGTTCGTTTATTAAGTAAAGCTGCCGCCCTAGAATGCGCAAGGAAAACGCCCATAATCCGTGTTAACTCAATTCATCCAGGTTTTATCGATACCCCCATGGTCGCAGGGGCAATTCAACGTCGTGGACCAGAATTTAGGGATTATATTGAGTCTAATGTCCCTATGGGTACCCTTGGTATGCCTTCCGATATAGCGGAAGGTGTATTATATCTTGCTAGTGATGTTTCCAAATTTGTGACAGGTACTGAGCTCGTCATAGATGGAGGTTTTCTCGCTCGTTAATTGTAAAGTTGTGAAATTATGAAGAATTATGCAAGACCTTCTGGTAGTCTTATCTCCGCAAAAGAATCAGATCAAGCGGTCTGTGAAACTTTTAGTGACAATAGCTGGAGTGTGCCATGAATGGAATTGAATACATTGCTAAAATCCTGCAGCAAGAAGGTGTGGAATGGATGTCATGTTTCCCAAGCAACCCTCTAATATCTGCTGTTGCGCGTGAGGGAATTCGACCAATAGCCTTTCGTCACGAACGTGGAGCTGTAATGGCTGCGGACGGCTTTAGTCGAATAATGAATAGAAAAAACTTTGGTGTTGTTGCCGTGCAATCCCAGGCAGGGGCTGAGAATGCGTTAGGTGGAATTGCTCAAGCGTATGCTGATAATATACCAATTTTGGTTTTTCTGGGTGGAAATTCGTTGAGTCAACTTTCCGTTAGCCCCAACTTTAACGCTGTCCAACGCTACCAAGGGTGGTGTAAACAAATAGAGGCTATATACGAACCAAACCAAGTAGGCGATGTAATGCGAAGGGCATTTAATGCGCTCCGCAATGGGGCGCCTGGCCCTGTTATTGTTGAATTGATTGCAGACGTATGCAATCAACCTATCCCAGAAGTAGCGTTAAATTATCATTCCCCAAAATTAACAAGGCAAAGTCCCGAACAGGCCGACATAGACGCCACAGTGGATGCGTTAATCTCGGCAAAAACACCACTAATTTGGGCTGGTGCTGGTGTATTATTTTCAGGGGCGAGTAAAGCATTAACAGAACTCGCCGAACTCACATCAATTCCTGTATTTACTACTATGCCAGGAAAATCCGCATTCGATGAACGACATCCACTTTCTTTAGGCTCAGGTTCTGGGACAACCACAAAGATGGCGAACAAATGGCTCAAGGAAAGCGATACCTTAATAGCTTTGGGCTCAAGTTTAACACGTTCACCTTACGGCCAGTCTATACCCGACGGAAAAATCTTAATTCAAAATACAGTTAACCCCCAAGATATAAACAAAAATGAACCTATCGACATAGGTTTGCTCGGTGATACAGAGATTACAATCAATCTTCTTATAGATTCAATCAAGAAAAAGACAAGGAACCAAGGATTTGGGGATTTGGCTAAAACAAAGTTAAAAATAAAGAAAGAAAAAGAAGCCTGGTTGCAGGATTGGTCTGAGGTGCTTAGTTCCAATGAAGAACCGATCAGTTATTATAGAGTAATTGATGAGTTAAATAAAAATCTGGACTTGGAAAATAGTATTGTAACTCACGATGCAGGGGCTCCACGTGATACTATAGTTCCATTTTTTTCCGCAACCCTTCCTCATAGTTATGTCGGTTGGGGGAAGACTACTCATCTTGGGTTTGGGATACCATTAATGATCGGGGCGAAAATGGCTCACCCAGAGAAATTTTGCTTAAACTTGATGGGTGATGGCGCTTTCGGTATGTCCGGAACAGATATAGAAACTGCTGCTCGCTCGGGTGCTGCAATAACAACGGTTCTGCTTAATAATAGTGCTATGGCAACTTACTCAGGAGCATTACAAGGCACGATTGGGTTGCAAGCAAGAGAGAATTATGGTGTATCAACAATGCATGGTGATTATGCAAAAATTGCTGAGGGGATGGGTGCTATTGGATTGTACGTCAATAAACCCACCGAAATTGCCCCCGCGTTAAAAAACGCTCAAAATCTAAATAAAGAAGGAAAAACAGTGCTTATAGAAGTAACCGCGAATATTGAAGAGAGACGATCAATATTTTAACCGTTAAAGACAAATTGTTGCAATTCTTGGGGCTATCTCTGTTGTCAAAAACTTATATAAAAATTATCGATTAAATTTTAAGACATCCTCAACAGGACAACTGTAAACAGATGGTTAAAGAGTAGAATAATTGACAACTGAACCTAACGGCAGTCAGACTATTTCGATGTCTTCCATTCGACAGTATTTAATGTTAGCAACACTAACCTTTACCACAATGCTATACACGATGACTGTCATGATAGCCAATGTAGCATTGCCTAAAATTCAAGGTACCTTTGCTGCTACTCAAGATCAAATAGCATTAATAATCACTTTTAATATCGTTGCCACAGCAGTCGTTACCCCTGCCTCTGGTTGGTTGGCATCGCGATTTAGTCGCAGAAACTTATTAATCTGCTGCGTTTCTGGCTTTATAATTTCATCTACACTATGTGGAGCCTCACAAAATTTAGAACAATTAATTATTTTTAGAATACTTCAAGGTGGATTTGGCGCTCCATTAGTCCCAATCTCTATGGCTATGGTTCTGGACACTTTTGATAAATCAGAACACGGCACTGTCTCAGCAATTTTTGGAATGGGCGTTGTGTTTGGCCCTATTATTGGCCCGACGGTAGGTGGTTTTTTGTCTGAAGAACTTGGATGGCGTTGGGTATTTTTTTTACTGGTTCCTTTTGGAGTAATGGTGCTATTAGCTATTATTTCCATTATCGATGATAGATCAAAATCCGAATCTTTGAAGTTAGATTGGACCGGCCTTATATCACTCTGTGTTGGGATAGCTGCACTGCAGCTAATGCTAGACCGAGGACAGAGACTTGATTGGTTTTCTTCCTATGAAATCATAGCAGAGTTAATAATTGCTGTTGTCGCGCTTTATATTTTTGCAGCCCATATTTTTACAACCAGTAATCCTTTTATTAATTTCAATCTCTTTCTTAACAAAAATTACTTATTGGGTTTAATAATTATGTTTTTATTTGGAACAATTTTATGGACCCCACTGATAATCTACCCCCCCATGATGCAAAAACTACAAGGCTATCCAGAAGATATTACAGGTCTTTTTCTTGCACTTAGAGGATTAGGTACGTTATGCGGATCTACTTTATTGGTGTTTATAAATAAAAAATTTGATCCCCGGTTTATTCTATCAATAGGTTTTCTTTTGCAAGGAATAGCCGGCGTATATATGGCTAGTTTTGATATTAATTTATCCGGATTTGATTTGGCATGGGCAAATACTTTAGCAGGTTTTGGGGTAGGTTTTGTATGGGTGCCACTTACATTAATTACTTTTTCCACCTTAAATAAAACTTATTTAAACGAGGGAAATGCCTTTTGGCATTTAATCCGAAACATAGGTAGCTCCATATCTATTTCCATTACGATAGCTCTTATCATAAGATCTACAGCAATCAATTATGAAGACCTTAGTCACTTTGTATCCATATTCGGTGATAGCAGTTCCATAATCACTCTAAGGGGTGCGCAGCCTCCAACTAGTACTAAGGAATTAGTTGAACTTTCATCAGAAATAAATCGTCAATCACGTATGATTGGTTATATTAACGCTTTTCATCTCTATTACTGGATAGCATTTGCAATTATTCCAATAATTATGCTTGTGCGTCTTCCCACCGATCAAAAAAAGTAGCTAGGTGCCAGTGTCTACAACCTCTATTTCAGATATTATAGCTTGAGCAGCCAAATTTGAAGACGTATCGCTTCCAGTATTTAATCTTTTCCTTATCTTTGCACTTGCTAGTTTCATTTCGTCCCCAATAGAGGTTTTATTTATCAAGCTCACTAATGAGGTTACTATTGCTTGTGGGTTACATTCGTTTTGTAAAAGTAACGGAAAAATTGGTCGTTCGAGAATACGATTAGGCAATACGATAGATTCACGGTTAACCAGACAATAGCCTATTAAGGCGTTAACTACGTTGCCTTTATAAACAACTACTGTCGGCACCTCTGCCAAAGCCAATTCCAACGTCACTGTTCCAGAAGCCGCTACAGCAAAATCACTGGCCGCAAATAAGCCCTGGTTATCACGGTTACCAACCAACGTCACACTATCGTAGTTCCATTTTGAAATTATACTTTTAACCTCGCATTCTACCGAAGGTACAACCGGAATTACAATATGCAAATTTACATAGCGTTTTCGTAATTCGGCAATAGCCCCTTCAAATACTGGCAATAATATATTTACCTCGTTACTGCGAGACCCTGGAAGCAGTGACAGGACCATTACATCACTGGGTATGGAAAATGATTTTCTAAACCTCCAACCATTAGCTTTTTTTGCTTCATTAGCCGGATGTCCAATGAAAGTAGTTTTTAATCCATGGCAGGCGAAATATTCTGGCTCAAAAGGAAATAAAGCCATCAAATGATCAAGGTATCTCGAAATTTTTTTTGCTCGCCCAGGACGCCAAGCCCAAACAGTAGGCGCTACCATATGTAATAGCTTTATCTTCTTTTGATTTGTCTTCTGTCTGGCATGAACCTTCTTGGCTACTCTGAGCGTAAAACCTTTTGAGTCTATTGTTATCAAGGCAGCAGGGTCTTGTCGGAAAATATCCTTTACTGTTTCTTTTATCATTTTTAAAAATTTAGGTATTCTCGGAATCACCCCAACTATGCCCATCACACTTAATTCGTCCATCGGAAAGAGACTTATTAAACCTTCTGAAGACATTCGAGAGCCACCAATACCAGCAAACCTTACTTTTCCTAACGTCTTTTCCTTTAGCGATCGCATAACCCCGGCACCTAGCGCATCTCCTGATACCTCACCAGCTATTATATAAAAGAGCGGGCCATTATCATTATAGTTGTTATTTTCTAACATTAAACTCTTGGTACCTTGACACTCAAAATGAAGAAGTCATTTTCTTCAGCTATTTTTCTTACGCCTTCTAAATCTAAAAGTAGCGTCCCGTGTTCCTCGACAGCTAAACCTCTAAAGCCATTTGATATGGCTAAGCGCACTGTTTCTAACCCCACCGTCGGCAGATCAACACGTCTTTCTTGCGCTGGTTTGCTTATTTTAACAAGAATTGGTCCAACAACATTACGCTTTAATTGACCTGCTCGAGCAATCATATTATCTGTACCCTCAATCGCTTCTATTGCGAGCACTAATCCCTCTTGGACAGCTATGCTTTGGCCTACATCAGCCTTCCCTAATTTGGTCAAGACATCTATGGCGCGATTTATATCTTTCTGTGCCACTTCATCAATAGAGGGTCCGATTGCTAATTCAGGTTGTGTTAACAAGTTTGAGAGTACTTGGTCTATCCCAATAACGTCTATCCCATCTTTTTCGATTTCATCAATTAATAACGATAATAGTCCATCATCGCCAAAGATCTTCACCCCACCTCTTAAAAGCATTTTTGATGCTCTTTTATCCAATTTCAGAGAAGATAATGCGGGTCGCTTTACGGGCCCAGCCATCACTACTTTGCGCACCTTTGCTTCCAAAAGTGCGGTCATAGCCGTCTGCAATTCTCCTAATTTTATCCACTTATGATCATAATTTTTTAGAGTCGATGGATCCGTTATTCCCTCAAGCGCTATAAAAAAAACTAACTTGCCTGCAGGATCAAAGCATTCAGCTATTTGCCCAGGCAAGTTCCCTGCACCAGCGATTATACCAAGCCTAAAATTATCCAAAACTTCACTCACCTTTAGGTTGGCATATAGCCCTACTTGAGTCTTTTTTAATAAATTTGATGATTTCCAAAACAGCCTGACTACTTGGGTTCGTGGATAATAATTTTGTTAATCTATCCTGGAACGTACCGCCTCCATCAAATAACATCTTATAAGCGGCGCGCAGTTCATCTACCTGCCCTCGGGAGAACCCCCGTCGCTTCAAACCAATAATATTTAATCCAGATAGACTAGCCCTATTGCCCTTTACTGAACCATAAGGGATTACGTCGTGCTCTACTCCAGTCATTCCACCAACAATAGCATGATCACCAATACGAACAAATTGATGAACCGCTGATAAGCCTCCTAATATTACGAACGACCCAACAGTTACGTGACCAGCAAGAGTTGCATTGTTTGCCAAAACAACGTTACTCCCCACAATACAGTCATGAGCAACATGAGACCCCATCATAAACAAACCATGGTCGCCCACGCTAGTCAGCATGCCACCACCTGCAGTACCGGGGTTCATAGTAACATTTTCCCTTATAATATTTTTCTTTCCAATAACTAATTTTGATGGTTCGCCCGAGTATTTTAAATCTTGAGGAGGTGAGCCAATCGATGCAAATGGAAAAACCTCTGTTTCAGCGCCAATATGTGTAAGACCATCTACAACTATATGAGAATGTAAAATAACATCATCATCAAGGGTGACTTGGCTCCCCACCACGCAAAAAGCACCAACTTTTACGTTAGCGCCAATTTTTGCTTTACTAGAGACGACTGCGGTGGAATGAATTTGTGTGTTTGTGAGAACTTTAGACATTATTTGTCTACTATCATAGCCGAAAAACTGGCTTCTGCTACTAGTCCATCATTCACATGCGCTTTTCCGGAAAACTTAAAAACATTACCTCTACTCCGCAATTTCTCAACTGCAACAATCAACTGATCGCCAGGGGTCACTGGTTTTCTAAAACGTGCATTCTCAATTGTCATAAAATAAACTAATTTTCCTTCAGCTCCCTGACCTAGAGTCGCCACAACCAAACACCCGGCAGTTTGCGCCATTGATTCAATAATTAATACACCAGGCATGACCGGCCTGTCAGGGAAATGCCCTTCAAAAAAAGGTTCATTAATCGAAACATTTTTAATACCAACAGCCGACTTATCTGGAATTAAACATCGAATTCCATCCACTAATAAGAAAGGATACCTATGAGGTATTAATTCTTTAATCCGGTTTATGTCCAACTGCATCTCTTTTATGTCAGTTACATCATCCATACTATTCAACCTTCTAGCTCTTTTTTTTCGTTCTACGCCCGAACGATTTCATAGCAGCCACTTGTCGTCCAAACTCTTTAATGGGCACTGCTGGTGCTCCACCAACAATGGCGCCATCAGATAAATCTCTTGTTACCCCAGATTTTGCAGCAATCTGAACATTATTACCAATCGTTAAATGTCCAACAATTCCTACTTGACCACCAATTACGGTGTTGTTACCAACCTTGGTGCTACCGGCAATTCCAACATGTGCAACAACAATACAATTATCTCCTAATTGGACATTGTGCCCTATCTGCACAAGGTTATCTATTCTCGTTCCATTGCCAATGACTGTATCTGGCCCAGCCCCCCTATCTACTGTAGTATTAGCACCAATTTCTACATTATTTCCAATTCTAACCTTACCTAATTGAGGCATGTCTATAGGGCCTGAACGGTCCATTTCAAAACCAAAGCCAGGTTGTCCAATTCGAGCTCCAGGATATATTGAACAGTCGGCCCCCATCTCCGTGTGTGATACTGAAGAATTTGCACCAATTATTGTATTAGGACCAATTTTAACCCCATTACCTATTACTACATTATTACCTATCCGGCACCCTTCTCCAATTTGGGCGGCGTGATCTATGAAAGCGCCAGCATCTATCCGGCAGTTGTGTCCAATAACTGCCGATGAGGATATTGTTGCATTTTGGTCAATTAACGGCTGCGCAACCGGCTTTGGGTAAAATGCATTTGCTATTTTTGCGAAACATCTTCTTGGGCTTTCTGTAATTAGTAAAACCAAGCCATTGGGTGCTCGACTTGCGAGTTCTTTTGGAAGGAAACATGCAGATGCTTGAGTATTATAAAATAAATTTATGTATTTTCTATTTTCAATAAATGTCACATCGCCCACACTAGCAGACTCCAAAGGAGCTACGTCCTCTATTATAGGATAAGAAGATTGCTTTCCTATTAAAATAGCACCGGTAATGTTCACTAGCTCCGATATACTCAAAGGAAGGGACCTTTCGAAAAAACGCAGGTCAGCCATCAAATAGACCTTCTATTATTTTTTTTGTGCAAAAATCACCTCCACAACTGGTAGTCTTTTATTGAGTCGCTTTAGAACTTCTTGAGAGATTTCTAATTTTTTAACAGCAATCACGATAGCACTTCGAAATAATACAACACCTGCCCCAGTCTCTTCTGCTACCTCAGCGATAATTTTTAATAATTCTTTCCGAACCTTATCCATCGCTTGATCAAAAGATTTCTTTAAACGCTGATTAGTGGCTTGTGCTCGTTTTTGAGCTTGGCGAGCATTTTCCTTCAGTTCACGTGCCCTCTTCTCAAATGCTTCAGCAGTTACTATGGCCCTCTGTTTAGCTAATTTTTGTTGGGCAACCCTTAATTTTTTTTCTAACTCAGAAAACTCTTTTTTATATTTAACACGCTCTTTGTCTAACTTGCCTCTTATAGAAAGAGCCGCGCTTGATTTTGCTAAAACCCCTCTAAAATCGACCACCGCGATCGAAACAGGCTTGAATTTAGCCATAGATTCGGCATTTACTACCTCAGGGGTAAATATTGTGAATAGCAATAAAATGCTAATAAATTGCGGTTTATATGTGTAATGCCTACCTTCAGTCAGATTCATAAATACTTTAGAAGCGCGTACCAAAACTAAACCGTACAAATTCCGTTTCATCCCAATCCTCTTTCAATAAAGCACTAGCAAAATCTACTCTCATCAATCCGAGTCCTGTAGCCCAGGAGACACCAAAACCAAAAGAAGCCCGCACGCTCGACGAATCTAAAATATCTGGGTTATCACGGTCCAAACTCCAAAGACTACCAACATCGGTAAACATAGACCCATTTACACCCAATTCCTCCGGCAAACCCAGAGGAAAACGAAGTTCTGCTGTTCCTGCATAGTAATTATTTCCCCCCAATGCGTCGTCTGTTTTACTATCTCGTGGCCCTAGACCAGAGTTAGAAAAACCACGTATAGTTGAACCTCCAAGAAAAAATCGTTCCCCTATATTTACATCGTCACCTAGACCTAATATGTGGCCTCCTTCAGCTATCACTGCGAGCACAGTGTTTTCAAATATTGGAAGGAAATAACCTGTTTTAACTTCTGTTCTCAAATGCCTTGTATCGCCACCGAGACCAGCGATATCATTGGTTAAGCTCAACACATAACCTTTTGTCGGCTCTTGCCTATTATCTCTTTTGTCAAAAACAATCGTTTGACTTACTTGTGATACAGTATTTTTTCCTTCTTGCTCTTTAATCACGGTAGATGCCGTGTCACTTATATTTCTAATTTCAGTTCTCTTAAGTTGATATCTAAGGTTTTGAGACAGATCACGTCCCAGTATATAGCCTAATCTCAAACCTCCTCCTGACTTTCTTTCATCAAAAGAGCTATCACTTTGCCTGTCTGTTGAAACTTGGAATAAGTCAACTCCAGCTGATATCCTTCGTTGTAGAAAATACGGTTCCGTGAAACCGATCCTAAACTCCTGTCTGGCTCCAGAACCTTGAAAATTAAAATTTAAATCTTGTCCTCGACCCAAGAGATTTCTCTCTCTAATGCCCACATTCGCAAGAGGACCATCTAAGGATGAGAAACCTACTCCAAAAGAAAGCTCACCCGTCGACTTTTCCTCTAATTCGACCTTTATCACTGTCTTGTCATCAGTTTCACCAGCCACATTTTCTAAGTTTGCTTTAGCAAAAAAGCCTAGATTTCTAATTCTTCTTTTTGCTCTACGAAGTTTAGAAATATTAAAAGCATCACCCTCAATAATATCAAATTCTCTCCTTACTACCTTATCTAGTGTACGCAAATTTCCTTCAATATCTATTCGTTCAACAAAAACTTTTCGAGTCTTCGTTATTGAATACCTAAGATTGATAATTCCTTCTTCGCGTCGACGATCTGATATTGGACGAACATTTACAAATGCAAATCCACGTTCGCCTAATTCATCCGTAATTGCATCAATCGTCTCATTTATGCTATTCGTCTCATACCAATCGCCCTGAATTGTCGAAAGTAAGGAGATTAATTCTTGTTTTTCCAAACCTTTTAGATTTAAGGATAGATCTATGACGCCAAACTTGTATCGCTTACCTTCATCAATTGAAAAAGTGACCACAAAATCTTTTTGGTCTGGGGTAAGTTCTGCTACTGCAGATAAGACCTTAAAATCAACATAACCTTCATTGAGATAAAATCGCCTTAGAAGCTCCCTGTCATAACTTAAACGGTCGGGGTCGTACGTATCACCTGTAGTCAATATTTTCCAAAATGCGTATTCTTTAGTATTAATTACAGAGGTTAATTCCGAATCTGAAAACTTTTTGTTCCCTATAAATGAAATATTACGGATCTTGCTCAGTGGTCCTTCTTCTATTTCAAAAATTAGATCTACTCTGTTCTGATTTAATCTTACAACTTTCGGTTCAATATGAGCGGCAAACCGACCACTCATTCTGTAAAGTCTCAGAAGTCTCTGAACATCCTGTTGTACCTTTGTCCGAGTGAATACTATACGAGGCTTTAATTGCAATTCCAATTCTAGATCATTTGATTCTATTCTTTTATTACCTTCAAAAGCTATCCGGTTAACGACTGGGTTCTCAGTAACATTTATGACTAATGTGCCATTTGAACGCTCTAAGTTAACATCTGCAAATAATCCCGTAACAAATAGCCGTTTAAGTGCAGCATCTAGTTTATCTGCACCAAGCAATTCGCCTATTTTCAATTTACTATAAGAAACGACTGTTTCAGGGTCTATTCGCTGGGACCCAATGACTTTTATATTCTCAATACGTTCAATATCACACCAAGCTAGATTAATTCGACCAGCGGTGCTGACAAGAACAATAGCCAATACTACAGCTAGTTTAGCAAAACAATTATTTATATTTTGATTAAATTTCAAGATTATCTCACACAATTTTTTTACTGATATTAAGCTTTAAGTCAAAAAATAGATGTAAAAAAATTAAAAATATTCATTTGAGTTAAATCATTCCATGTAACAAATACCATAAGCGCAATAACAACAAATAAACCGGCGTAGGAGGCCATCTCCTGAGCTGTCGCTCCTAATGGTTTTCCCCTTATAAATTCAAGCAGGTAAAAGAATAAATGTCCCCCATCCAAAACAGGTACAGGAAACAGATTAATTAATCCAAGGTTGATAGATAATACAGCCATAAACCAAATTGAACTCACTATGCCAGCATCCGCAACTGCTCCTGATAATTTTGCTATGCGAATGGGTCCGCCAAGTTCATCTGTTGTTCTTTCCCCAAGTATCATTTCGCCTATATGACTTAAAGTTTGTGAAACGATCGCCCAGGTTTCTTCTACAGCCAAACTAGTGGATTTAATAATATTATGTTTAATGAAGACAGTCTGTTCACTAGTAACGCCCAAAAGACCGTAAACTATCTTTGCGCCTGAAATATCCTTTCCAACAATCGCCTTTGGAATAACTACTTTGTTTAGAATACTTTTGTCCCGCCGGATTAGGAATTCAAGTGATTTCCCAGGATTTGGACGAACAATTCTTTGGAGTTGATCGAACTTCTTTATATCTTCGTTATCTACTTGGATGATCTCATCCCCAACCATCAAACCTGCCAGATCAGCAGCACTTCCCGTGGTAATCTTATCTATTATTGGAGGTGCATATCTTTGACCGACTAACGAATAAAGTCCGGCCAATAGCACAATTGCAAATAAAAAATTTGCTATAGGCCCAGCTAAAACTATCGCGGCCCGCTCACCTAAACGCTTATGATGAAAAGAAACTTTTTTTTCATCCGAGCTCATTTCTATTGTATCTGATCTCATAGAGCTACTTGGATCTGCGTCGCCAAACATTTTAACGTATCCCCCTAGAGGGATTGCACAAACTTTCCAACGGGTTCCTATTTTATCAGTCCACCCAAATAATTCGGAACCAAAACCGATAGAAAAGACCTCTACTTTAACACCAGTTTTTCGTGCAATTAAATAATGTCCCATTTCATGGACAAATACCAAAACCGTTAAGATTATTAGGAACGGTATTATAATTTTAACTATTTCCATAAAGTCCATTTGTCATTATTTCTCTAAAAATTCTCCAAATTTTTCTTAATTACTCTTTACTTCTTGTTCTAGTAATAAAGTGGCCGACCGCCTAATAGCTCTATCCATAAGTAAAACTTCATCTACCGAAGTTGGTTTTTCTCCGTGTTCTTTATCTAACACGTTTTTAATGAAAGGTATTATATCCGTAAACTTTATCTGTCGTGAAAGAAACCCTTGCACGGCTATTTCATTCGCTGTGTTTAACACTAAGCTACTATTCCCTAATGAGCGGATACTCTCTCTGGCTAAATTTAGGGCCGGAAAGCGAACCGTATCAGGTGCCTCAAAAGTTAAAGCAGACAGATTTTGTAAATCTAATGGCGATTTAGGGATAGCCATTCTTTTAGGCCAGGCCAACGAATACGCTATTGGGGTTATCATATCTGGTGAACCAAGTTGGGCAAGAAAAGAACCATCCTTATAAGCAACTAAACTATGAATGATTGATTGAGGATGAACTACCACGTCTATTTTATCTTCGGGCATCGCAAATAAAAAATGCGCTTCAATGATTTCAAGTCCTTTGTTCATCATGGTTGCCGAATCGATTGATATTTTTTTTCCCATCTTCCAGTTAGGATGGGCTAATGCAGCTTCGGGAGTTTTCAAAGCCATATCAGCAATACTGGACATTCGGAACGGGCCACCAGACGCTGTTAATATAATCTTATCTATCCAGTCCTTATTTTGACTTTCAAAAACTTGAAAAATAGCATTGTGTTCTGAATCTACAGGGATCAGATTCGCATTTGATGCTCTTGCTTCTGCTAGAAGGATATTTCCGGCAGACACCAAGCACTCTTTATTAGCAAAAGCAATAATAGCTCCACGCCGAACGGCAGTAACTGTTGCAGGCAATCCAGCCACGCCGACTATCCCGGCCATAACCCAGTCTGAAGGGCGTGCAGCAGCGTCAACTATTGCTTCGTCGCCTGCGCCAACATCAATATTTTGCCCTTGAAGCGCATCTTTCAAAAGTTGATAATAATTTGGGTTGGCTATAGCTACAAATTTTGGGCGCAATAAACAAGCTTGCTCAGCCAGCAGTTTCCAATTATTACCCGCAGTTAGGGCCTGAATATTGAATGATTCCCTGTTTTCTTTCAGCAAGCTGATGGTTGTCCTGCCCACTGAACCAGTCGCCCCCAATACAGTGACCATCTTCATTATATAAACCGCTTTATTTTTAGAACTTTATTTTTGGTCAAAATCATCAGACTAGCACATTATCATTAACTAATTTTATTAGAGCAACAAAAGAGACAGCTGCCATGTGCCCATCTAATCTATCCATTAATCCACCGTGGCCAGGTATCAAATTACTTGATTCTTTTATCAGGTATTTTCGTTTGAAATTAGATTCTAACAAATCTCCCATTTGCGACACAATAGCAATTAAAAGCCCCAAAAACATTAATTTTATTTGGTTTTCGGGTAAAAACCAGCTGAAGATAAACCCAGTAATTACGCTGCAAAGAGCTCCTCCCAGTAAACCAGACCATGTTTTATTAGGGCTAATTTTTGGAGCCAACTTCTTACCACCAATCGATTTGCCAGCTAGATAAGCTCCAATATCCGTGGCTACTACAGATAAAACAACCCAAAGGACCGTGTTAAGCTCTTCTGTTCCTCTTAACCATATGATTAAGAAACACGGAATAATAATAAATTGATTAAATACCAAAAATAGTGCTGTCGTTCCAAACAGTTTACTGCGGCCCCCCATAGTAAGAAGGGTAATAGTTAAAAGTACGCCGACCGCACTAATCCCAAAAAAACTCGCTTTCGTTCCTAATAAAAATATAAAGACACCAGTCCCAGCGCTTGCGGAGAATATTAATGGATTACGGTCCCCATCAAACATTGCTGTGGCCATTTCCCATGTCATGATAGCACCAAGGAGAGCTATAAATAAGGAAAAGTGTGTTCCTCCAACTACGATAAAAAACCCAAATACTGGCATTAACACCGCAGCGGAATAGGACCTGATCAAAAAATTTCGGGATATTTTAGAAATTGGTTTTACTTGGATATGTTTTTCCATTTTAACAATATCTACCCGTTTTCAAAACGCTTTCCCCTATGCCCCGAAACGTCTATTTCGATTCGAAAATTCGTCTATAGCGGAATTAAAGTCGTTTTGTGAGAAATCAGGCCACAATGTATCAGTAAAGACGAACTCCGAATAAGCACACTCCCATAACATAAAGTTTGATATTCTTTTTTCACCCGACGTCCTAATAATTAAATCGGGGTCTGGGCATGTTTTTGTTTCTAAAACTCCATTAAAAACCTCTTCGTTAATATCATTTAATTTTAATTGCTGTCTAGAAACCTGAGATGCTAATTCCTTAGCTGCCGCTACTATAGCTCTTCTCCCTCCATAGCTAAGCGCTAATGTAAGAGTTAACTCTGTATTACTTTTAGTTAGAAACTCCGATTGTTTTATCATCTCTAATATATCTGGATCCAGGCGATTTCTATCTCCTATGACCCTAAAAACAATACCCTTCTTGTTCAAATCATTGATCTCTTTAGATAGATAATTCCGGAGCAAAGACATTAGGTCAATCACTTCATCTGCAGGACGCTTCCAATTTTCTGACGAAAAACCAAACAATGTCAGATATTTAACATTGAGGCTTAAGGCACTTTCAACGATAGTTTTTACTACTTCAGCTCCCTTTTTGTGCCCAACCGAGCGAGGTAAGCCCCGCGATTTAGCCCATCTACCATTTCCATCCATTATAATTGCGACATGACTAGGAATCCTGGTCTCTGTCGATGTGGTTTGTAATTTCATTATTCAAACCTGCATTATTTCCACTTCTTTACTAGACAGCAAATCATCAATTTTACTTATATAACTGTCCGTAATACTTTGGATTTCCTCATCATATAAATGGCGTTCATCTTGTCCAATATCTCCACTTTTTTCCATTTTTTTTGATTGATCCATACCATCTCTTCTAATATTTCGTACAGCTACCTTAGCATTTTCAGAGTACTTTGCAGCTATTTTTGATAACTCTTGGCGACGTTCTTCACTTAGATCAGGCAAAGGAATACGAAGGAGTTGTCCATCAGTTTGAGGATTAAGTCCCAGATTTGATTCTCGTATCGATTTTTCGACAACTTTGGTATTATCTTTGTCCCATACTTGGACGCTTAACATCCGCGGCTCAGGCACACTTACGGTTGCAACTTGCGTTATTGGCATTAAAGCCCCATATGCCTGCACAAATAGTGAATCTAACAATTGAGTAGAAGCGCGGCCGGTCCGCAAGCCTTGGAATTCTTTGGCAAGCGCAGTTAACGCTCCATCCATCCGTCTCTGCAAATCTTCTAAATCAATTTCATTCATAATTAAGCTCTTATTCAATAATTGTATACAGGCCGTTACCACGAATTATTTCTGAGAAAGTACCAGCATTCTGAATTGAAAAGACTAAAATTGGAATATTGTTTTCTCTGGCTAATGAGATAGCAGAGGCATCCATTACTTTTAAATCTTTAGCTAATACATCTAGATAACTAAGTCGATCATATCTTTGCGCATCCTGGTTACGTTCTGGGTCAGAATCGTAAACCCCATCTACCCTCGTAGCCTTGAGGAGAGCATCGCACTCCATTTCCGTCGCCCTTAAAGCTGCAGCAGTATCGGTTGTGAAAAAAGGATTCCCTGTTCCAGCCGCAAATATCACCACACGCTTTTTTTCCATATGTCTAACTGCTTTTCGCCTAATATAAGGTTCACATACAGCTGATATCGGTAACGCGGATTGAACTCGTGTCTGGACCCCAATAGCCTCTAAAGAGCTTTGCATAGCAAGTGAATTCATGACTGTTGCGAGCATGCCCATGTAATCAGCAGTTGCTCTCTCCATCCCGTTTGCGGCGCCTGAAACACCGCGGAAAATATTACCGCCGCCTATAACAGCACAAACTTCAGTACCATAATCCATCGCAGATTTAATTTCGCCAGCAACCCTGTTTACCATATCTGGATCCAAGCCATAGACTCGATTACCCATTAACGACTCGCCAGAGATTTTTAATAAAACCCGTTTATATTTTGGAACGTTTGAACTATCCATTTCAGGCACAATTACGCTCCTTAGTTTTCCCCATGACCTCGCCAACTCAGATTAATTATTGAGTGTAGCTGCCACTTCTGAGGCAAAATCTGTTTCTTCTTTCTCTATTCCCTCACCTAGGGATAAACGGCAAAAACTAACCAATTCCACGGTGAGCCCCAAATTCCTTAGATGCATTATCAATGACGTTTGAGATTTTTGTTTCATTATCAACTACAAAGGTTTGCTCCAACAAAACAACTTCCTGATAAAATTTTTGAAGACGTCCTACCACCATTTTCTCTATTATATTCTCAGGACGGCCCGACTCTTTTGCTTGGTCAGTCAAGACTGTTTTTTCTCGCTCTACAACTGCAGGGTCCAGGTCATCTATACTAAGACTTTGCGGCGAAGTAGCAGCAACATGCATTGCTATTTGCTTCCCAAGGCCTATTAATTGATCTTCCGAAGCCTCTGATTTCAGAACAACTAATACACCAATTTTACCGATACCGGGGGCCACCGCGTTATGCATATAAGGCACCACCACGCCGTTTTCCGCATTTAATCTCATAGCTCTACGTATTGACATATTTTCGCCTATAGTTGCGATGTTATGGGTAAGTTGCTCACCCACGGTTCGCCCAGACCCAGGATAGGGTTGCATCTTCATGCTTTCTATTTCGTCACCATACTCAAGCGTCATATTTGCCAACTTGAGAGAAAACTCTTGGAAGTCTGAATTTCGAGACACAAAATCTGTCTCAGCATTTACCTCTATTAATGCACCACCATCCTTGGACACAGAAAAAGCAACCACTCCTTCTGCTGCTACACGACCAGCCTTTTTTGCAGCCGCAGACAATCCTTTAGTTCTCAGCCAATCAATCGCATCGCCTAACACTCCGCCGGTTTCATTTAAAGCTTTTTTACAATCCATCATACCAGCACCGGTTTGTTCACGAAGTGCCTTAACCATTTGAGCCGAAACAGCTACCATAACATTCCTCTTTTTCTCCAACTTTTCAGCCATAATTCCTAATAAATCAATATTTTTATTTCGTCACATATTAGAAATTAACTCTTAATTCCCAGCCCCCTAAAAGGATTACTTATCTACTTGATCAGCCGGCAGCACTTCAGCCTCCGGTTCCTTTACACTCAAGGTTCCTGAATTATCCTTCCCTTCGCTTTGCTTCACGGATTCAGACAATAACGGTTCCTCATTAAGTCCCTGTTCCATCGGCACTTCTTCTGCTTCACCAATATCCTGCCCTTCGGCCACAAGTTCTGCTTGAAGACCGGTCAATACTGCCCCGCCCACTAAGTCACAATACAGTGTTATTGCCCTCATGGCATCATCATTACCTGGAACTGGAAATTGCACCCCCTCTGGATTAGAATTACTATCCAAAATAGCTACAATCGGGATCCCTAGCTTATTAGCTTCTTGGATAGCCAACTGTTCTTTATTAGTGTCTATTATGAATAAAATATCGGGAAGACCTCCCATCTCCCTTATTCCACCAAGGGCCCTCTCTAATTTATCTCTTTCACGCGTAAGGTTTAATAATTCTTTTTTTGTTAAACCTTGTACTTCGCCGCTTAACTGTTCATCTAAATCTTTTAGCCGTTTGATTGATATCGAAATAGTCTTCCAGTTTGTCAGCATCCCACCTAACCAACGGTGATTGACAAAATACTGACCCGTTTTTTGAGCAGTTTCGGCAATCTTTTCAGAAGCTTGCCTCTTTGTGCCTACCATCAAAACACGTCCACCAGAAGAAGTTACCTCCCTGATCGCTTCTAACGCTCTGTGCAACAGAGGGACAGATTGTCGCAAATCCAAAATATGGGTATTATTTCGGACTCCATAGATGTATTCCTCCATACTAGGGTTCCATCTACGTGTATGATGACCAAAGTGCACGCCTGCTTCTAACAACTGACGCATTGTAAAAGACATTGAACTCATTTTCTTCTCCGGTTTAGCCTCCACGAACACCCGTTTTCAATATCAAAAACACCGGAGCGCCATCTCTCATCAATCAAGTTTAGGCGCAAGTTCGTGTGTGAAATAATCACAGGTTGTTTACCGGCGCTTCATGAAAAATGCAAGCACCGAGTTAAAGCAAATAAAAAAACCCATATATTTACCAAAATTTAGGGTGCCCAAACTAACGAGAAGGTGCAGCCACCTCCACAACCCCAATGAGAGCATCTCGCCCGATCATATTAACCAACTGTGCCTCTGTATAATTTTCTGTTCCGTTAGGTTGTAGAGGAAGAACTAAGTATCGCATATCTGCGGTAGAGTCGTGAACTCTAACCTCACGGCTATCGTTTATCATTGTACCAAACTCCTCCAAAACTGCTCTAGGTTCTCTGACTACTCGTGAGCGATATTCGCGGCTTTTATACCAATCTGGTGGGAGCCCTAAAATCCATCTCGGGTAACACGAACATAACGTACACACCACCACATTATGAATAGATTCTGTATTTTCAAGAACTATTAGATTCATAGGCCCAATGTCGTGCCCTAACTCGTTGATAGCCGACTTTGGATCACTAACAAGACGTTTCTTATAAGCTTTATCTGTCCAGGCACGGGCAACAACTTTAGCTCCATTCGCCGGTACCCTAGCGTCCATTTTCTCTATTTGATCTCTAATTTGCTCCGCATTAATAAAATTTTTTTCAATAAGCAAGTCACGAACAGCCTCTTCCATAACTCTATAATAAGTCATTGTATCGTCGTGATCGTCCTGAACTGGGTGTTGATGGCCAGGGTCGTATTGATGGAGATGGTCATGGTCATGGTCATTTTTCCCACCTCCAATCATTTTTGATCCCCCTCTATTTTTTCAAGCCAAAAATCATACAATTCAATATCTATCTTGTCGCTTCGTGAGCCTTTGTAATCAGACCAAACATCACGTTGAAAAAACCTCACTCGATACAAAGTCTTCTTATCAACTCCAATGCGCCCGAATGCTAATTCTTCTGGGTTATCGAATACCCCACACACCCTCTCTATTTTTCCAACACAACCCCTTATATAAAAAGGAGTTCTGCAGTGTGCTGGCGGGCTTGGTGGAAAGTAAGACTTAACTTTAACAATGCTGCCTTCATCAAACCGCCTCATCGCGAATTTTCCTCATTGTTAGTGCTTTTAAGCTCTATCTCTTTCATTTTAACACCTAATTCTTCTGTCGTTAATACTCCTGACTCCAAGAGTGAATTGGCGATAGATGCCATCCATCGCTCGTAGTAAGTCATCTTATCATATGCGTCAGGGGGCAAAGATTCTATGCCTTTCCGCAATTGATCAACTGTGAGTATTCCAAGATCGTTAGATAATAGCATCATCATGGCATCAACTCTTTTTTCCCAAAGCACGTAATTGTGATTATCTTTATTTATCGCACCAGCCATCATACCGCCCATGTCATGGTTACTACGTGCAGTAAAATCTCGATCCATTCCAAAACTCCAATAATAGATATAACCAAAATACGTCATTATCTAAAAACAATTAGCCATCAATTAAAGTATGGTATTCTTAATTATCATTATAACAAACGAATAAATCTTAATATTTACAATATTTAGAGTGCGCTCACTCAAGCTTAGTGGCCACTCCATTTCGTTTCATCATCCAGCGGGTACACAGGGCGAGGTAAATATTTCCAGTCAAACGTGTTTAAATTAGGAGAAGTCAAGCCTGGAACATCGATTTCTATTATTTGGCGTGGCTTAAAAATATGATTGAATCCCGCGCGAAAATGCCCCCTCGATTTAACTACAATTGATCTACAATCGATTGGATTTATACCAAAGGCTGAAATAAAATCGGCAGACCTACATTGTTGTCTTTTACTTATACATATGACTTTGATTCCCCCCAAATCCAAGACAGCTGTCTGCCCAGTGTCAGCAGTTGTTCCTGCAACCATTCCATAAAAGCCTTGAAATTTACCATCGTGCAAGGATTCCACACGCGCTTGGACATCTAATGGTTCTGAAAATTTGTTACTCTCGTGTTCATTTAGAGTGACATTGATTGTAGAATCAACCCCCGATGTGAATGCAGCTTGAACAGCGAATGGATCAAAGAAGACGGCAAGAACAGAGTTTTTTACTCCAGCCTCTAAAAATGCTTTCAATATAAAAGTTGTGTTACCGCGACCTCCACCTCCAGGATTATCTGCCGGATCTGCAAATAATAATGGTTCTAAATTGCTATTGTTGCCCGCCTCTTTTGCTATTCTCACAGCTTCCTTAAGAGGTTGCATTCTTGTTTGGTAACGGTTTCGGTCATTCCATCCTTTTTGCGCAAGTTCTTTTGCTATCCTTTTAGCTGATTCAACACTTTTTCGGGAATAAACGAGGAAACTCATACCGTTTTTAGGCGTGTCACTGAAAGCAAAGCCTGACAATATTGTGACATTTATTATGTCCTCCCCAATATATTTCTGACCAGATCGGATTAAATCCCCATAAGGATAACCGCCGCCTGTAAGAAGCGTCACAGATGGGGCCACCAGCGGCACCTTTATCCAATGCTTGTAGAGCATTACCCCAGAGAATAATTCTAACATACTACTAGCGGCTTCTTCACCTCTTTCGAACATATCAATATGTGGGTTAGTTCTATAGCCAATCAATATATCTGTATTATCTACCATCTCTTTGGAAATATTCGCATGTAGATCTAATGTGGCCACAATCGGAACTTTTGGCCCGACAATGCCCCGTATCAATTTAAACATATCTCCATCCGGATCATGTGTGTGAGTAGCAACAGCAGCTCCGTGTTGGCAAATATAAACTCCGTCTACATTACCCAGTTTCTTTAACCGACGCTCCAATTCTCCTAGGAATTGCAGAAAGAATTCTTCTTTAACCGGCCCAGCAGGGCTGGAACCAATCACCAGAATAGGCTCATCTATCCATGAATCTACTCCACCAAACCATTTATCCATTATATTATAGAATCCCTTGACACCCAGATGAATCCTTGGGCTCTCTTTTCGGGCTTCTTTTGAAATCTCTATCCCCGAAAAATACATACTTTCTTCAAAGTCTTTTTTACTGCATGGGGGGGCAAACCGATTGCTTTCGAGATTAAACCCACAGATAACAATACGTTTTTTATCCATCAAAAGTGTTATCCTTTTTCGTTATTCCATGATTTTACAATTATCATTGTTCTCACAAATCGCTAACATCTATGACACCAGGTAATGATTTGACAGCTGATCTCATTTTAGCATTAATCAGATACGAATCTGGAAGAGTGACGTCTATCTCTTGGCTTTCAGACTGCAGTGTTATCGTCACATGTCCATTTCCAGGACTGTTTCCGGATAATATTTTGGCTAAAGGAGCAACGATTTCTTCATTATTTACATAAATAAGCAGTCCTTTTACCTCTTTCTCAACAGCAACATCTAACGCCTGAACGCGATTAGCTAAAAGCCGAATATTCCCTTCCTCACTTTTTGCATCACAGCGCAGCAGCACAGCTGTCCCTGGCTCTAATAAATTCTGAGAAACAGAAAGCACTTCCGAGAAAGCTGTGACCTCGAAGACACCAGACTGATCACTCAATTGAATGAACGCATACTTATTACCTCTTTGATTAGTCCGAATTCTGGATGCTGACACAATCCCAGCCAGGTTTATTCGCCCGGAACCATTGCTAGCTATGATAGTTGGACCTATCATATAGCTACTTACTACCCCCACTTTTTCCAAAGTGCTGCCATAAGCATCCAGAGGATGAGCAGATAAATAAAAACCCATTGCTTCAAATTCGTGTTTTAACCTTTCCAGAGACGACCATTCTGCTGTAGTCAAGAAATTGAGTGATTCACTCTCAGTTAATTTCACCTCACCAAATAAGTTTTCTTGATTAGAGTTTCGTTCCTCAAATGTTGCATTTGAATAACGAATGACTATGTCGACATTAGCAAAAAGCCGAGCCCTGTCGGAGTATAATTTATCTAAGGCACCCGCTTTCACTAAATTCTCTAAACTCCTTCTATTAAGCAATCGTCCATCGATTCGAGAAGTAAAGTTTTCCAAACTCGAAAATTCTCCATTCCGGTCACGTTCTTCTTCCAATGCACTCATAGCCGGGCCGCCTACGTTCTTGATCGCAGCTAAAGCGTAACGAACAGCAAGCTTTCCGTTGTTAACGTTTTCAACTTTAAAATCTCTTCCTGATTTATTTATATCTGGGGGTAAAAGATCTATACCAAGGTCCTGTAATTCTTGTTTAAAAATATTTAATTTATCTGTATTTCCCATATCATACGTCATAGAGGCCGCCAAAAACTCAACTGGATAGTTAGCTTTCAAATATGCTGTTTGGTAAGCAATCAATGCATAGGCAGCTGCGTGGCTTTTATTAAAGCCATAACCTGCAAATGCAGAAATAGTATTAAAAATAGAAACAGCAATATCTAACGGTACTCCTTCCTGAATTGCGCCTTTTACGAAAGTTTCTTGCTGATTATCCATTTCCGATTTAATTTTTTTTCCCATAGCTCTTCGTAGTACATCGGCACCCCCGAGAGTATAACCTGCTAACTTTTGTGCCGCCTGTTGAACTTGTTCCTGATAAATCATAATTCCGTATGTTTCTTTCAGAATTGATTCTAATTTTGGGTGCATATAATCAACAGCTTCCTCGCCATGCTTCCTGGAAATATAGCTAGGGATATTCGCCATCGGCCCAGGTCTGTATAAGGCTACTAGCGCGATGATATCTTCGAACCGGTCTGGCCGCATCTTTCTGAGAACATCTCGCATTCCTGAGCTTTCCAGTTGGAAAACACCTGTGCTCCTCGCTTTACCAATCATCTCGAAGGTTATTTTATCATCAAGAGGAATATGGTTTAAATCTACATCAATCTCTCTTATGCCTAATAGCTCAACTGCTCGCTGCAGAACCGATAATGTTTTAAGCCCCAAAAAATCAAACTTAACTAGTCCAGCGGACTCAACCCACTTCATATTAAATTGAGTTGCTGGCATTTCAGAGCGCGGGTCTCTGTAAAGGGGCACCAGTTCCTTCAAAGGTCTATCACCAATTACTACACCAGCAGCATGTGTCGAAGCGTTACGATATAGACCCTCTAATTGCAAACCTGTTTC
The DNA here is from genome assembly GCA_964276085.1 of uncultured Thalassobaculaceae bacterium. Lineage (GTDB taxonomy): Bacteria > Pseudomonadota > Alphaproteobacteria > Thalassobaculales > Thalassobaculaceae > UBA7326. The sequence continues at coordinate 192 of CAXYEO010000046.1, read as the reverse complement.
GAGAAGTTCTCTTACAGAATTATCCTCATCCTTTAGCCGTCTTAACTCTGATTCACTCTCAATAGCTTCCCCTAACGTCATCGGGTTTGCTGGATTGTTTGGGACCATTTTACATATTCTATCAACCTGATTGTAAGGAATTTCCAGGACGCGCCCTACATCACGCAGAACTGCCCGTGCTTGTAATTTTCC
>CAXYEO010000045.1:0-70917 GCA_964276085.1 uncultured Thalassobaculaceae bacterium | reverse complement strand
GGCATATTCCATCAATTGAGCTTTGGCCATGGGCGTTACTGTTAGGATTAACCGGGCTCGCTTCGCATTTTTGCTTTGCGCACGCTTTCAAACATGCAGATGCCGCAGTAGTTTCTCCCTTAGATTTTATGCGCTTACCTTTAATCGCATTCATCGGCTTTATTTTATATGACGAAGGATGGGATTTTATGATCTTATTTGGTGGAACTATTATATTCGTTGGGAACCTATTAAATATTTATTCAGAACAACGTTCAATCAGAAAACAGAGTGTTAATTGAAGTTAACAGACTAGTGAAAGTCCCCCCAAAAAAAATTAAAATAGTACAGCCATATGTTTTTTATCATTAATATGCTTTCCAGACAGCATGTTTGATATTAACGTTTTTTAAGTTTTTCAATCTAGTTACTTGGAAAAGATTTATGCCTTTTGAAATTTTAACTCTGAACGATACAACTTGGCAAATAGGAGCAACAGTAACAAACAAAGCTGAGGCCGAAGAAATTGCCAATCAAATGTTAAGTGAAACCGGGGTCACTGGTGTCAGAATTGTTCTTGATCACACACTAATATCAAAGTCCATAGATCAACTTGAGGATACAGATATTATCTTCGAAAAGCTCAAGGAAATTGGACAAGAAAAGGTATTTATCAATGATATTGATAAAGCACCAGATTGTTCTGCAGCAGAGGATCTTTTACTGACTGACAGTCGAAAGGCAATAAATAAACTTTTCCGCCGATATTTAGATAAAAATAATATTACCGCTATGGAAGCCCTTCATAACAGTAAAGAACTCAAACGGGTCCAGGATGCAGATGGGTTGGTACCGTCAGCAATTGCAAAAGTGTCAAAATTACAAGCGGGTTCGGAACTATCTAATGTAAACAAAAGGCGAGATATTTTATTTGAATTTGTTGCGGCTATCACCGAAAATGCAAGAAAAGCTGAAGAAAAGAATCTCCCAAAAATAGTTGGAACGGGTATAGATCAGGCAATAGTAGCTATCGATGAACTGTCGAAAACTGATAACTTTGATTATCTTCTAAATATCACCATAACAAAGGCGCTGATTGATGTCAGAGATTGGTGGGGCAAGCTTGTACAGAGTATTGACTGTGCAGAATCCACGACTGACCAAAGAGGGGTAGCTGCGCTTGACTGTTTCATCGCCGATATTTTGAGTAATAACTCCGTAATTCAAGATTTACTTGGAGATCAGGCCGATCTAGGAAGTGCGATAATAACGATGCTGGATTTAAGTTCAGGATCTCTAAAACTTGGTGATATTGAGGAAATGCAAAATGGTAGCATTGAACAAACAAAGGCAAAATTAAATCTATTATTGAGCCAGGGAACCCTGAAAGAAAGTCAACGAGCACTCACCGATCGAGTTAGCCAGCAGATAGCAGGAGCAGCTTCTCTATCAAAAACTGGTGAGGAAGGGGAACGGGAACGTTTTACGGCTATTCTTGATCGCCTCGTAGTCAAAAATGAAATTAAAGGGGGCGTGGAGATTGCTCAAGCAATAATAGAACGTCAAACACGAATTATTAATAAGGGGGGGTTAAACGGCTTAAAAGAAGCGGTAACGACATTGATTAACCAATTAAATTCACCCGCGAGAAAAATCGCTTTTTTACTGTCCCTAAGTAAATCTCAAAAAGGTATTGAACAGCTAAGTGAGTATATACAAGAACAGATTGACCTTTTGTTTTTAAAACCTGAATCTTTAAATTCTTGCGTAGCCGCTGATCTCCCACCCAATCAAAAAATGCAGCAAGTTACGGCTAGCTTTTATCAAATAGAACAATCTGATCTTGAGCTAGATAAAAAACAGCAACTACTTGAAAAGATAAACGAGTTGCTACTAAGCTATATTGAAGAATCAAAAATAATGGAAAAAATCGATAGCACCCAGCGACCAATGCATCTCCGAGCTCTTATGTTAGTAGGAATGTGTCAGGCTGAAATGTTACCCGAGGGTAAAGCATCCGAAATCCCACGAAATATGTTGAAAGAACGAATGCAGGATCCAGATTTTAATAACCAGCTAGTTTCTCAAATCGATGATCCTGCCGAAAAGGATAAGGTGATAAATAGATTTCAAGCCCAGTTGAAAAGGGCAAAAATGGCGGGTTAAGTGAATTGTTATTGTCTACATTGAAAAAAATAACGATGTGGCTTTAAATAAAAGTGAAACGACACGCCTTGAAAGATACTGAGGAAACAGCGCATCAATTAAGATTTTGAGGACAAGAAGTTTTCTATAACCAAGTTAAATTTCTGAGGATCTTCAAAATAACCTGCGTGGCCAACTCCAGCTATCTGCTTGCTTTCAACGCCAGGGATTAGAGTAGTCATTTCTTCGCTTCTCGCAGGAATAACAACGCGGTCTTTTTCCCCAGTTAAAACTAAAATGGGCAGTTTTAAATTCGAAACAATACGTCGTGTATCAGCATGATGAAGCATTTTACATCCTGCAAGTAATCCGCTGTACGTCACCTCAGCGGCTATTGAAGCAACTTCATTCTTAATCTCAATTGATACTGATGGCGTGAGCATGCTAGTCGCTCGCGCCAAGCCAAAATCATCTGGTGACATATTTTCAATATCATTCAATCGAGAGAGGTAACCTTCGCCTAATGGAGAACCAACAGATGCCCCATATCCCATAAATGTACTAGATAATATCAACTTGTTCACTTGATCAGGATTTGACCCGGCAACACCCTGAGCGACAATCCCCCCCATTGAATGTCCTAATAAATTGAAATTCGTTATTTTTAGCGCGGTCATAAATTCTAAGACAGCATTCGCATATTCTTTCAAATTTGCTTCCCTTCCTGCACTTTTACCGTAAGCGGGCGCATCCCATGCTATAACGTGAAACTGTTTCGCGAATGCTGCGAACTGATTTTGCCATGACCGGGAGTTGCCCCCAATACCATGCAATAATAACAGTACAGGCCCAGAACCATTTTCCCTGTAAGAAATCTGCCCCCCTCGTGTTTCAACTATTTTCAGCTCAGGTAATATCATAAATATTCATCCAAATTTTTAAGTTTTTATCCATCATTGAACCCAAATCAAATTTTGATTGTGTTAACTTTGACCATCATTCAGTGTTACTATCTCTTCCAGTGACAGTGGTTTTATCGGTGGACGGACCCTAAATGCCCCCACATCTGCTGGTTTTTTTCCTAGGGCCTCGCTCATCACTTCCGTAACAGAAGCCCCACACATTCTCCCCTGACAAGCACCCATACCGCATCGAAGGAAGGCTTTTGCTTGATTCGGCCCAGGACAACCTTTCTTAACAACCTCTCTTATTTGACCGGCTGTGATCTCTTCGCAACGACATATAATCGTTTTGTCAGGCACCTCTCCTATTCTTTCTGGCGCGGGAAACAAAGTATCCAAGAAAGGCCTAATACCTTCGTCTAATAAACGACGGAATTTCCTATCCACAACAATTAAATCCCTTTGACTCCCTTGTATATATTCAAGCCTTTCCAAAATCACCATTCCTGCAATAACTCCGCTATATTCAGCAGTTTTTGCACCCGAAACGCCTGCCCCATCACCGACGACAAAAACACCAGACAGCGATGTTTCACCCCAAGAGTTAACCACGGGGGAAAATGATCGTTGCCGCGTAGACCAAACGTGCTTGAGATCAAGTAATCTAGTCAATTGAACATTTGGAAAGATACCCTCATGTAATGCAAGCGTGTCTACGTCCAGACAATGTCTCGTCTCATTTACCTTAAAAGATAGATTTTGCAGTCTACAATCACCTAAAGCATTCAAGTCAGTTACGTTGCGATAAATTTTTATGCTGGAATATTTGATTTCATTTGTTAACTTCCATCCCTTATAGAGATAGTCACCCGCAAATAACGCTCTTGGAAAATGTCTCAATGCTTTAAAGATACTTCCCTTCGGAGAAGTATCTAGAATCGCTGAAATACTAATACCCGCAGCTATAAGTTGGCTTGCCAACTGAAGCATTAAAGGGCCAGCGCCCGCCAAGGCTAATTTTCCGGATGGGTACATGCCAGAACTTTTTAGAATAGATTGAACGGCTCCTACCGTCATAACACCAGGCAAGGTCCAACCTGGAATAGGAACGGGACGTTCCATGGCACCAGTAGCTATGATTATATATTTTGTTTTAATTTTTTTAGAAGCTCCAGCTCGACTATAAAATACATTATAAAAACCGTCTGAATTGCGGCACTCGATATGCCAAACCGTACTACCTGGTTGGTAATCTTTAGCTTGTGATCTAAATTTTTTTGTAAGCCTAACTCCATCCTGGTAAGTAGAGCCTAGCCAACTAAGTTCATTTGGGCGATCACGTCTCACCCTATCAATTGATTTATAAATTTGTCCTCCAGGTTCACTTTGCTCATCCAGAACCACCGCACGGCCGCCGTACTCATGGATCATATTTGCTGCACTCATTCCAGCAGGACCAGCCCCAATAATTACAACATCAACACACAAGGTCATCAGAAACAAGCCTCTTTGATTTCTCACGTTTGATGCTCATACCACCCCTCACAGGCACAAGGCACGCTTGTTGATGGCCTACTCCATCTATCTCAACTAAACATTCAAAACAGACACCCATCATACAATATGGCCCCCTGGGTGTAATAGAAACTGGAGCATCACGAAAATTAATAATACCAGCTGCCATGAGTGCGCTTGCAACCATTTCGCCCTCCAAAGCTTCAATCACCGTTCCATCGAACTCAATTTTAATTGAGGATGCTCTATTTTCATTAAATCTGCCGAACATTGAACCTCTTTGGAGAGAAAGCGTTAAATTTACTATTGAAATTGTTACCCAGTAGCTCGGGGGCTAACTTTAATGCATGAGCCGCAGCTAAAGTAACGCCACTATGACAGGTGACCACAAATGCCCCAGGAAAGTGACTTGATTCTTCGTAGATAGGAAATCCGTCTGGAGACATGATACGCAAGGCGCTCCAACTTCTTATCATTCTAAGTTTTTTTAACGCAGGAACCTTCCTAACAGCCTTATCGATTATTTTAGCAGCCATTTCGAAATTGAAACCCGAGTCCAAGCCTACATTTTCTTTAGTTGCGCCCAACATTACAGTGCCTTCATCGGTCTGGCGGATTGCTCCCAAAACATAATTAAAGAGCGGGGAAGTTCTCTCTGTAACGACGATGTGTCCTCTTTCAGGTCCAGTTGGAATATCCAAACCAACAAATTTTCCTAGAGCTTTATTCCCATTTCCTGCAGCTAAAATAACTTTTTCACTCATAAAGTTATCTTCGTTCGTTATAACTTTGAAACCTCGTGTTTGTGGGATGATTTTCTTTACTGTGTGGTCGGGTCTATAAATTAACCCCGACTCAATACATTTCTGATGTAAGGCCCTTAGAGTATAAAGAGGATTCACTATCCCATCATGTGGACAATAGGATGCACCGACCACCTCAGATCCCACATTTGGTTCCATTCTGCGGACTTCATCACCACTTATCATTCGCCTGCCATTTTCGCCAACATTCGGTTGATTATGCATACGATTAATGGAATTCTCAAAGTCAGTATACTCTGCTTCATTTAGACACAGTTCTAGACCACCCGGCCTATGATGGCCCACATTGATACCCGTCTCCTCAACCAAAAGTTCTGCAAAATCTGGCCAAAGATCAGATGACTCTCGGCTCCATGCTGCATATTCATGCATGCCATCACCTTTTGACTGCACCCAAACTAAACCAAAATTACCCCGGGAAGCTCGAAAGGCTGTGTCCCCTTCATCTAAAATAATAACAGTTGCGCCTGATTTTAAAAGCCCATATGAGACCGCAGCGCCAACTAACCCTCCCCCTATTACAATGAAATCTGAAACCATATTTATTCCAAGTAGAGTTGGACCGGTGCTACTTATTTAATTCAAGTTTACATTTTCATCAATTGGATTTGTTCCATAATCGAAGGATTAAACCCTATCAGAAACTTTTCATTAATTTCAATGATAGGTCTTTTCATAAGAGTAGGAGCATCCAGCAAGACATCCACACAATTCGAACCATTTAAAGTCTCACGACGATCTTCAGAAAGGTTACGCCAAGTGGTACCACGACGATTGATTAATGCATCTAAACCCATTGCATCAACCCATTTTTCAATTTGAGGCCTAGTCAATTCATTTTTTCGGAAGTCAAAAAAAATAAACTTAATTTTGTTTTCATCGAACCATTTCTTTGCCTTTCTACATGTGTCACAGTTCGATATGCCATAAAGAATTGTCATGTTGATTGTTCCCCGCGCTAATTCAGCTCTTGATCTCATCAATAACTGCAAGCATTGACTCAACACTGGATCGCCCCAAAGCCATACTCCTTTCAGGCGACCAACCAAAGTGCTCATCTGGAGCGTTTTCAGCATCTTTAAATGGCATTTCTAAGGTCATAGAAACAGCCCCGTGATACGCCGCTAAATATCCAGTTGAGGTTGTTTTCATTCCCTTTCCTCTAGCCACCTTGGGATATCCATTCTCTAATTGAAAATCAGGATTTATTTGCGCTAGCGTGTTGCGAAACTTATTCATAATTGCCAACTGTTTATCATTAGCTTCAGCAATACCCTCAAAGCCAGCTATAAAATTAAATGGCAGTCCTTCATCACCATGCACATCGAGGCACAGCCTTATTTTGCTTTCAATCATCATCTTGCGTACATGAAAAACTTCTGGACTATTATCAATACTTGGATTTTCCCATTCTCGGTTCAAATTTACACCAAGTGAATTAACCCTCAGGTTTCCAAGCATACTGCCGTCGGGATTCATATTAGGGACTGCATATAATGTAGCTCTTTGAAGTAACGACCTTACCGCGCCATCTTGCTGATTAAGCAAACGATCCAACAACCCTTCCATGAACCATTCAGCCATAGTCTCGCCCGGATGTTGCCGTGCAATAATCCATAATGCCGGTTTATTATCCGCCACATTTCCAAAAGTTAAAACTTCAATGGGTCTATTTTGCTTAGTCAATCCTGGAACTGAAAGCCTGACACCCTTGGAAGCCTGGCATCTAGCAATCAAATCGGAATGTCTATCCGATGGATAAGGAACAAAATATGCATAACAAACAGCATCAGTCCTCGGTGTGTTTTGTATCTCTAATATACCGTTTTTGTATTCGGTTGGCACCCTTGTCCAATATTGCTGGTCTGCCGAGGTAACGGCCTTATAATTTTCCCATCCCCGAGTAAAGCTGGCTTCACCAGCATTTAATATTTTAATGGTGCATGGGGTATTCTTAACTCCAATAACTTTGAAGTAGAACCACTGAAAAAATTCTGCTTTTGTGTCTTGTCGAATGTTTAACTGGATATCACCAGGATCATCCGCCTTAATGACTTCTATATTCCCTCCATCGAACGAGGATATTATTCTTAACATTTAAACTCCTAAAAAAGCATTAGATAAATAGCCGATCCCCATTCGTCACATTCTATATTTTTTAATCCGCAAAATCGGGCTCTTTTTCTTCTATTAATCGCTTCATGCCCTCAAAATGTTCTATATTGCGGCCTTTCCGAGCTAAGCACCCCATCTTTGCTGCAACGTCTTCAGGAATAAGTTGCATGTCGCCACCTCCAGAAACAGCTAACAGCTGATACATACAAGCCCGCTCTAACTGATAAGCATCTAAATAGGCTCTTGCCACGGTTTCTCCAACAATCATTGCCCCGTGATTACGCATCATTAGTATTCTTTTATCGCCAAGGACCTCAGCCATGTGAGCCCCCTCAGTCTCATCTTCCAAAACGCCATCATAGACCTCATAGTAAACTATATCATTATGAAAACTAGCAGATTGCTGGGAACTTCGAGTTTCAAATTTCATATCTTTTCTAATTGACATAGCCGTCGTGTACGGAGCATGCACGTGAATAACACATTTTGCATCAGGGCGTGCGATATGAACAGGGTGATGAATGATCCATCCTGCTCGGATCGGCGGTCGTTCTCCCGCGATCATTTTCCCTTCAGGCGACATCAAGGCTAAGTTACTCGCTTTGACCTGCCCCCAATGTGTATGACCAGGGCTTATTAGGATGTTCTCTGGTTGATCTGGACTACAAAGACTTATGTGGTTCCAAACCCCCTCATTGAGTCCATGCATTACTGCCAAACGATGTGCCGCAGCGACATCACGCCGAGCCTCGTATTCATTAGAGTTCTTCATTATCTGCATCCCCAAGCGATTCTTTAATCCTACCGATTAAAGTTTATCGTTTTATTATTCGAGGTCTAGTGATGTAATAATCTATCTTATCTATTATGGATGGATTTTATCCAATTGGCGTTATAAAATATTGTCACAAAACTAGGATTAAGAAGCAAATCTACTATTTTATCGCTTTAAGAACAAACTTAATCGGTTTAGGTTATTAGTCGACGCGAAAAGGAAGTCTTTATGAAAAAACCTGCCAGCAATCAAGGCATGCAAGGCTTGCGTAGCGAAAAAGAAAAGTATTCTATATTTAGTCTTGCCAGAAACTCCCTAACATATCATGAAAATTGGTCCCAAGCTTGGAGATCACCAGAACCTAAACCCGAATACGATACTATAATTATAGGTGCGGGAGGCCACGGCTTAGCAACCGCATACTACTTAGCCTCGCAACATGGAATGCGAAATATTGCCGTCGTAGATAAAGGATGGCTTGGTGGTGGTAATACAGGACGGAATACAACGATCATACGGTCCAATTATATGTGGGATGAAAGTGCGGGGATCTATGAGCACTCTCTGAAACTCTGGGAAAACCTTAGCCAAGAATTAAACTTTAATACAATGTTTAGCCAACGCGGTGTTTTAACATTGGCTCATACCGAACATGAATTAAAAGAAATGAACCGGCGTGTTGAAGCGATTAGATTAAACGGTATAGACTCCGACGTATTAAACCCAAATCAAATTAAAAAACTTGTTCCTATTATTGATATTAATCCCAGACTTCGCTATCCAGTGATGGGTGGGTTTATCCAACGCAGGGGCGGAACCGCACGTCACGATGCTGTTGCGTGGGGTTATGCAAGAGCAGCAGATAGTTTAGGTGTTGACATAATACAGAATTGTGAAGCTACCGGCTTTATTATTGAACAAGGTACAATTAAAGGCATCCAGACGGCAAAAGGTCCAATCAGAGCGAAAAAAGTAGGGTGTGTTGTTTCTGGTCATGCAGGGGTCCTGGCAAATTTAGCTGGTTTCCGCCTCCCTATAGACAGTCGACCACTCCAAGCCCTGGTCTCCGAACCAATAAAACCAATTCTTGATACGGTGATAATGTCAAATAGCGTGCACATGTACGTTAGCCAGTCGGATAAAGGCGAGATGGTTTTTGGTGCTGGGGTAGATTCATATAATTCTTATGCTCAACGAGGCAGCCTTAACATAATAGAGGGAATGTTATCAGCCGCTGTAGAACTATTCCCAGTTTTTTCCCGGCTTCGAATGCTTCGGTCATGGGGAGGCGTTGTGGATACTTGTCCTGATGCATCTCCAATTATATCGAGGACACCAATTAATAATCTCTATTTCAATTGTGGATGGGGTACTGGGGGCTTCAAGGCGACACCAGGTTCGGGACATGTTTTTGCAGATCTCATTGCTAAAGATGAGCCAAACTCAATTTCAGCACCATTCTCGCTCAATCGATTTATTAGTGGATATTTAATTGACGAACACGGCGCCGCGGGCGTCGCGCATTAAGGGATTGAGAAATGCTATATATTGAATGCCCCTGGTGTGGTTTTAGGGATGATGAAGAATTTCATTATGGTGGAGAAGCCCACATAAAACGGCCAACTGAACCTAATGAACTCAATGATGAGGAATTCTCTGAATATTTATATTTAAAGAGCAATCCCAAAGGGGTCATATTGGAAAGGTGGTTACATAGTCGAGGTTGTCGCCGCTGGTTTAACGTATTACGTAATACAGTAACAAATGAAATAACTGAAATCTATCCAATAGATACGCTACCTAAGTCTAAAGAAGGCAAGGAGTACTACGACCAAAATTGGCGCCGTGAATCTTCAGTAGAAAAGACAACAAACCCCCGAGAAAACAAATGAATAGGCAATTATTTCGTGTTAGCGGTCTAGGACAAGTAGATCGATCAAAACCATTACGGTTTAAATTTGATGGAAAATTTTTTGTGGGCTATAGAGGAGATACGTTGGCATCAGCACTTTTAGCCAACGGGATCCACTTGATGGGGCGCAGTTTTAAATACCATCGGCCCCGAGGTGTACTTTCAGCTGGAGCGGAAGAGCCAAATGCGCTGGTGCAGGTAGGAGAAGGTAACGGTACCGACCCTAACACGAGAGCAACCCAGATAAAACTTGAAGACGGTCTTATTGTAAAAAGTCAAAATCGATGGCCAAGCCTACTATTAGACATAGGCTATATCAATAATCTACTGCATAGATTTTTGCCTGCTGGTTTTTATTATAAGACCTTTATGTGGCCTAAAAGTTGGTGGATGCGTTATGAGTATTGGATTCGACGGATAGCTGGCTTGGGAGAAGCACCAAAAGGCGCCGACCCCGACAGGTATGAGAAAACTCATGCTCATTGCGACGTTTTAATAGTTGGCGGCGGTCCAGCCGGTTTAAGCGCCGCACTCGCTGCAGGAAAAACAGGAGCTCGGGTAGTCTTAGTTGATGAACAAGATAGTTTTGGAGGCAGTTTAAACAGCAATACTGATTGTACTATCGATGGGCATACTACTCTCGAATGGAGAAAAAGAACAGTAGCTATACTAGAGGGTATGCCCGAAGTAATTTTGTTAAATAAAACAGTAGCCACCGGATATTATGATCATAATTTTCTGACTTTATTAGAAACAATAAGTTCGGGACAACAGAACCAATCAGAGTATGAGACACGACAACGACTATGGAAAATACGTGCTAAACGCGTTGTCCTAGCAACAGGAGCGCTCGAACGTCCTTTAGTGTTCAAAGATAACGATCTACCAGGCATTATGTTGTCCGCATCGATGCGCGCGTATCTTAATCAATATGGTGTATCTCCCGGGAATAAAGTTCTATTATTCACTAATAATGACGATGCATATAGAACAGCTATTTCACTAAAAGAAAATAATATCCCAATTGCAGGTATTGTTGATCTTCGAGAAGAGCCTACCGGTGAATTAGTCGATCGTATTAGACATGAAGGAATAACTCTGTACCCTGGTTATGCCATAGTGTCCAACACTGGCCATTTACGAATTAAATCCGTTAGAATAATGAAACTCAATGACGATGGTACAAAAGTAATTGGAGATGCAAAAGATATTACTTGCGATTGTATAGGTATGTCAGGCGGATGGAATCCAACGGTCCATCTGTTTTCACAGAGTGGAGGAAAACTGGAATGGGACGAAAAATTCGAACGGTTTCTTCCCAAAATAGCTAAACAACCCCTTGTTTCTATTGGTGCATGCAATGGAACTCAGTCACTAAGCGATTGTCTGAAGGATGGACTAACAGCAGGAGCTGAATCTGCGAGAGCCACAAATAATAAAGGCCGCGCCCCAGGTGCCCCGAAGGTTGTAGAATCAAAGTATAATGATGAAAGAGCCGTTTGGATTATTCCAAGGGAAAAACCTCATAAAAATAAGGGTAAATATTTTGTTGATTTTCAAAATGATGTAACCGCGTCAGACATTAGCCTAGCTGCTAGGGAAGGCTATAGATCAGTGGAGCACTTAAAACGCTACACAACAATGGGAATGGGAACCGACCAAGGCAAAACCTCAAATGTAGCTGCACTAGCAATTTTAGGTGAAGCGCTCGGAACCACAGCCCCAAAAATTGGGCATACAACGTTTAGACCTCCCTATACACCGGCAACCATTGGGGCGTATGCAGGACGAAATATAGGGGCATTATTTGATCCGATAAGAACTACGGCAATGCACGAACATCATGAGGAATTTGGTGCAAAGTTCGAACATGTAAGTCAATGGATGCGTGCTTGGTATTATCCAAAACCTAATGAAACAATGCAACAAACTATTAACAGAGAGGTAAAGGGAGCCCGTGATAGCATAGGCCTACTGGACGCTTCAACATTGGGTAAAATTGACATTAAAGGATCGGATGCAGCGGAGTTTTTAAACCGCATCTATACCAATTCCTGGTTAAAATTAGCTCCCGGAAAAGCTCGATATGGTTTGATGCTCAAAGAAGACGGCATGGTTATGGATGATGGGGTAACAACTCATTTAAATTCTAACCACTATCACATGACGACTACAACAGGGGGTGCCGCTAGTGTTTTAGACTGGCTTGAAGAATGGCATCAAACTGAATGGCCAAACTTGGATGTTTATTTTACTTCAGTTACGGAACATTGGGCAGTAGCGTCAATATGTGGGCCAAACTGCCGTAAATTACTCGAAGAACTAGCCCCAGAACTAGATCTGTCCAATGAAGCATTCCCCTTTATGACGGTTAAAGAAGGGGATGTTGCCGGCATCGCTGCTCGTATATTTCGAATATCATTTACTGGAGAACTGAGTTTTGAAATTAACGTTCCAAGAAGATATGGGCTGACGCTCTGGCAGGCGTTGATAGAGAAGGGCGAAAAATATGATATTTGTTCCTACGGTACTGAAGCGATGCACGTACTGCGTGCTGAAAAGGGCTTCATCATTGTGGGGCAAGAAACTGATGGAACAGTCACTCCACGCGATCTAGGAATGGACTGGATCGTATCTAAAACGAAACATGATTTTATAGGTAAGAGAGCGCTTTCTAGAAGCGATATGCTCAAAAGTGACCGTAAACAATTAGTAGGGCTTTTAAACGAAAATGAAAATGAGGTTATTCCCGAGGGATCCCAAATTGTTGAAACGCTGCAGCCCTCTCCCCCAATGGTGATGATCGGACATGTTACATCCAGTTATTACAGTCCAAATTGTAACCGATCTATTTCCATGGCATTGATAAAAGGTGGAAAAGAAAGAATAGGCGAAACACTTTATATTCCACTGAGAAATAAAACCATTAAAGTCAAAGTCACAGATACGTTATTCTTTGATAAGAATGGAGAGCGTGCAGATGGTTGATATTTCCTCAACTAAGAGAGAAAATAAAAGTATCAGTCCTCTTGATCGCTTAATAAATCTATCTGGAGGCCCTCAAGATGCTGGCATTTGGCTAACGGAACTCCGTCATACCGGTAAACTAATTTTAAGGGGCAACCCTGACGATAGCCGTTTCACCAAACCTGTCGATAAAGTGCTAGGCAATAAGTTACCATTAACTCCAAATACGTTTGTACACAACAACCAACAAACAACAATTTGGCTTGGGCCTGACGAGTGGTTAATAAATTGTTTTCCTGGCGACGAAAGTACCATTGAGAACAATCTCAATAACGGTTTGAGTAAGATCTCAAACTCTTTAACAAATGTCTCAGATAATAGCACTATAATTCAGATATCAGGCTCAAAAGCGCGAACGGTTATAAGGAAGGGGTGTTCTATCGATATACATCCGCGGGCCTTTCAGCCAGGACAAGCGGTTCAATCAAATTTAGCATTGGCATCAATTGTTTTGTGGCAGATTGACCAAAAGCCTACGTATAATATTTTGGTACGATCCAGTTTTTCTAGTTATCTGTGGCATTGGCTACTAGATGCTGGAGCCGAATTTGGGATTCATATCGAAAAATAAGACTAGTTCCATTAGATGACAATCAACATAGAGATAAGAGATGAACTGCAAACCACCAACAATTCGTCATGCCTATCTCGAAGAGTATGAGGTAGCCGCAGCAATAGCTGTGAAATGCTATCAACAATTTGAAAATCAGATTGCCCCAGGCTTGTGGCCAGTCATGAAAGACTGGATCGTTAATACTACAAACTTAAAAAATGGAGGGGAACTATTAATTGCCGCTAAACATGAATCTATTGTTGGTTCTATTGTGTATTATCCACCAAACTTGGAGAGTCACCAATTTTTTCCAACAAACTCTAGCTATGCCGCAGCACTCACTGTTCTCCCAGATCAAAGAAGAAAAGGGATTGCAAGTTCACTTTTGAAGGCCTGCTGCGAATTAGCTAAGTCAGATAAATCAGAACAGTTTTGCGTCTCTGCCAGTAGCCTTATGACAGAAGCAACAATGCTATTATTAAAGCTTAGCTTTCAAAAAATGGCTAAATTTGAGCGTATCTACGGCATTGAATATAATTTGTTTACATTTAGACGTTAGAATCTGGAAAGCTTGCCTTCCTTCTATCTATAAAGTCTCGTATTGATTCATCTACACCTGGATCGATATCAGGAGCTTCATATTCTAGCAGCATTTTTTTAACTTTATCTGCGGTCCGAACCTCCGCACTTTTACTACCCTCTGCTTCCCATTGTTCAAAAGTAGCATTATCAGCTATTGAAGATCTAAAAAAGGCATCCTCAAAGTTTGCTTGTGTGTGATCACAACCCAGAAAATGAGCTCCAGGCCCTACATCGCGGATGGCATTCATAGCTTGCCCATTCTCTGATAGATCTATTCCATTCATCAAAGTTTGCATCATTGCCAGCTGATCCGTGTCCATCAGAAATTTTTCATACGATGAAACTAAACCTCCCTCTAACCAACCCGCCGCATGGAGCACAAAATTAACCCCAGCCATTATAGTTGGGAAAAGCGTATTTCCGGACTCCGAGGCTGCCTGTGCATCGGGAACCTTAGACCCACATAACGACCCACCTGATCTAAAAGGGACATTAAGACGACGCGCTAATTGTGCACACGCATATAAAACAAGTGCCGGTTCTGGTGTTCCAAAAGTGGGGGCACCCGATTGCATGGACATGGAGCTAGCAAAACTTCCAAATATCACAGGCGCCCCCTGGCGACATAGTTGAGAAAATGCTATTCCGGCAAGCGCCTCAGCAAGGGTCTGTGTCAACGTGCCAGCGACGGTTACAGGTGACATAGCACCGGCCAATATAAAAGGAGAAGTCATGACCGCCTGATTTGCGCGTGAGTATGCTTTCAAAGCACCAAGCATCGTTCCATCCCAGGTCATGGGCGAATTCGCATTGATAAGGCTAGTCAGAACTGTATTTGTCTCTAAAAACTCTTTTCCAAAAAGCAAACGTGCTATTTCTATTGTATCGTTAGCTCTCTCTGGGGCAGTAACTGAGCCCATAAATGGTTTATCGCTATATTTAATATGAGCATAAACCATATCAAAATGTCTTTTATTAACAGGGAGATCCACAGGTTCGCAAACGGTCCCACCTGAATGGTGCATGGCAGGAGATAGATAAGCCAACTTAACAAAATTCTCGAAATCTTTCATTGTAGCGTAACGACGACCGCCATCTAAATCACGAACAAATGGTGGTCCATAAACAGGTGCAAAAACAGTATTCTTACCCCCAATTTGCACAGAGCGCTCCGGGTTTCGTGCTACTTGTGTGAATGTTGATGGAGCAGTTTTTGACAGCTCTCGCGCCAATCCACGAGGCATTCTTACTCGGACACCCGTAACATCAGCTCCAGCATCCTTCCATAATTCAAGTGCTTCCGCATCATCACGAAATTCGATACCTATCTCTTCGAGTATCGTATCCGCGTTATACTCAATAATCTCTAAACCTTCTTCGCTTAACACATCATAGATTGGCACTTTTCTGGAGATATACGGAAATTGAACGATCTTTTGCTTACCTCGCATAGCTCTGCGAGCACCACTCCCACCTCGTGAGCGACGGGTTCCGGTGTTTTTATTTTCAAGTTCAGACATTCATCCCCCCTTGATCAAACAGTTTCTAAAGATATAAATCATTCATACGCTTCGATCGGTGGACACGAACAAATCAAGTTCCGATCTCCATACACATTATCTATACGCCCAATTGGTGGCCAATATTTATTTTGGTCAGGATTACCTTTTGGGAAAATAGCTTCCTGCCGACTGTATTTATAATTCCAGCTATCTGAAGCTAATACTTCTGCTGTATGAGGCGCATTAGCCAGGGGACTTTCATCGCGAGTTAGCTCACCTCTTTCAATAGTATTTATTTCTTCCCTAATAGACACCATAGCGTCAATAAACCTGTCCAATTCAAGCTTTGACTCACTTTCTGTTGGTTCTATCATTAAAGTACCAGCAACAGGAAAAGACATAGTCGGCGCGTGAAAACCGTAATCTATCAATCGTTTAGCTATGTCCTCGACATCGACACTCGTTTCATCTTTAATTTTTCTAAGGTCAATGATACATTCGTGCGCTACAAAACCGTTGTCTCCAGTATATAATACTGGATAATGTTGACTGAGAGCATGTGCTATATAATTAGCATTCAAAATGGCTACTTCGCTGGCCCTCCGCATACCAGATGCTCCCATCAATTTTATATATGTCCAAGAGATGGGTAAAATTCCAGCACTTCCCCAAGGAGCAGCACTTACTGCACCGATCGACTCATCTTGCGTAACACCGAACCTATGTCCCGGTAAAAAAGGTGCCAGATGGGCCGCTACTCCTATAGGCCCTACTCCTGGGCCACCGCCACCGTGGGGTATACAAAATGTTTTATGCAAGTTTAGATGGCTGACATCAGCCCCAAACTCTCCTGGTGCACATAATCCTACTAACGCGTTTAGGTTTGCCCCATCGACATAAACTTGTCCTCCGTATTGATGAACGATAGCACAAATATCCAATATTGCCTCTTCAAACACTCCATGGGTTGAGGGATAAGTCACCATTAACGCCGCTAGTGTATCAGAGTATTGCTGCGCTTTTTGTCTTAAGTCTTCAACATCAACATTGCCATTTTCATCGCAATTTATTACCACTACTTGCATCCCACACATAGACGCTGAAGCTGGATTAGTGCCATGAGCCGAACTAGGGATCAAACAAACGTCACGATACCCCTCCGATCTACTTCGATGATAGGCACGAATTGCAAGTAAGCCCGCATACTCTCCCTGCGAACCAGCATTTGGTTGTAAAGATACAGCCGCGTAACCAGTGCAACTGCATAACATTTGCTCTAGCTCGTTGATCATATCCATATAACCCTCCACCTGTTCCTTTGGAGCGAATGGATGTATTTGACTAAATTCGGGCCAGGTTATTGGCAGCATTTCGGTGGTTGCATTTAGTTTCATTGTGCAAGAACCAAGGGGTATCATTGACCGATCTAGTGCAATATCCCGATCAGACAATCTCCTGATGTACCTAAGCATCTCTGTTTCTGAATGGTATTTGTTAAATACTGGATGCTCCATAAAACTCGATACTCGATTCAACGCCTCTGGAATTGCATCCACTATTCTCTTCTCTACCTCGTCGAATGATATCTGTTTCATAGAGTCAAATGCCATCAATGACCAAAGTCGCTCAATTAGATTTTGAGTAGATGTCTCGTCGAGCGAAATACCAACTCTATTATCAAAGATCCTTAAATTTATTTCTTCCACCCGGGCTGCCTCGATCACTGAGCCGGTCCAATCATCAGTTTTCACAATGATCGTATCAAAAAATTGGTCTGTTTCTATTGTGTAACCAAGGTCACGGAGGCCTTCAGCCAAAATAGCAGTCAAACGGTGCGTTCGCCTCGCAATTTTTCGTAACCCCTCCGGACCATGGTAAACAGCATACATGGAAGCAATAATTGCTAACAAAACCTGTGCTGTACATATATTACTAGTAGCTTTTTCACGTCTAATATGTTGTTCCCTAGTCTGAAGAGCTAGTCGATACGCTTTATTCCCAGCATTATCGATTGAAACACCTACAATACGGCCTGGAATATTCCTCTTATACTTATCCCGAGTAGCAAAAAAAGCAGCATGGGGACCTCCATATCCTAAAGGCACCCCAAAACGTTGGCTTGAGCCTATTACGACATCGGCTCCCCATTCTCCAGGCGCTTTTATCAACGTCAAAGCAAGTAAGTCGGCAGCAACTATAACCATAGAATCCTGTAAGTGCGCCATCTCCGTTATGCCAGAATAGTCAGGAATATCACCACTGGTGTTTGGGTACTGGAGTAAAACAGCAAACGCTTGGTCAACCACTCCCTCTGTCTCATCACCTATCACTACCCTAATACCAATTGGTTCAGCACGAGTTTGAACAACATCAATAATTTGAGGATGACAATTACTAGAAACGAAAAACACATCTCCTTTTGCTTTTGATATTTTCTGACAGAAAACCATTGCTTCTGCAGCGGCAGTGGCCTCATCTAGTAAAGAAGCGTTTGCCACCTCCATCCCAGTTAAATCGCAAACCATTGTTTGAAAGTTTAATAAAGCTTCCAACCTACCCTGAGAAATCTCTGGTTGATAGGGCGTATAAGCGGTGTACCATGCCGGATTCTCCAAGATATTGCGCAAAATCACCGATGGGGTATGTGTGGAATTATACCCCATACCAATCAATGATTTTGCCACCTTGATACGATTCGTATAGGTTTGAAGCATAGAGAGAACACCAGCTTCACTTATTGGACCTGGAAGATCTAGCGGTTTATCAGTGAAGATGGCTTCGGGAATTGTTTTTTTTATCAATGAATCGAGACTATCAACACCGATTGCATCGAGCATCTCTTTCTGATCTTTTCCTGTGGGGCCTATGTGACGCGCACTGAATTCATTATTACTATCAAGCTCAGAAATTTTTACAGTCATTCAGACTTCCTCAGATTAATATCTATATAAACTATAAGGTCTAATTACTATTTGATACTTTCGACAAACTGTTTGTAGCTATCCAAATTCATTAAACTATCTAATTCTCTAGGATTAGCTATTGTCATTTTAAAAATCCAGCCCTTCTCTAATGGATCATTGTTGATCGTTTCTGGAGCGTCTTCCAGTAACGCGTTTGCCTCCACAATGAGACCAGATACAGGAGAAAAAATATCGCTTGCAGCTTTAACTGATTCCACAACCGCAACTTCTTCATCTTTTGCTACATCTTTATTCTCTTTGATCACTTCCACAAAGACTATATCACCTAATTGTTCCTGCGCGAAATCTGTTATCCCCACTGTCCCAGTTTCGCCATCAATAGTGATCCATTCATGTTCTTCAGAATAATATGTCTTAGTCATCACTTTCTCCTTCAAAATCTAAGCTCGTTTATAATTTGGGGCTATAAATGGTAAATCAACAATTGTGGCGGGTAGTAAGTTACCTCTTACGAGAACTGACACCTGTGAACCGCTCACGGCACTGTGACTTTGTACGTACCCCATCGCGATTGGCGACCCAACTGTTGGGCCGAATCCACCACTGGAAATACTACCTATTCTTTTTTCTTCTAAATCAAAGATTTCAGTACCTTCTCTAGCGGGTGCACGCCCATTAGGACGGATCCCTACACGCCGAGTTGGCGCCCCATCTCTCAGTTGCCGCGTTATACTTTCAAATCCCAGGAAACCACCTTCTTGCCGTCTTCGTTTTCCGATGACCCAAGATAAATCTGCCTCAATTGGAGTAGTCATTTCATCTAAATCCTGCCCATACAGACATAACCCTGCCTCTAGACGTAAGGAGTCCCGCGCGCCTAATCCAATTAATTCTGCGCTCTCATGACGTAAAATAGTTTCAGCAATCTCCATAGCCATATTTGCAGGCATAGAAATTTCAAAACCATCTTCGCCTGTATAACCTGATCGAGTGATTAAACAATATTCTCCACAAATAGAAAATTTTCCTGAAGACATAAACTTCAAATCTGCAACACCAGGGGCGATAGACTTTAGAATCATCTCAGCCATGGGGCCTTGCAAGGCAAGTAGAGCTTTATCCTCTAATTCCTCTATATCGCATTGTAAATTATCTTTCATAAATTGGACGTCTTTTTGACGGCACGCTGCATTTACTACAATGAAAATATGGTCTCCTGCATCAGTAACGATCAAGTCGTCTAAAATACCTCCATTAGTATTTAAAAAAACTGTATATCGCATGCGACCACTGCTAAGAGATTGAATATCTCCTGGGACTAAAGCCTCTAACTTACGCTTGACTGAACTACCTTCTAGACGGACCTGCCCCATATGAGATACATCGAATAGACCAGCTTTTGTTCTTGTATGGATATGCTCTGCTTTCACACCTAAATTATATTGGAGAGGCATGGAGTACCCTGCAAATTCTACCATTCTAGCCCCAGAGCTGAGATGCAAATGATTTATGGGCGATAATTTGAGTTTAGATTCTGTCATAGCTTCCCCTGAATACAAACCGTCCTCGTTGTCGACTTAACGAGAACGAATACCCCCTCTGTCGAAAACCTGAGAGATTCACCTCCTGCTATGATTTACAGGACAGCTTACACCTTCGGTGAGGCACAGAAATTCCATACCTACTTTCCAGAGGTTCCTAACCTTAAGGTCCTTTTGCCTGAGAGATTCCGGGGCGGTTGCTCCTTCGGCGACATCTGCAACCCAATGGGTTCGGTGTTCTCTTCCTCAAGGGTTATCGGATTTATCAATTAACACTAGCGGGTTAATCATGAAGGGGAAAGATATGATTTAAAATAATCTCAAATTCCAGGTAAAGCAGACATTTTAACGAATATGATAGCTTCAATTTTAAATTTGCTAAAATTCAAGCTATCGAATCTAATAATTATAGCGAACTAAGAAAAAGAGGTTTTCTATGTCTTGGAATGAAGAAATTAACGAAATTTTACTCAAACGTACAAGAGCTCTGGACCAAGGTGGACAAGAAAATATTAAACGACAGCATGCAAGAGGCCTGTTAACAATCCGGGAACGTATAAATATTTTATTAGATGATGATTCATTCAAAGAAATTGGACCTATATCCGGTGGAGCAGAGCGAGAAAGCGATGGCTCATTAAAAAGTTTTTCACCAGCTAATTTTATTTTGGGTTTTGGAAAAATAAATGGTGATCGTTGCGTCATTGGCGGTGAAGATTTCACTGTACGCGGCGGATCACCAAATGAAGCAGGGCTGCGCAAAAGCGTTTATACTGAAGACTTAGCACTACAACATTTAATCCCCCTTATACGCCTTCACCAGGGTGGGGGAGGAAGTGTAACAGGCAGTGGTAACGGGTCAAAAGTAATAGGAAGTCCAGTATTTAGCACGCCGCGGTTCAAATCTGTGGCACGGACCATGTGGTCTATCCCCGTTGCTACAGCCGCTCTGGGAGCAGTGGCGGGATTACCCGCAGCGAGACTGGTTGCGTCCCACTTCTCGGTTATGACAAAAGAAAATAGCCAAGTACTTGTTGCAGGTCCTAAGGTAGTAGAACGGGCTTTAAAAGAGAATATTACAAAGGAAGATATGGGTGGAGCTCATATCCATACCCGAAACGGTGTAGTCGATAATACTGCTGAAGACGAGTACGACGCTTTTGAACAGATTAAACGATTTATGTCCTATATGCCCAAAAATGCGTGGAGCACGGCGATACCCACTATTCGTAATGACCCTGCTAATCGAAAAGAAGATATTCTTTCCACAATAATCCCAAAGGATCGAAGAAAAATATATGACATGAGGAGAATTATTTCTCTAGTGGTTGATCAAGGGTCTGTTTTTGAAGTGACTAAGGATTATGGGAAAGGCCAAATAACATGCTTCGCGCGGCTTAACGGCCATGCAGTAGGTATTTTTGCTAATGATTGTCGTCATTACGCAGGTTCTATGACCGCCGATGGGTCCCAAAAAGTACAACGTTTTATAAAAACCTGTGAAACTTTTAATTTACCAATTGTCACCTTTATAGACGAACCTGGATTTATGATAGGATTAGAAGCAGAAAAGGCTGGAACTATACGATATGGGACAGGTCTAGTGCTTACAGTGGCTGAGTGCAAAGTTCCCTGGGCATCTATAATTGTCCGAAAATCATTTGGGGTGGCTGCAGTAGCGCATTATGGGCCTGACGCTTATGTATTGGCGTGGCCATCTGCAGAAATGGGTGCCGTCCCCGTGGAAGGTGGTGTTGCTGTAGCATTTGCACGCGAGATAGAGAGCCATCCAAACCCAGAGCACCGGAGGCAAGAATTGGAAGCTTCGATGGCAGACCGCTATTCGGCAGTTCCCAGAGCAGAATCATTGTCTATCCATGATCTTATAGACCCACAAGAAACCCGCTCAGCATTATGCGATTGGATCGACATAGCTATTGAAACCATACCCAATATAATCGCCCGTAAAGAGCGATTATATCGATAAATCACCTTCTATTCTTCAGGTTAAAGTTAACCTGACTTTTGGTTAATTGAAAACCTATTAAAAGTTTATAACCACTGAAGTCGTTACTTAATAGTTTGGGGAAGAAAGGTGTTACAGCCTGTTTCTGTAATATTTCCGAATTCCTGTTAGAAAAAGGAATTTTCAAATTAAAGTTTTCCTTAGCTAATATGCGACCACCAGGATCTACAGCGGCTACAAAATAGGTAATCTCAGCCATTTTTTCTTTTTTTATATCTGCCCAGCGAGATACTATTTTAAAACTTGCCTCAATGTTCGCACCATCGCGACTGAAATCACACTTAACGCCTAATCCCCTCATTTGAGATGAAAATAGGCGATTTGAAGGCTTTGATTTAAGTGAGCCCTTAAAAAAGGTCATTCGGTCCAATCCGTCAACAAACTTGACAGATGGACAAACAGTACTCTCGGTCAGACTAGAGGAACAACCTGATAAAGCCGTAAGTAAGAGCATCGATAATATGGGGATTACAAATTTATTTTTCATCATAAAGTTTACGGGCCTCTATTAATCAGTTAGCAAGATCAGATATAGAAATATACCATTACAATCCTACTTGACCTATGATTGGTATAATTTTTTTTGTATCATCCACCTTGGATTTAACTGAGGATAAAAGTTCTTCCATGATCGAACATAATCTTACCGTTCGCCTAGCCTCACCAAGAGGGTTTTGTGCTGGGGTCGATCGAGCAATACAAATTGTCGAAAAGTGCCTCGAAAAATATGGATCGCCGGTCTATGTTCGACACGAGATTGTTCATAATCGTTTTGTTGTCGAAAGCCTGGAGGCAAAAGGTGCTATTTTTGTCGATGAATTAGAAGAAGTGCCGGCAGATGTGCCAGTAATATTTTCGGCTCATGGAGTACCTAAAGCGATACCAAAAGAAGCAGAACGAAGGAATTTAGTTTATTTAGATGCAACATGCCCTCTTGTCAGCAAGGTGCACATAGCAGCAGAACGCCATTACCGTAATGATAGACATATAATTTTAATCGGGCATGCAGGACACCCTGAAGTAATTGGCACGATGGGACAATTACCAAATGGGGCTATTTCCCTGGTGGAGACAATTGACGATATCCCCAAACTTTGTGTCCCCAAGAATAAAAGTTTGGCCTATATCACTCAAACAACATTATCTCTAGATGATACAAAAGCTGTCATTGAAGCATTGGAGGGGTGGTTTCCTAACCTAATTGGTCCAGCAAAACAGGATATTTGCTATGCTACGACCAACCGTCAGCAGGCTGTTAAAACTATATCTAAAGGTTGCGATGCACTTATCGTGATAGGTGCTCCAAACTCTTCTAACTCAAAACGACTTGTAGAGGTTGCAGCAATGAATGGCTGCCCGGACTCAAGATTAATTCAGAGGGCTTCTGATATCGAATGGGATTGGTTGGTGACCAAAAAAGTATTAGGGGTAACTGCTGGCGCCTCTGCTCCTGAAGTCCTCGTTGAAGAAGTGCTAAACGCCTGCAGGGACAGATTTAATGTGACAGTAGAAGAAGTTATAATTACCCGCGAAGATGTTATTTTTAAATTACCAAAAGAATTAGCAGAATAATGGCCGTATACACTAAAATAAATGATCTTGAGTTACGGCATTTTCTTTCTCAGTACAACATAGGTGAATTGGTAACATTTTCAGAAATAGCAGAAGGTGTTGAAAACTCAAACTTTCTTGTTCAGACAACAAAAGGGCCATTTATCCTTACGCTATATGAAAAAAGGGTAGATCCAGGCGACTTACCCTTTTTTCTCGAACTATTGACACATCTATCTAAGCAGGATTTTTCCTGTCCGATTCCAGTGCGGAAAAGAGATGGGGGAATTCTCAATCAGCTCAAACAACGTCCCGCTGCCATTGTAACTTTTTTAGATGGAACTTCACCAAAAACAACGACACACATTCATTGTGAGGCGGTGGGAATTTCCATGGCTAAAATGCATAGCGCTGGAAAGGATTTCAAAATGCAACGGGAAAATTCTTTAAGTATAAAACAATGGAGACCGCTTCTTAACTCTTGCGGTCTCCTTAATAAGCCCATTTATCTAAAGCTGTATAATGAACTAAACGAAGAGCTAAACTGGCTAGAAGAAAATTGGCCATATAATTTACCGAAGGGAATAATTCATGCCGACCTTTTTCCAGATAATATCTTTTTTTTAAATGGCAACCTATCTGGTATAATCGATTTTTATTTTGCCTGTACAGATTTTCTTTCTTATGATCTTGCAACAAGTATAAACGCATGGTGCTTCGAAGCTGACGAAACCCTCAATACTGAAAAATCTACGGCTATGGTGAATGCCTATCAAAGCCAACGCTCTTTATCACCAGAAGAAATCACATGTTTTCCAGTACTTTCACGAGGTAGCGCAATTCGCTTTTTACTGACACGGCTTTATGATTGGCTTAATCATCCACCAGACGCCTTTGTCAAACCTAAAGACCCCATGAGTTACCTTAAGAAATTACATTTTCACCAGAAAGTTCAAAGCCCCAAAGAGTATGGGTTTTTGGTTTGACTAGAGTCATCATTTTTACAGATGGAGCTTGCAGTGGCAACCCTGGGCCTGGCGGTTGGGGCGCGTTATTAAAATATGGGTCCAATAACAAAGAACTATCGGGCGGAGAACTAGAAACTACTAATAATAGAATGGAAATGATGGCCGCTATTAAAGCCCTGGAATCTCTGAAGCGCTCGGTAAATATCGATTTATATACTGATAGTGTTTACGTTAAAGACGGCATTACAAAATGGATCCATAACTGGAAGTCTCGAGGTTGGAAAACAGCAAATAAGAAACCTGTAAAAAACATAGATTTGTGGCAACGGTTAGAGCATGCGATGCAACCTCATGTAGTTGATTGGCATTGGATCAAGGGACACGCGGGGCACAAAGAAAATGAACATGTGGACGAACTAGCTAGAAATGCTATCCCCCAGAAAGGACTGGGCGTATTGCGCGAAAGCTAAAAATAAACATCACAGCTCATCCGAATAATCAGGTCATAGTTTATATTGATTGCAAAAAATTTTTTGTTTCTATTGCGCAGTCTCTTGCATGACTACATGCTATCCCGTGGCGCGCTTTGGGTATTAATTTGAGTTGTCCAGCGGGTAACAGGGCCTTCAATTCAATAGGGATATCAAGAGGAATGAAGGGACTAGAGTCCGGATGCATCAGCAAAACTGGTGATAAGATTTTATTCAACTCAGGGGTAAGGTCGCTAGTCACTAATAACTTTGCCATCTCTAGAATACTTTTTGGATCGCTATTGCATTGAGCTTTATGAAACCAATCAAGAGTACCATCTGTCACAGAGCTGGGGAAAAATCGTTTTTCCAGCATATCTGATGACCAAGCTTCAAGGCCATTATCTGCAATTTGATGTTTCCAGGCGTTTACATGCTGAAGGTTACCGCCACGGTGCGCTGTGGAGCATGTTGCGATGGCTTTTATCTTGTCCTGCATTTTACTAGCAGCATAAAGGGCTATTGTGCCTCCCATAGACTCACCTATGAGAACTATAGAAGTTTTATTTTCTTTTTCTGCGATAGAGGAAATAACATGATAATAAAAATTAAAATTTAGGTTCTCGTTTGATTTCCAAGGCTCAGATTTGCCATGTCCAGGAAGATCCAGGGTAATAATCGGATAATAACCCGCCAAAAATGGCAACCAGTCACCCCAAATATTTCTATCTGCACCAACACCATGAATAAACATTACACAGGTTGTGTTATCCCTCCATGCCGGCGTTATATCAAAGCTACTATATTCCACCTTTTGGTTATCAATAATTACATTGGCGATATCACATCTCCATATATTTTCTTGTGAAGCAAGTTTACTTTGAAGAGTTTCTTAGTTCCTTGTCAAAGTGGAATATTATCATGTTTCTTCCATGGATTTTCTAACTTTTTATTTTTAAGCATGACGAATGCCCTTGCTACCCTGCTTCGAGTATTCTGAGGCATTATAATATCGTCAATATATCCACGCGCGCTTGCAACGAAAGGGTTAGCAAATTTCTCTCCATATTCTGCCGTACGGGATGTGATTTTATCTTCATCCCCCAAGTCAGAGCGGAAAATAATTTCTACAGCACCCTTAGCTCCCATCACAGCTATTTCCGCAGTTGGCCATGCAAAATTAACATCACCACGAAGATGCTTAGAACTCATTACATCGTAAGCACCCCCATAGGCCTTTCTCGTTATTACAGTTACCTTTGGAACAGTCGCTTCTGCGTAAGCGAACAACAATTTTGCACCATGTTTTATAATTCCATTGTATTCTTGCTGTGTCCCTGGCAGAAAACCTGGAACGTCCACAAAGGTTAATATTGGGATATTGAAACAGTCACAAAACCTGACAAACCGAGCCGCTTTTTTTGATGAGTCTATATCCAAGCAACCAGCCAATACCATAGGCTGATTGGCAACAATCCCTACAGTTGCTCCGTTAATACGGCCAAAACCTATGATTATATTTCCAGCAAAGTTAGGTTGAATTTCAAAAAAATCTTCCTCATCTAGCACCTTAAAAATAAGCTCTTTAATATCATAAGGTTTATTTGCATTATCAGGTATTAAGGTATTTAGGGACGGTTCAGGTCTCTCGGCTGGGTCAGCTGAATCCCAACTCGGAGGCTGTTCCATATTAGACCTTGGGAGAAAATTCATAAACCGGCGAAGCTGAATTAATGCTTCAACGTCATTTTCAAACGCTAAGTCTGCGACCCCCGATTTGCTGGAATGCGTTATAGCCCCTCCCAGTTCTTCGTGTGTGACAGTTTCATGAGTTACTGTTTTAACTACATCGGGTCCAGTCACGAACATGTAAGAACTATCTTGAACCATAAAAATAAAATCCGTCATAGCAGGAGAATAGACCGCGCCACCGGCACATGGCCCCATGACCATAGATATTTGAGGAATGACTCCAGACGCCAGGACATTACGCTGAAAAACTTCGGCATAACCACCCAATGATGCAACACCTTCCTGTATGCGAGCCCCTCCAGAGTCGTTCAATCCGATTACTGGCGCCCCAACCTTCATCGCCTGATCCATAATTTTGCAGATCTTTTCTGCATGTGCCTCCGACAATGCCCCGCCAAAAACTGTGAAGTCTTGACTAAATACGAAACAAAGCCGGCCATTAATAGTTCCATAACCAGTAACGACACCATCTCCTGGTACTTTTTGTTCTACCATGCCAAAGTCAATACACCGATGCTCGACAAACATGTCCCATTCTTCGAAAGACCCCTCATCAAAGAGAACATCTATTCGCTCGCGAGCCGTCAGTTTCCCTTTTTCATGCTGTGCATCAATACGACGTTTACCGCCACCCTTTCGGGCCTCTGCTCTTTTAGCTTCTAAACTCGTTATAATATCTTGCATTTTTTAATCACCGTAATCACAAATTTAATCGAAATTCCCGATAGTATTAAACACTGTATTTGACTCGGCTATTCTCACTTTACGTTGTCAATAAAGCAATAAAATTAGACGCTTCAGACATCTGCTGTTTGGCATTTTTTACTTTGGACATAACTTCAGGATCTTCCCCCCAACGCTCAATTTGATATAAGGTATCAAGTTGAGCCGCTTTAATACTCTTATCAAGAGTAATATACCCTTCTATAATCGCTAAACCTATAATTACCGAGCCAGAAACTGACGTTAACTCGTGAAGCGCGACAAGATTAAAAGAGTTATATTGAGTAACTTTAGTGCGTATCGCATTTATTGAATTGTTTGGTTGCTTCAAGGGCATAATACCAGCTGTAACCAGCAATTCTGCACTAATCGTAACCTTTGCCCAGTCTAGAAGGGGTTGCCAAATGCGGTGCTGGCGGTTCACTAGATCTTCTGGCTCAAATGCTCGATAACAGAGTAAATCTGTACTTCCATAGGCCACTATCGAATCAATGACTTCCATCCTTTGTGGGGCCACTCTATCAATTGCAGTTGAGGCTAATGACATGTTAGGCATTTTATGGGGCTCAATGAGTTCAACCTGTTGTTGCCATTCTAAAGCTATTTTATCTGCAAGCTGCTGATTTGGTAGTAGGAGTGATTGCTTTCCAGGAGTGAGCAGTGGCTTTCCATCTAGAGCTACGATGAAGCATTCCTCGGCATGCTCTACAGTCACTTTTTTATAAAACCTTTTCATTCATAGCCCCTGATTTATAAGTAATTACAATTAAGGATACAAAACAAAGCAAGTCCGTTTTAATTATTTTTTGCTGGGTATATCAGTGAATGGATCTTTATAGATTTTAAGATCAAAGCCTAACAGGCTCCATGCCCTCGACATGTGTTCGGGTAGGGCAGCTTCTACAAATAGTTCGTCTCCATTAGGGCGCGGCAAACGTATATCTCTAGCGTGTAAATGAAGTTTTCGAGAGAGCCCCTCTGATTCCAGGAACGCCCCTTCGCCACCATATTTTCCATCACCAAGTATAGGGGTCCCCAAAGCCATCATATGCACCCTGAGTTGGTGGGTTCTACCCGTCCTTGGACGTAATGCAACCCAGGATGCTCTATTCCCAAGTTTCTCTATTATTCCATAATCTGTTACAGCTCGTTGCCCGTCACTTTTATCAATCATCATTTTCTCACCATACTTTCCGGGCAACTTAGATATTGGCAGATCAATCCTGCCAGTCACTGGGCGAAGCTCTCCAACGACTATACCCCAATAAGTTTTGTTAGCAGATTGCTCTCTAAATGCCTGAGTAAGCCACCTAGCCGCCTGTCTAGTTCGCCCAAGCAAAAGCACCCCAGATGTATCTTTATCTAATCTGTGTACCAATCGAGGTCTTTGATCTGCCCCAAACTTAAGTGCGTCAAGCGCGCCATCAATATGCTTTGTGGTGCCAGTACCACCCTGCACAGGGATTCCAGGTGGTTTATATATAGCGAGAACTTCATCATCCCTATAAAGAATAGAACTCTGTAATAATTCTTCGAGCACATTATCTTTTTTATTAATACGCTGCTCTTTCCAATGTGGTTTCTTAGGACTTGACACACTGTCTAGTGGCGGAACCCGGATAGACTGCCCAACGCTTAAACGGTGATTAGATTTGGCTCGCTTTCCATCTACTCTGATTTGACCTTTTCTCAAAAGTTTTTGCAGACCACCATGAGCAACTTTTGGGAAGTACCGTCCGAACCAGCGGTCCAGTCGAAGATCAGCATCATCTGACCCAACTTGAATGATACGCACCTCACTCATGACAATGTAGTTCGCATAATATAAACACCTAAAAGTAGTCCGAGGATCGAGAATATAACTGAGGACAGGATATAAACGCCGGCGCTCAGAAAGTTTCCACGCTCAGCTAAGATAAATATATCCAATGCAAAACTAGAAAATGTAGTGAAAGCACCCAAAACGCCCACCATAAAAAAAGCACGCCATTCGGCATCTATATTGAGCCTAAGGTTCATAAATTCGTAAGAAATACCCATTAAAAAACAACCTAAAATATTAATGACTAGTATATTGCAAATAAAGTCCCCACTAAAAAATCGCATAAATAATTGAGACAATTGAAAACGAGCTAGTGCACCAATGGCGCCGCCAACAGCAATCGCAAATAAAATCTTCATAGAATAGACCTACTACTTAACACCAAATATCCAACCTTCATAATTCTTTGCTGAGGAACATATATCGGGGGCAGACCATATGGTTGGGTTAGACGCATAATTTCGCAGTGCCGCCGCCGATAACAAGGCATCGGGTTCATCTTCTCGATTGGGGGTCCAATCCTCTGATAAAGGTTTTGATTCGAAAAACTCTAAAGCGGTATTAATAGTCTCTGGATTTCTCCAATGTTGTGGATTAGTTCCCGCTTGTTTAAAATAAAGACGCGGGAAGATCTCAACAGCAACAGAATTCTCTATTTTCTTCTCAAACGGCCAAATTGTTATTTTTTGATTAAGGTTGTTTTTGAGTCTATGTAAAAATCGCATTCCAGCCAAAGAACCCGTTCCTACGTTCGCGGCGCCAATACATTTCATAACCGGATGAGGTGAGGTTACTTTTCCGCAATAAAGCTCTGTAACACGCTTTCTCGGTGAATAAAGGTCCCCCTTCCCATATGGAGACAAAAAATAACGATGAAATGGAAGTTCTTTTCTTTTATAAAAAGACCCACCATAGAAATTATCTACCTCGTGGCATGTATCTTCGATTAATGCCCATAAGTCCATTACATTTTTAAAGTTCATTTCAATGCCGGGAAAATAACATCCTAAATCAGTATGTGCATATGCAAAGGCAAAATCAAATCCGACAAGCACTCTACTTTTTTTTATAGTCTTTGATAACCAAATCAGAACCTCATTACGGTCCCACCATTTTCCTTGTGGAGGCAGAATCAGTTTTGGAGCGCTGGCACCAGGCGTCTGCGACAGCTACTTGCAAACCAGGCTGTTTTGGTCCTTTAGCACCCGACCAATCTATGCCTATAAACTTATCGAACTCTATCTTAATCATTGATTCTTAATTTGCCGAAGTTTATCCCAATAGGATAGTCTTTTGATTATTTCCCTCTCAAAACCACGCTCAATAGGTCGGTAAAACTTTTCTGGGACAAATCGGTCAGGGAAGTAGTTCTGCCCGGAAAACCCTTGTTCACTGTCGTGGTCATACTTATATTCTTTGCCATAGCCAAGATTTTCCATAAGTCTTGTGGGCGCATTTAGAACATGAAGAGGTGGTGATAATGACCCTGATTTTTCTGCGCTCGCTTTAGCAAGATTAAGAGCTTTATAAGCCGCATTTGACTTTGGGGCGGTGGCTAAATAAATAACGCATTGACCAAGTGCTAAGTCGCCTTCCGGCGACCCTAGCCGCATATAAGCATCCCAACAGGCTAAGGCTTGTGCAATCGCATTTGGATCCGCTAGCCCAATATCTTCTGAAGCAAAGCGCACCAACCGTCTAAATATATATGATTTATCTTCACCTCCGGCAAGCATGCGGGCAAGCCAATATAGCGCCGCATCTGGATCCGCACCCCTTAAAGACTTATGTAAGGCACTTATCAGATTAAAATGCTGATCCTTATGCTTATCGTAAATAGGTGCTCGGTTGTTAATAACAGTAGCTAAGTCTTCAGGTTCCAGTTGGGCTTCAATCGGGAGATGAAAAAGTTCCTCAACCATATTTAATAGAAACCTGCCATCACCATCCGCCATTAGTTTGAGGCTGTTACGTCCAGATTCACTTAAAGGAAGCACCTTCTTTTCCTTTTCCTCAGCAGCTTTTAACAAGAGTTCTAAGGCTTCATTATTTATACTATTCATTATGAAAACCTGGCACCGAGATAAAAGAGCTGAGTTGAGTTCGAAGGAGGGGTTTTCAGTAGTAGCTCCGATTAAGGTGATGGTTCCATCTTCCACATAGGGGAGAAAACTATCTTGTTGCGCTTTATTAAAACGATGGATCTCATCAATAAATAGTAACGTTCTTTGACCTATTTCGTTTCTTCTATTTGCTCGTTCAAAAACCTTCCGAAGATCAGTAACACCAGAAAACACCGCGGATAATTGCTCAAACTCTGCATTACTATCATCACAAAGTAATCGTGCTAAGGTAGTTTTACCACATCCTGGTGGTCCCCATAAAATCATGGATGACACCCGCTTTTGACTTAACATCCTTCCTATTGGAGCAGTTACAGCTAATAAATGATCTTGCCCTACTATCTGACTTATGCTTTTAGGCCGCAAACGGTCTGCCAGAGGCTGTGATCGATTTTCCATAAATAAACTATTCATATAATTAGCCAGGGATTTCTGTATTAAGTATTCTACTTCCTCGTCTAATTGTAATTTTCCATTTACTTCTTTGTTTGCGCAACGCTTTTCTTATATCGTGAACAGTTTCTATCGATCTCCCATTGATTTTAAGTAAAATATCCCCTCGCTGCAGACCTAGGTTGTCTGCAATACTACCACGACGCTGACCTAAAACTATTACACCAAGCTGCATATCATCCAGTTTTTCCTTTAACGCAAAGGCTGGAGATAAATTGGCAACTCTCGCACCATTAAATGGATTATTTCCACTTATGTCCAATATGTTAGGTTTAGGTAAGTTTGGAGGTTCCTCTAATTTTATACGTGTATTACGGATTTTTCCTTTACGTAAGAATTTTGCAACCGTAGTCTCTCCAAGGGGTAGAGTTGCAATTCTATAACGCAGTGCATCGGTATCGGTTATTGTTTTTTCGCCAATCGCAATTATAACATCTCCAATAATTAATCCTGCATCATCTGCAGGGCTATCTGAAAAAATATTATTCACAACTACACCTATTGGTTTATCTAAACCAAACTCTGCAGAAAGATCAGAGTTTACGGTTTGGCCCGTGGCTCCTAACCAGGGGAGTATTAATTTTCCTTTTTTAGCCGCCTTCACCACAGTTCTCACCATATTAGACGGTACCGCAAAACCAATACCTACAGACCCGCCACTATTTCCCTTATTACTAAAAATAGCAGTATTTATACCAATCAAGGTGCCATCCATCGCGATCAATGCTCCACCAGAATTTCCCGGATTAATAGATGCATCCGTCTGTATAAAAAAACTATAATCCGTTATGCCAACCGCCGTTCGAGCTAAAGCCGAAATAATTCCACTTGTGACAGTTTGGCCAACACCAAAAGGATTACCGATAGCAAGGACCAAATCTCCAACATTTACAGTGTCTGAGTCGCGCATTTTTATAAATGGTAATTTTTCTTGATCCACGTCAATTTTTAAAATCGCTAAGTCTGTCTGTTCATTTGTAAGAAGAATTTTTGCTTTAAATTGGCGTCGGTCCGACAATACCACTCTGATCTCACTGGCATTGTTAATTACGTGATTGTTAGTCACGACAAGTCCCGCCTCATCAACAATCACGCCGGAACCAAGAGCCTGCTGACTTTGTTTACGAGGTTTTTCTGAAAAAACGTCTCCAAAAAACTTACGGAAAAAAGGATCCCCAAACAAGGGTGAGATATTTTCTCGCTGAGATTCTATTTTAGCAAATATATTAACAACGGCTGGGCCAGTTTGGCGAACTAAGGGAGCGAAACTGAGTTGCACCTGTATTTGCGATTTGGGGATCTCAGCAGCGTTAATTACCCCCCATGATGCTAGGTAACCAAAGATCAAGAGTAATATAAAGACGAAAAACCTGTGTTTTTGAAAATAAATGACCAAGACCCAGTTTTTAATTAGCCAACACAACCTTAATTTAATTTTTACCTAATTTGTGTGGACTACCTGTGTCTCCACCGACAATAAAACAATGCGTAACCCCTGCAAAATGAACTTAAAACCAGTTCCTAAACGGCTATTAACATCTCTTTACTATATAAGTCACCAGTTTTCCCAAATAATACCATATAAGTTCGCGATGGACTAAATTGCTGCCGGCATTATTGCATTTCCATCATCCTCGCTGATCGATACCACCCCAGAATCGAGACCACGGGCCTCTTCGTCCCTATCTACCAGCTCTATAACTGCCATCGGCGCACTATCACCATATCTGAAACCGGCTTTTAAAACTCTTGTGTATCCACCATTTCGTTCCTTATATCGCACACTCAGCGTATCAAATAATTTTTTTGTCATACCTTCATCACGTAATCTAGCAAAAGCTAATCTACGTGCATGTAGACTATCATTTTTACCAAGCGTGATTAGTTTTTCGACAACCCCACGCAAGTCCTTAGCTTTTGGCAAGGTCGTCACAATCTGCTCATGCTTTATTAGTGCATTTGCCATGTTCTTAAACATAGCTTTCCTATGACTAGATGTTCTATTTAAGCGGCGGCCAGCCTTACCATGACGCATTTACTCTACTCCCATTTTTTCTTTTTCAGCCTTTAAGTCTATTGCTTAAAATGGTTCTTCCACCCGTCGAGCCAATTCCTCGATATTATCTGGCGGCCAATTCATAACATCCATCCCAAGAGACAAGCCCATCGTTCCAAGTACTTCCTTAATTTCATTTAAACTTTTACGACCAAAGTTGGGTGTTCTAAGCATCTCTGGCTCACTTTTTTGTACTAAGTCACCGATGTAAACTATATTGTCATTTTTCAGGCAATTAGCAGATCGTACGGATAATTCTAACTCATCAACCTTTCGAAGTAAGTTACGATTAAACGGTAACTCCTGTGCTTCGTCTTTCTCAACTGCTTGGTTTGGTTCCTCAAAATTGATAAACAGCTGGAGTTGGTCCTGCAGTATTCTCGCCGCATACGCCATTGCATCCTCGGGTGTCATCGACCCATCAGTTTCTAAATTTAATGTCAGTTTATCGAAGTCTGTTACTTGACCTACACGCGTATTTTCAACCTTATAAGAAACCTGTCGCACAGGACTAAAAACTGCATCGACTGGAATTAAACCTATCGGCGATTCCTCGCTTCGGTTAGTGTTTGCAGCCACATACCCCTTACCAGACTCGACCGTAAACTCCATCGTTAACGTCGCGCCCTTATCCAAAGCACAAAGAACTAGATCAGGATTCATTAACTCAATATCAGGGCCCGTCTCAATCATACCCGCTGTTACTTCACCTGGCCCTACTGCCTTTAACCTCATTTTTTTTGGTCCTTCGTCATCCATACGAAGAGCCATCAATTTAATATTTAAAACCATATCGGTCACATCTTCACGCACACCTGGAATAGTTGTGAACTCATGTAAAATTCCGTCAATTTGGATGGCTGTTACGGCTGCTCCCTGTAGAGAAGATAATAAAATACGTCGTAGACCGTTACCAAGAGTCAAGCCATAGCCACGCTCTAACGGCTCAGCTATGACTACAGCAGTCCTTCCAGGATCACTTCCAGGCTGAACTTCAAGATTACTGGGTTTGATTAGAGCTTGCCAATTTTTCTGAACTACCACATCTACCTCACAAGTTTAAAACTAGAGAATTCGCGTTCTAGTAATTTCTAATAAACACGTATATCGTTATCGCTCTCGACTTTTTGTCGAGAGTGACTAGGAAGTATCACCCTACACTCGGCGCCTTTTAGGTGGCCGGCATCCGTTGTGGGGAATAGGTGTAACATCCTTTATTGAATTCACTTGAAAGCCTACTGTTTGCAACGCCCGCAAAGCCGACTCTCTTCCAGAACCCGGACCACTTACTTCTATTTCTAATGTTTTCATACCATGGTCTGCAGCCTTTTTACCGGCATCCTCAGCGGCAACTTGGGCTGCATAGGGAGTAGATTTTCGTGATCCCTTAAAACCCATTGCTCCTGCCGACGACCAAGATATGGTATTACCCTGCGCATCAGTGATTGTAATCATTGTATTATTAAAAGTGGCATTTACGTGCGCCACACCAGATATTATATTTTTACGCTCTCGTTTTTTTACTCGAGCCTGAGTCGGTTGCTTTGCCATTCCCTTTACTACTCCACGAAGTATTAAGCTGAATTATTTCTTTTTACCTGCTATTGGCCTAGCCGGTCCCTTCCGGGTTCTCGCATTTGTATGTGTTCTTTGACCATGAACCGGAAGCCCTTTACGGTGTCGAAGCCCTTTATAGCATCCTAAGTCCATTAAACGCTTTATATCCATAGCAGTCTTACGCCGTAGATCGCCTTCAACAACCACATCTGTGTCAATCATATCTCTTAGGCGCGTAAGCTCCTCTTCCATTAATTCACTGACACGCCGTTCCGTTGGAATTTCAAGTTTTCTGCAAAGATCAGCCGCAGTAGTTCTACCTATTCCAAAAATATAGGTTAAAGCAATCTCCACGCGTTTCTGCGTTGGAATATTAATTCCTGCTATACGTGCCAAGGATCGAACTCCCTTTTTTCTTTTGCTGCCTTTGAACTCATAATAGCCCCATCCTTAAAACCAAATCTGTTACAACACTCAAATACTTTACACTAGATTCCCTAGGGCGCCGGATTATACGGATGCAAACGCCCAAGTCAATACAGTTGCTTCACTTGTTTATCTTTCCAGTACGAGTACTTCACTAATCTTCTTGCTAACCTCTACTTCAGAAAGCATCCCATCTACCGTTTTAAGTAATCCCAGTTTATCGTAATGTGGTAAAATAGGCGCTGTTTGATCTTCATATACTTTTAGTCGATGTGTTAGTATTTGTTCGTCATCATCATTTCGTCTTTGATCGTTCGGTGTCTCGGACACTCGGTTTATTATTCGGTTAATTAAGATATTGGTTTTTACAGCCAAAGCTATAACGTGATTTAACTTAATCTTTTTTTTCTTGATGACCTTATCTAACGTCACGGCCTGATTTAGAGTTCGGGGAAAGCCATCTAGTATAAATCCCAAAGCACAGTCTGGCCGAGAAATTCGTTCCGAGATCATTTCTATCATCACTTCGTCAGATACTAAATCCCCGGAATCAACAATCTTCTGAACTTTTTTTCCCAGCTCTGATCCTTCTTCCATTGCCTCCCTTAACATGTCTCCAGTAGAGAGTTTTATTAAACCAAAAGCATTCGATAAATATTTCGCTTGAGTACCTTTTCCTGCACCAGGAGGACCAAGAAGAATAATATTCATCCTCTTTTCCCTCGTAATTTTGATTTTTTAATCAATCCATCGTATTGGTGCGCTAATAAATGCGATTGCACCTGTCCAACAGTATCGAGTGTCACAGTTACAACAATTAGCAAGCTTGTTCCACCAAAATAAAAAGGTACCTGATATTGACTAATAAGTATTTCGGGCAGTATACAAACCGCGGCTAGGTACCCTGCACCTACAGCTGTTAACCTTGTCAATACGTAATCTAAATAATCAGCAGTATTTTTCCCAGGTCGTATACCGGGAACAAACCCACCATATTTTTTTAGGTTATCTGCTGTTTCAACAGGGTTAAAAACTATCGCTGTGTAAAAAAATGCAAAAAAGACAATTAACCCGATGTAGACGGCCAAATATAGTGGCTGTCCTCTTCCAAGCAAAGCATTTATTGTGGTTAACCATTCCGGCCCTCCGCCACTTGCGGAAAACTGGGCTAACGTGACGGGCATAAGCAATAGTGAACTTGCAAAAATTGGCGGTATCACACCCGATACATTTAACTTTAGTGGTAAGTGTGAGGATTCCCCACCAGTCATTTTATTACCTGTTTGGCGTTTGGGATATTGAACCGTAATTTTTCTTTGTGATCGCTCGATGAATACTATAAAAGCAATAACCGCAACAGCCATAACAAAAAGCAAAATAATCAAAGCTGCTGAAAGAGCTCCAGTACGCCCCAATTCGAGCGTCCCAGCAAGCGCCTGGGGTAAATTGGCTACAATCCCAGCAAAGATAATTAAAGAAATTCCATTTCCAATACCTCTAGCTGTTATCTGTTCACCTAACCACATTAGAAAGACTGTTCCACCAACTAAAGTTATCACCGTGGTAGCCTTAAAGAATACACCTGGATTTGTTACAGCCGCCCCGCCGCCGCTAGCCATATTTTCAAGACCAACAGAGATACCATAAGCCTGAACAGCTGCAAGTAGCACTGTTAAATATCTCGTATATTGATTAATTTTTTTACGACCAGCTTCACCTTCTTTTTTTAGGGTCTCTAGATTAGGAGAGACTGCTGTCATCAACTGCATTATGATAGCTGCCGATATATACGGCATAATGTTAAGAGCGAAAATGGTCATACGTCCTAAGGCCCCACCCGCGAACATATCAAACATACCTAAAATACCACCCGCATTCTGGTCAAATATCTCCTTTAGAATAGCAGGATCAATTCCGGGTATCGGTATGTAGGTACCGAGGCGGTAAACGACTAAAGCCGCTAGTGTAAACCAAATACGTTTTTTAAGATCGGCAGCCTTAGATAAGGCACCGAAATTAAAAGATGATGCGAATTGTTCGGCGCTTGACGCCATACTTTTAATCCTAGCTGTTTGTTTCGATAGCTTCTTCTAGAATAACTATACCACCTGCTTTTTCAACT
The DNA here is from genome assembly GCA_964276085.1 of uncultured Thalassobaculaceae bacterium. GTDB lineage: Bacteria > Pseudomonadota > Alphaproteobacteria > Thalassobaculales > Thalassobaculaceae > UBA7326. The sequence goes on along the minus strand of CAXYEO010000045.1, from coordinate 32,572 downwards.
GCCGACATCGCTGTTTTCGATGCACCCGTAACTTTCATCGTAACCTTAGATTTTATCTCCCCACGGGCAAGCAACCGAACACGAAGGCGTTTTTTGCCAACTAACCCGGCTTCGTGCAGAGCCTTTTCATTAATTTCTTCACCCGCCTCTATACGTCCAGACTCGATAGCCTTCTGCACATCCCCTAAATTTATAACTGCATACTCTTTCCGAAATGGATTTTTAAAGCCACGTTTTGGAAGTCGCCTGTATATTGGCATCTGGCCGCCCTCAAAACCATTGATAGTCGCGCCAGCTCTCGATTTCTGCCCTTTATGCCCTCTACCACTAGTTTTTCCTGTTCCGGATCCAGCTCCACGACCAACTCGTTTTTTTTCGGTCCGGGCGCCAACATTATCTCTAAGTTCATTTAATCTCATTGTCTTACAGTCTCCTTAGAGGCCAAATTTATTGGCCAATTGCTCGTCACTAATTATCTTTTATTTGTAAAAGATGGCGGACCTTATTGACCATCCCACGAACAGCTGGCGTATCTTCAAGCGTTCTAGTTTTATAAAGCTTATTTAGGCCAAGACCTACAAGTGTTTCTTTTTGACCTGGTTTACGTCCAATCGCACTCTTTATCTGGGTAATTGTAACAACCCCAGTGACTTGCTTTGTTTTATTCATAATCGTTACTCCAACTCGGACATTAATATCAAAACATTAGGTCGCCACGGACTCCGTATCACTAATATTACGCCCAAAAATCTCTGATACTTTCTTCCCTCGTTTTCCTGCAACTGCACGCGGAGATCCAATTCGAGTAAGAGCATCGAAAGTCGCCTTAATCATATTGTGTGGGTTAGATGATCCAGTAGACTTAGCGACCACATCCTGAACACCCAATGACTCAAAAATCGCACGCATTGGGCCTCCCGCAATAACACCTGTCCCCGCGGGCGCGGAACGTAACACCACGTGCCCCGCACCATAATCCCCCTTCATATCATGATGCAGCGTCCTCCCTTCTCTTAAGGGAACGCGAACCATTGTCCTTTTGGCTTGATCTGTTGCTTTTCTAATGGCCTCTGGCACCTCCCTAGCTTTTCCAGCTCCATGGCCAACGCGACCGCGGCCGTCGCCTACCACTACAAGAGCAGCAAATCCAAATCTTCTACCACCTTTTACCACCTTAGCCACTCTATTGATGCCAACTAACTTTTCAATTAGCTCCGGATCCTCTTTTTGATCTCTGCTACCTCGTTCTTGTCTTTCGCCACGTGCCATAACAGGCTCCCTTTAGAATTTAAGACCAGCTTCGCGCGCACTATCAGCGAGAGCCTTGACACGACCATGATACCTGTAACCACCACGATCAAATATTACTTCAGCAAAACCATTTTCCAGAGCTCTTTCAGCCACTAGTTTTCCAACTGCTTCCGCTGCTGATTTATCGCCCCCAGTTTTCAGAGCGCCACGCAGATCTTTTTCCAATGACGAAGCCGAAGCAACAGTGCGTCCGTTTAAATCGTCGATAACTTGCGCATAAATATTTTTAGACGATCTAAATACCGAAAGTCTCATCTTGTCTGGCGATCTACGTTTTAACGCAGATCGATTACGGTGTACTCGCTTTGAAAAAAGCTCTTTCGTGTTAAGCATTTTGCTTGTCCCTACTTCTTCTTACCTTCTTTACGGCGTATTGTTTCATTAGCATATTTAATCCCTTTGCCTTTAAAAGGTTCAGGCGGCCTGTAAGCTCTTATTTCAGAAGCCAATTGACCAACTTGCTGTTTATCTCCACCATGTATCGAAATAGCGGTTGGGCGCTCACATTTCATCTCAACCCCTTCTGGTATGGGATATCGAACAGGGTGGCTGTAACCAAGAGCTAGAACTAAGTCACTGCCTTCGACTGCGGCTCTGTATCCAACACCATTGATTTCCAATTGAATAGTAAAGCCTTCGCCCACGCCTACCAACATATTATTTATTCTAGCTCTAGTGGTTCCCCACATTGAACGAGCACGTTTTGACTTTGTCTTTGGGGCTACCGTCACGATATTATCAAGTAATGACACCTGAACATCATCCGATATAGTAAAGGATTGTTCTCCCAACTTACCTTTCGCCCTTAATAGGTTATCGATTATCTCAACAGTAACACCACTAGGGACAGATACAGGGTTTTTCCCTATTCGCGACATATAAAATACTCCAGTCTAAAATACGTGACAGAGAACTTCGCCACCAACATTAGCGGCCCTCGCCTCATTATCGGACATTATTCCTTGTGGTGTTGAGATGATAGAAATCCCAAGACCATTAAAAACACGGGGCAAATCATTTATTTTTGAATAAACGCGACGACCAGGTTTAGATACTCGCTTTATTTCGCGTATAACTGGTTCGCCCTCGTAATACTTAAGTTCAATACTTAAATCAGAAGCATTAACTGTTTGCTCAGAAACACTGCTGGTAAACCCACGAATATAGCCCTCCCGTTTCAGGACTTCTAAAACATTACTACGCATTCGGGACCCTGGAGTAGACACTACTGTCTTACGTGCCTGCTGGCCGTTCCGGATCCTCGTTAACATATCCCCTAGAGGGTCACTCATTGTCATTCTTGTCTCCTACCAACTAGACTTCACAAGACCTGGTATTTGTCCGGTTGAACCCAAGTCGCGCAACGCTATTCGCGACATTTTGAATTTTCTATAATAACCTCGCGGCCGCCCTGTAAGCTCACATCTATTCCTAAGTCGTATCTTTGACCCGTTACGGGGCATTTCGCTTAGCTTTAAACCCGCATTAAACCGCTCTTCAATTGGAAGATCTTTATCACTCACTAGGGCCTTTAACCGCTGTCTCTTCGAAGCATGCAGAGCAACCAGTTTCGACCGATTTTTATTTTTCTCTATAGAACTTTTTCTAGCCATTAATCCTCTCCCTTCCCTATCATTTCTCGAATGGGAAACTAAAACGACGCAAAAGTTCTCTTGCCTCGTCATCAGTGTTTGCAGACGTTACAAAAATAATATCCATACCTCTCACAGAATCTATCCGATCATAATCAATTTCTGGGAACACTATTTGTTCCTTTAGACCCATGGCATAGTTACCAGACCCATCAAAACTTTTTGGATTCAGCCCCCGAAAATCACGCACCCTAGGGAGAGCTATTGTTATCAACCGGTCCAAGAACTCATACATACGGTCTCTGCGAAGGGTTACCTTACAGCCAATCGCCATTCCTTCGCGTAGCTTGAAGCCCGCAACTGATTTCTTTGCTTTGGTAGTTACAGGTTTTTGGCCAGCTATTAACGCAAGTTCTGAAACTGCAGCAGCAACTTTCTTGGAGTCTTGCACTGCCTCACCTATACCCATATTTATTACAATTTTTCTCAATTTTGGGACTTGTAATATGTTAGCATAACCGACCTCTTTCACGAGATCAGGCCTAATCGACTGTATATATAAATCATTCAAACGGGTCATTTTTATTTATCCTACTCCGTTCACACGTCTATTACTTCGCCAGAACCCCTGGCAAAACGCACCTTACGACCATCCTCCAGAAATCTATAACCAGCTTTGGATGCTTTATTAGTTTTTGGATCAACGTGGGACACATTGGATATATGGATCGAAGCCTCACGCTCCATAATTCCCCCAGTTGTTGTCTGGCTTGGCTTTGTATGACGTTTTACGATATTAACGCCCCGAACTAGAACTCTTGACGTATCAGGGAATACAACCAACACTTCACCTGTCTTACCGCTATCTTTACCGGTAGTAACAACAACGTTATCACCCTTTCGAATCTTCAGTTTTCTAGCCATTACAGTACCTCCGGCGCGAGAGAAACTATTTTCATGAACTGTTTCGCGCGCAACTCTCTAGTAACTGGACCAAAAATTCGTGTCCCAATCGGTTCGTTTTGATTATTGATCAACACAGCTGCATTCCTATCGAAGCGGATAGCCGAACCATCAACTCGCCTTATCTCTTTAGCAGTGCGAACTATCACTGCTTTTAAAACCTCACCCTTTTTTACACGCCCACGAGGTATAGCCTCCTTAACAGAGACAACTATTACATCGCCCACGCCGGCAACTTTTCGTTTTGAGCCTCCTAGAACCTTGATACACTGAACGCGACGCGCTCCAGAATTATCGGCTACATCCAAGTTTGATTGCATCTGAATCATATTAAAAATTCCTGTTTATATTTCAGTCAGCCGAAGCTAAATCTACGACTTCCCATGTCTTCCGTTTTGACTTGGGTGCACATTCGCGAATGCGCACCACCTCACCTAATTTATGTTTATTCGCTTCGTCATGAGCTGCAAAACGCTTAGACCGTTTTATAATTTTCTTGTACATAGGATGCACAATACGCCGCTCGACACTAACCACGACAGTTTTGTCCCCTTTATCACTCACAACTATGCCTTGCAATTCACGTTTCGGCATTTTAGTTCACTCCCTTTAGCCTCTTTACGGCCTATTCTCAGACAACTCCCTGAGCTTTTTCTGAAATAATTAACTTCGTTCTCGCTATATCTCTTCGCACTTGTCGGGTACGCGCAGTGTTTTCTAGCTGGCCGTTTGCTATCTGAAAACGAAGGTTAAACTGCTCCTTGCGAAGATCAACTAATTGCGTCTCTAACTCATCCTCAGTTTTTGCTCTAAAATCAACAGCTCGCTTATTGGCCATCTAACTTCTCCTAAATCTAGTTATCACCAACTCTGGTGATGAAACGCGTATCAACAGGCAACTTTGCCGACGCTAAGGTGAACGCTTGCTGAGCTAAATCACGGGGAACACCCTCCAACTCAAACAGCACCCTACCTGGCTTCACACGGCATACCCAAAATTCAGGTGTTCCTTTGCCTTTACCCATTCTGACTTCCGCCGGTTTACTAGATACAGGTACGTCTGGGAATATCCGGATCCAAACCCTACCAGCTCTCCTAATATGTCGCGTTATAGCGCGGCGAGCCGCTTCAATTTGTCGCGCAGTTACACGTGCTGGGGTCAAGGCCTTTAAGCCATAGGACCCAAAGTTCAATTGCGTACCGCCCTTTGCATTGCCATGAATACGTCCTTTATGGGCTTTTCGGAATTTAGTTCGTTTAGGGCTGAGCATATTCTAGTTTCCTCTTCACCAAGCCAACCTAGCGTTACCGTTGGGGCCCACTGGCCTGTTGTTCGGACATTCTTTTGTCTTGAGCCATTGGGTCATGTGCCATTATCTCACCCTTAAAGACCCAAACTTTAACACCACAAGCACCATAAGTAGTTTGGGCCGTAGATTCACCATAATCGATATCGGCCCTGAGGGTATGCAAAGGAACCCGACCTTCCCTATACCACTCTGTTCTTGCAATTTCTGCCCCACCTAGACGACCGGCACAATTTATTCTTATTCCTAACGCTCCCAGACGCATAGCAGATTGGACCGCCCGTTTCATTGCTCGCCGGAAAGCTACCCGACGGCTCAATTGTTGAGCTATATTCTCCGCGATCAAGCTAGCGTCGATTTCAGGCTTTCGTATTTCTATTATATTCAAATGCACATCTGTATCTGTCATTGCCGATAGTTCGGACCGTAGTTTCTCAATATCGCCGCCCTTTTTACCAATAACAACACCCGGTCGCGCGGTATATATTGTTACCCGCGCCCTCTTTGCTGGTCTCTCTATTACAACACGGCTCACACCCGCCTGCTGGAGCCGTTTGCGAAGGTAACTTCGTAATTTGAGATCTTGATGCAACAAATCCGCATAATTTTTTACCGCGAACCATCGGGAGTCCCAAGTTCTATTGATGCCAAGTCGAAGCCCTATTGGATTGACCTTATGCCCCATTATGCCGTCTCCTGTCGTTCACTGACTATAACCGTCAAATGAGAAAATGGTTTTCTTATGCGACCCGTTCGCCCTCTGGCCCTTGGTCTGAAGCGTCTCATGGTAATGGCTTTTCCAACTGAAGCCTCTTTTATGAACAGTCTATCTACGTCAAGCTGATGATTATTTTCAGCATTAGCTATTGCTGATTGGACTGCTTTTTTTACGTCATCGCTAATTCTACGTCGAGAAAACGTCAATGCAGCTAATGCCTTTTCTGCATCCATCCCCCTAATCATCGTGGCCACCAAATTTAATTTTTGCGGACTTACTCTCAAATTACGAAGCACGGAATATGCTTCGTTTTCTGCTACTTTCCGTCCTGCCGAAGTCTTACTCATTATAGTCCATCCCAGTTTCTAGCGACGAGCTTTCTTATCCGCTGCATGCCCAAAGTAAGTACGTGTGGGAGCAAACTCCCCAAACTTGTGTCCAACCATGTGCTCGGTTACCAGTACGGGCACAAATTTTTGCCCATTATGCACCCCAAATGTCAACCCCACGAACTGTGGCATTATTGTCGAGCGCCTAGACCAGATCTTAATAACTGTATTACGGCCTGACGCTAACGTCGCTTCTGCTTTTTTAAGCAGATAACCGTCTACAAATGGTCCTTTCCAAACAGAACGAGCCAAACTCTTATCCTCTCTTATTTACGACGACGGCGAACAATTAACCGGTCAGTTTTTTTATTACTTCGCGTACGCTTTCCTTTAGTCGGCACACCCCATGGAGTTACTGGGTGACGTCCACCAGACGTCCTACCCTCTCCTCCACCATGGGGGTGATCAATGGGATTCATCACTACACCCCTAACCACTGGACGTCTTCCCAGCCAACGTTTGCGGCCGGCTTTACCCAGGTTAGTATTTTTTTGATCCGGGTTAGATACTGCGCCTATAGAAGCCATACATTCAGATCGCACACGGCGAACCTCGCCTGACGTAAGTCTCAATAGTGCATAACCAGACTCTCTTCCCACGAGTTGAACATATGCGCCGGCTGATCTTGCCAACTGACCACCTTTTTGAGGCTTGAGTTCCACATTATGAATAATAGTACCAACGGGAATACTACTAATTGGCATTGCATTCCCGGGTTTTATATCAGCTCGGCTTGAAGCTAAAACCTTATCCCCAATACTTAAACGCTGCGGGGCTATAATATATGCTTGTTCGCCATCAGCATACTCAATCAACGCTATGAAAGCCGTTCGATTTGGGTCGTATTCCAAACGTTGAACAGTTGCCTCCACATCGAACTTTCGGCGTTTAAAGTCAATTATTCTATAGGTACGTTTATGACCGCCACCACGGTGCCACATTGTAATACGGCCATGATTATTTCGTCCCCCCGTTTTTGTAAGCCCCCTGGTCAATTTCTTGACGGGCTTCCCCTTCCATAACTCGGACCGGTCTACGGTTATTAGCTGACGCTGCGAAGGTGTTGTCGGGTTATAATGCTTCAGAGCCATTTGTTTATATCCCCTGACTAACATCGACATCTTGGCCGTCTTCAAAAGTGACGATTGCCTTTTTGAAATCAGACCGACGTCCAATTCTACCACGAAACCTTTTTACTTTACCTTTTTGCCTCAGAGTGTTCACGGCCTTTACTTTTCGATCAAATAATTGCTCAATTGCCACCTTTATCTCAGGCTTTGTAGCAGCCAAATCCACCTTAAATGTCACTTGTCCGAACTGCGAACCAAGTGTACTTTTTTCGGTTACAATTGGCTCTCGAATGATTTCATACATCTGCTCATTGGTAAGCCTTACCTGGCTAGCGTTGTGAGGCCTAATACTCATTTAAGCCGCTCCTCTAATTGTTGGACCGCATCTCGAGTCAGAACCAATATATCTCTTCTGAGGATGTCATAGACATTTGCACCTTGACTGGGAATGACGTCTGTTTTTGGTATATTACGAATTGCCTTAACCAGTACATTACTAGGTTCAGTGCCATCGATGAATAGAGTGGATGACAATCCAAGTGTTAATAATTGTTTAGCTATTTCTTTAGTTTTTCCTGAAACATCAACCTTATCTATTATGAATAATTTACCTTCTGCCTGCTTAGCCGAAAGTGCGCATTTCAGTCCAAGTCGACGAACTTTCTTTGGAAGGTCATGAGCATGACTACGCACAACAGGGCCGTGCGCTGTAGCGCCTCCTCGAAATTGGACAGCTCTGGTTGTTCCTTGGCGAGCACGACCAGTTCCTTTTTGTCGAAACGGTTTTGCTGTTGTTCCACTAATTTCCCCTACTAACTTGACTTTGTGCGTACCCGCGCGGCGTTTAGCTAACTGCCAATTAACTACCCGAGCAAGAATATCTCTTCGAGGTTCCACGCCAAAAACTGTCTCGTTGAGTTCTATTTCACCCATATCCTTATTGTCAAAACTTTTAACTGCAACTTTCATATTTTCAGCCCTCTTTCTCTGGAGTGCTCGTTTCGGCGACTTGATCATTCTTTAACTTAGTATCTTGTTGGTCAGCCCCCTCAGCAACTTCTGCTATTTTTTTCTCGGAAGTATCTGCCGCTGCCACGAAACCATCGTCAAACCCACCCATGCGAATAGAAGCAGGAAATGGAGCGTCATCTGGCATCGGCGACTTGTGTGCGTCTTGCACCAATACATAAGAACCCTTAGATCCAGGGACAGCCCCCTCAATCAATATAACTCCAGCATCAACATCCGTGGAATGGATTTTCAAATTTTGAGTTGTAACACGACGATCTCCCATATGCCCAGCCATCTTCTTACCTTTCCAGACGCGTCCTGGGTCCTGACTATTGCCAGTTGAACCATGAGATCGATGCGATACAGACACACCATGAGTTGCCCTAAGCCCGTGGAAATTGTGCCGTTTCATAGCTCCAGCAAATCCTTTCCCAATTGACGTACCAATTACATCAATTTTTTGACCACTAATAAAATGATCAACAAGGATCTCAGACCCAACATCAAGAAGCGCGTCTGCAGTTACTCTAAATTCAGTCAATTTCTTTTTTGGCTCCACTTGGGCCTTTGCAAAATGGCCCCGCATCTGTTTAGAGGTCCGTTTGATCTTGGCAACGCCAACACCTAGCTGCACGGCATTGTAACCGTCTGTTTCCTGAGTTTTCTTTCCCACAACTCTACAATCGTCCACCTTTAAAACAGTTACAGGGACGTGACGCCCGTCTTCGGCGAAAACTCGTGTCATGCCAACTTTGAGGGCAATAATTCCAGAACGCATCTAAATTCTCCGAACCTAAAGCTTAATCTCGACATCAACCCCAGCGGCCAAATCAAGTTTCATTAAAGCATCCACCGTTTGAGGAGTTGGATCTATAATGTCTAGAAGTCGCTTATGGGTTCTGATCTCAAACTGCTCGCGACTTTTTTTATCCACATGGGGACCACGAAGAACCGTATATTTTGCTATCCGATTTGGAAGGGGAATAGGTCCACGAACCTGAGCGCCAGTTCTCTTTGCGGTATTTACTATCTCACCGGTCGACTGATCTAATACTCGATGATCAAATGCCTTCAGACGTATTCTTATATTTTGACTATCCATGTGATCAATCCTTAACAAAAACGGTGGCAAAAAATGCCTAAGTACTCAAACGCAGATTATTCTAATACCTTAGCAACAACACCAGCACCAACTGTCCTACCACCCTCACGAATAGCAAAGCGTAGGCCCTCATCCATCGCAATAGGGGCAATCAAATTAACATCCATTGAAATATTATCACCGGGCATCACCATCTCTGTTCCGTCAGGCAAAACCACCGAGCCGGTAACATCAGTAGTTCGAAAATAAAATTGCGGCCGATAGTTAGAAAAGAATGGAGTATGGCGCCCGCCTTCTTCTTTTGTTAAAATATATGCCTCACAAGAAAATTTTGTATGAGGACTAATCGAACCTGGAGCAGCAATAACCTGACCACGCTCTACATCATCACGGTTGATACCACGCAGCAACAGACCAACATTGTCGCCTGCCTCACCACGATCGAGAAGTTTACGAAACATTTCAACGCCCGTACAAACAGACTTGCCTAACTCACGAATACCAACAATTTCAACCGCGTCATTCACATTAATGATTCCTGCCTCAACCCGGCCAGTAACAACCGTTCCACGACCCGAAATTGAAAAAACATCTTCAATCGGCATTAAGAAAGGAAGATCTATTGGTCTCTCAGGCTGGGGAATATAACTATCGACTGCCGCCATTAACTCTTGAATTGCACCCTTACCTGTCGCTTCATCAGAATCCTCAATAGAAGCCAATGCTGAGCCTTTAACGATTGGAATGTCGTCCCCTGGAAAATCATAGGAAGAAAGCAACTCCCGGATTTCCATCTCAACAAGTTCCAGAAGCTCTTCATCATCGACCTGGTCGACTTTATTCATAAACACTACAAGCGCGGGAACACCAACCTGACGGGCAAGAAGAATATGCTCTCTAGTTTGTGGCATTGGGCCATCTGCTGCCGATACAACTAAAATAGCTCCATCCATCTGAGCCGCACCTGTAATCATATTTTTTACGTAATCAGCGTGCCCTGGACAATCCACATGCGCATAATGTCGCGCTTCAGTTTCATATTCTACATGAGCAGTGGATATAGTTATACCACGCGCCTTCTCTTCAGGAGCCTTATCAATCTGATCATAAGCAGTATAATCTGCCCCACCCGCCTCTGCTAAAACTTTTGTAATAGCAGCAGTAAGCGTTGTTTTACCGTGATCAACATGGCCTATCGTACCGATATTGCAATGCGGCTTATTACGTTCAAATTTTTCCTTCGCCATCTTTTACCACTCCGTCTTAAAACATACACCTGAAAAAAACAATTAAACTAAACTAGAACCATACTGTTAAGCCATTTTGGCCGTTACCTCATCTGCTACAGCCTGAGGCACCTGATCGTAGTGATCAAAATGCATAGTGTACTGAGAACGACCCTGGCTCATTGACCTTAGCGTATTAACGTAACCAAACATATTAGCCAATGGAACCATAGCGTTTATAACTCGAGCATTGCCTCGCTGATCCATACCCGAAACGTTGCCACGACGACTGTTCAAGTCACCAATAATATCTCCCATATAATCCTCTGGAGTAACAACTTCTACTCGCATAATCGGCTCCAATAGCCTTGGCGCGCACTTAGGTATTCCTTCACGAAAAGCTGCACGGGCCGCAATTTCAAAAGCCATGACACTTGAGTCAACGTCATGGCTAGCCCCATCAATGAGTGTGGCTTTAAAATCTATAAGAGGAAAACCTGCTACCACACCAGTTTCCTTCGACGTTTCTAAACCTTTTTCAACACCAGGAATATATTCTCGCGGAACAGAACCACCAACAACTTTATTCTCAAATTCAAACCCCGAACCTACCGGGAGTGGTTCAAGAACGAGCTTTAATCGGGCAAACTGTCCAGAACCACCAGTCTGTTTTTTATGCGTATAGTCTATCTCAGCTGACTTTGTAATAGTTTCTCGGTACGCAACCTGGGGTGCGCCAACATTAGCATCAACTTTAAATTCACGCCTCATTCTATCCACTAATATTTCGAGATGCAGCTCACCCATCCCTTTTATTATAGTTTGCCCACTCTCATGATCCGACGTGACCCGAAAAGAAGGATCTTCTGCGGCCAACCTTGCCAAAGCCGTACCCATTTTCTCTTGATCGGCCTTTGTTTTGGGCTCAACAGCCACCTCTATAACAGGATCTGGGAAATCCATTCTCTCTAAGATAACAGGAGACAGAGGATCGCAGAGGGTATCACCCGTCGTGGTATCCTTTAATCCAGCAAGTGCGATGATATCGCCCGCTCTTGCCTCTTTTATATCCTCACGGCTGTTAGAATGCATTTCCAGCATTCTCCCAACTCGTTCTTTTTTGTCTTTTACAGTATTAATTACTGTTTTTCCTGCTTCTAAAACCCCAGAATATACACGAACGAACGTCAACGAGCCAACAAATGGATCATTCATTATTTTGAATGCTAGCCCAGAAAAGGGGAGCTGCATCGTCACTTTCCCTAACTACTTCTTCTTCTGTATCCGGGATTACGCCTTTGACACTATCGACATCTAGCGGCGAAGGCAAATAATCAACCACAGCATCCAGCAACGGTTGAACACCCTTATTTTTGAACGCAGACCCACATATCACAGGGACAAAACTAGATGCGAGTGTGCCAATGCGTATGCACTTTTTCAGGATCTCTACGCTCGGTTCATCACCCTCTAAATATGCTTCAAGCGCGGCCTCATCCTGCTCCACAGCCAGCTCAACGAGTGAAGTCCTGTACTCAGCAGCTTTGGCCAATAAATCCTCAGGTATATCTACAATCTCAAATTCCGCTCCAAGGCTCTCATCTAACCACCGAATAGCTTTCATCGTTAGCAGATCTACAACACCAACAAAGTCAGACTCAGAACCAATAGGTAACTGCGTCACTAACGGCAAAGCTCCCAGTCGGTCCACAATCATTTCCACACATCTATAAAAATCGGCACCAATTCTATCCATTTTATTAACAAAACAGATCCTTGGAACCTCGTACTTGTCTGCTTGTCGCCAAACCGTTTCTGATTGAGGCTCTACACCGGCAACTGAGTCAAAAACTGCAACAGCTCCATCAAGAACCCTCAGGGACCTCTCAACTTCGATTGTAAAATCAACATGGCCTGGGGTGTCTATTATATTTATTTGATGATCATTCCAATGACAAGTTGTCGCAGCAGACGTTATCGTGATACCACGCTCCTGCTCTTGTTCCATCCAATCCATTGTAGCATTACCGTCGTGAACTTCTCCTATTTTGTAAGATCTACCAGTGTAGTACAAAACACGCTCTGTAGTTGTTGTCTTGCCGGCATCGATATGGGCCATAATCCCAATGTTGCGATAAGTGTTAAGAGAGTGAGTTCTAGCCATCGTTCAGTTACCCAATCTTACCAACGGTAGTGGGAGAAAGCTTTGTTAGCTTCAGCCATCCGATGAGTATCTTCTTTCTTTTTTACTGCCGCTCCCCGGCTGTTCACAGCGTCCATAAGCTCGCCCGACAATCTGTCAACCATAGTATTCTCGGATCGTTTCCGGGCCGCGTCTATTGTCCATCTGATTGCTAACGCCTGCGCTCTATCATTCCTTACCTCGACCGGAACTTGATATGTAGCGCCCCCAACCCGTCTGGAACGGACTTCCACCATAGGACGAACATTATTAAGGGCTTCATGAAAAACAGTCACGGGCTGCTGACCTGTCTTGGACTCTATTCTATCGAACGCACCATAAACGATTAACTCAGCCGTCGACCTTTTCCCATCATACATTAAACAGCTCATAAATTTACTGACCACTTCGTCCTTAAACTTGGCGTCGGGCAACACATCTCTTTTCTCGGCGCGATGACGTCTAGACATCTCGTACTCTCCTCATTTCGCCCAACTCACAAAAATGAGTCAGTAAAAAAAAACAATGCGAAACAAACAATAAAGGTAGCTTTTACCTTACCCTCTTTTGTTTCGCTAACTGACCCCATAAACTGAGATCAAACAGCCACTATATATCGCTTGAACCTGCGTTTACCCCTCCGACGTTTTCTACTCGCCCTCTGAGGTACCACCAAGCCCTATAAAAGTCGCCGGATAGTATGTATCCTAGTCCACTGGGTCAAGTGTAGAGTGCAAAGAATTGCAATCTTTATTTCTTAACCCATTTTTAGCACAAGTTGTGCGTATCAAAGTCTCTTATTGTAATATAATTACAATAAGAGACTTTGATACGCCGTTACAGTCAGAGCCACTTTAGATCAGAATATACCAGGTTTCAAATACGGCGCCTAAACAATCAATGATAAACAGGCACATATCAACAACTTAGACCCAAATGACCTGTTTATTCCGCCGCGCTTATTTGTTGATCCGCTGTATTGATTAATGAGATCTCCTCTTCGGCTTCCTTAATTGTTAACTGTTTATCCCTTGATGCGGCTATTCGTTTAAATCTATTCATTACGCTTCCTGTTCCAGCTGGAACTAATCGTCCAACAATTACATTTTCTTTGAGACCTTCAAGATTATCAACTTTCCCCGACACTGCGGCTTCGGTTAAAACCCTAGTCGTTTCTTGGAATGACGCAGCTGAAATAAATGATTGTGTCTGCAAGGAGGCCTTGGTTATACCTTGGAGGACAGGTTTTGCCTTTGCGACCGTAAGCCCCTGCTTCTCTGCTTTTTCGTTTACTTGCTCGAACTCTTCCCGATCGATAGTCTCACCAACAAGGAAGGTTGTTTCACCGCCATCTTCTATCTCGACTTTTTGAAGCATCTGACGAACGATAACTTCGATATGCTTGTCATTGATTTTAACACCCTGGAGCCTATAAACATCTTGAACCTCATTAGTTAGATAGCTTGCTAAGGCTTCAACACCTAAAATATTAAGAATATCGTGAGGCACCGGATTACCATCTAACAACAACTCGCCCACCTGAACATAATCACCCTCTTGTACAGCCAGATGCTTACCTTTTGGGATTAAATATTCAACAACTTCTCCATCACCTTCTACCGGGACTACATTAACCCTTCTCTTTGTTTTATAATCACGTCCAAACTCTATTCTACCCTCTGACTCGCTCAGAATCGCATAATCCTTAGGTTTACGGGCTTCGAAAAGTTCCGCTACCCGAGGCAGTCCACCGGTGATATCCCGTGTTTTTGACGACTCTCTTGGTATTCGGGCTAGCACATCTCCAGCCTGAACCTTGGCACCATTTTCTACAGACAGGATAGCATCAAGAGACATAAAGTAACGTGCTTCTAACCCGTTACCTAACTCAATCACCTCACCCGAATCATCACGAAGAGTTATTCTTGGTCGCAAATCGGCACCTTTGGACTGCTGCTTCCAATCAAAAACAACGCGCGACGCTATACCTGTCGCCTCATCCACAACCTCTCTCATTGACACACCATCTACAAGATCTACGTAGTGCGCTGTACCTTCTTTTTCCGTGATAATAGGGATTGTGTAAGGATCCCACTCAGCCAGAGTTTGCCCTTGCGTAACATCCTGCCCGTCATCCACAAGAAGTCTTGATCCATACGGTATTTTATGGCGAGCACGTTCTCGACCCTGTGGGTCCATCAAAACCACCTCCGCATTGCGGCTCATAACAATTAAAACACCCGCAGAGTTTTCAACTACATTACGGTTTACCAGCGTCGCCCTTGCAGTGAACGCAGCTTCAATACTAGACTGTTCTGCGCCACGTTGCGCAGCACCGCCTATATGAAATGTTCTCATCGTTAATTGAGTTCCAGGTTCACCGATAGATTGTGCTGCGATGACGCCTACGGCCTCCCCAACATTTACTGATGTTCCTCTGGCAAGGTCTCTGCCATAACAGGCACCGCATACCCCTCCTTTGGTGTCACAGGTTAAAACGGATCTAATTAAGACCGACTCGATACCCGCTGCGTCTATAGCATCCACATCCTCTTCATCGATGATTTCTGCAGCCTTCACCAATAGCTCCCCAGATATTGGATCCTTTATATCTTCCGCTGCACTACGACCAAGGATTCGTTCAGATAATGGATCAATTATTTCACCATCCTCAACAACTGCCTTCACAGTAAGCCCTCTAGCAGACCCACAGTCATATTCAATTATGATACAGTCCTGTGCCACATCCACTAACCGCCGCGTCAAATACCCCGAGTTTGCTGTTTTTAAAGCGGTATCAGCAAGCCCCTTCCTAGCACCATGAGTTGAGTTAAAATACTCGAGGACATTTAAACCTTCTTTGAAATTCGAAATTATTGGTGTTTCGATAATTTCCCCTGAAGGTTTAGCCATTAAGCCACGCATGCCAGCTAACTGTTTAATTTGAGCGGGAGAACCTCTTGCACCAGAATGTGCCATCATCCAAACTGAATTTACTTCCTTCCCCTCCTCTACAGTCATTATGCGGCCCATCATCTCTTCCGCAACCTGATCTGTGCAGCGTGACCATACATCAACGACTTTATTATATTTCTCACCTTGAGTGATTAATCCATCGAGGTATTGTTGTTCAAACTCTTTAACCTGTTTGGTAGCCTCATCTACCAAAGCATTTTTTGCGTCTGGAATGATGAGATCGTCTTTACCAAATGAAATGCCCGCTACACAAGCCTGACCAAAACCTAATGCCATAACGCGGTCTGCGAAAAGCACTGTTTCTTTTTGACCACAGTGTCTGTAGACATTATCTATAACGTTAGAAACTTCTTTCTTGGTCATTAGCTTGTTTATCTTATCAAAGCCCAACCTTGGGCTATCAGGTATGAGTTTAGCTAATCGGAGCCTACCCGGTGTTGACTCTACTATCCTTAACGCTTTGTCGCCATTCTCGTCATAAGTTTCCATACGCGCTTTTATTTTAGCATGAAGATGAACAGCCCCACTATGAAGGGCGTGCTCAATCTCTGACAGATTGGCAAAAACCATGCCCTCACCAACCATCCCAGCACGCTCCATCGTGAGATGGTATAGCCCCAGGATAATATCTTGTGAAGGCACGATGATTGGTTTTCCATTGGCTGGGCTTAATATGTTGTTAGTCGACATCATCAAAACACGCGCCTCTAGTTGCGCTTCAAGCGATAAAGGAACATGGACAGCCATTTGATCGCCATCAAAGTCGGCATTAAATGCAGTGCAAACAAGCGGGTGTAATTGGATGGCCTTTCCTTCTATCAAAACCGGCTCAAAAGCTTGTATCCCTAACCGATGCAAAGTCGGTGCCCTGTTAAGAAGAACCGGATGTTCCCTAATCACTTCTTCAAGAATATCCCAAACTTCGGGACGTTCTTTCTCCACCATACGCTTTGCCGCCTTAATGGTGGTAGCCAACCCATATAATTCTAATTTTGAGTAAATGAACGGCTTAAACAACTCTAGAGCCATCTTTTTTGGCAATCCGCATTGATGTAACATCAATTCAGGTCCGACAACAATCACGGAGCGACCAGAATAATCCACTCTCTTACCTAACAAATTCTGACGAAACCGGCCTTGCTTACCCTTCAACATATCCGACAATGATTTTAATGGGCGCTTGTTGGCTCCAGTGATCACTCGACCACGACGCCCGTTATCAAAAAGGGCATCAACAGACTCTTGTAGCATTCTTTTTTCATTACGGACAATTATATCCGGAGCCCTCAACTCTATTAACCGTTTCAATCTATTATTTCGATTAATAACGCGCCGGTAAAGGTCATTCAGATCTGAAGTTGCAAACCGTCCGCCATCCAAGGGAACCAGGGGCCGAAGTTCAGGTGGAATAACTGGAACGACGTCAAGTATCATCCATTCCGGTCTGCAACCAGATTCGATAAATGCTTCTACTAATTTAAGACGCTTAACAAATTTCTTACGCTTCATTTCAGACCCAGTGGTCCTCAATCCCTCCCTGATTTCTATTATCTCTTCCTCTAAATCTAGACCAGACAACATCTCTTTAAGTGCCTCTGCTCCAATCGAAGCTCTGAAGTTGTCTTCACCAAACTCATCCATGGCATCGAAATACTCCTCTTCCGACATCAATTGACGTCGATTCAACGAGGTAAATCCCTCATCAAGGACAACAAAACTCTCAAAATAGAGGACCCGCTCAAGCTCTTTCAATGTCATATCCAGCAAGAGACCGATCCTGCTAGGTAATGATTTCAGAAACCAGATATGAGCAACCGGGGAAGCTAACTCAATATGCCCCATCCGTTCCCTTCGAACTTTGCTCAGAGTAACTTCTACACCGCATTTCTCACAGATAATACCGCGGTATTTCATTCTCTTGTATTTACCACACAAACACTCGTAGTCTTTTATTGGGCCAAAGATACGGGCACAAAAGAGACCATCACGCTCTGGCTTGAAAGTGCGGTAGTTTATAGTTTCTGGCTTTTTAATTTCGCCAAACGACCAGGAATGAATACGTTCAGGACTTGCTATAGAGATCTTAATTTGGTCAAAACTGTCAGTTCCGGTAGGTTGACCAAATACATTAACCAAATCATTCATATCGAAGTCTCCTTGCGCAACCCTGACAACAAAAATATATTACTTATTGAAACATTCTTTTTTTTTATTGATTGAGTGCACATAAAATTAATCCAAAAGTTTTACTCTAAAAGCAACGCACTAGAGAGCTCGTTGATCCAAATCAACGTTCAATCCCAGAGAACGCAACTCCTTTATCAAAACATTAAAAGATTCTGGAATTCCTGCTTCAAAGTTATCGTCCCCCCTAACTACTGCCTCGTAAACCTTAGTTCTACCTGAAACATCATCCGACTTTACGGTTAACATTTCCTGAAGAGTGTAGGCCGCACCATATGCTTCCAGCGCCCAAACTTCCATCTCACCAAACCTTTGCCCACCGAACTGTGCTTTTCCACCCAATGGCTGTTGTGTGACTAAACTATAGGGCCCTATTGATCTTGCATGTATCTTATCATCAACTAAATGATGTAATTTGAGCATATAAATATATCCCACAGTCACTTTTCTCTCGAAAGTCTCCCCAGTCCTACCGTCTACTAGTGTTACTTGGCCGGTCGAGTCTAAACCAGCATATTCGAGCATTTTCACTACATCATCTTCCCGTGCTCCATCGAAAACCGGCGTCCCCATTGGCACCCCATTTACCAAGTTTCCAGCTAATTCATTAACTTGATGATCATCCAAAGGAGCTATCTCTGTTTCATACTGGGATTCACCATAAATCCCTCTCAGTTTATCCCTTAAATCTCCAGTTTCTCTGCCCTCAGCAATTCCGTTCAACATCCCAGAGATTTGCCTACCTAAACCATGTGAGGCCCATCCAAGATGTGTTTCCAATATCTGCCCAACATTCATTCTAGAGGGAACTCCCAACGGATTTAATACTATATCAACAGGAGTTCCATCTTCCAAATAAGGCATGTCTTCGATCGGAGCTATCTTCGAAATAACCCCCTTATTACCATGTCGGCCCGCCATTTTGTCACCGGGTTGCAGTTTTCGCTTCACCGCCACAAAAACCTTGACCATCTTCATTACCCCAGGCGGAAGCTCATCACCTCTTTGTAATTTTTCCACTTTGTTATCAAAGCGATCCTGCAATTGTTCAATTGTTCTATCAAACTCGGCTCTTACTCCTTCTATATATTCCATTAACTGGTCATTCTCGACACCAAATTGCCTCCATTGGCCTTTTGTGTATTGATCAAGCACCTCATCAGTTAAAATAGTTCCCACGTTGAAATCTTTAGGTCCAGATATACCAACTTGGCCCAGCAATTGCTCCTTTAACCTATCGTAGAAACCACTCTCTAATATAGAACGCTCATCGTCACGGTCCTTGGCTAACCTTTCAATTTCTGTTCTTTCTATTGCTTGCGAACGTTCATCTTTATCAACGCCTCGCCTTGAAAAAACTCGAACCTCAACAACGGTTCCAGCACCTCCAGGCGGCACCTTTAGGGAAGTATCTCGGACATCCGATGCCTTTTCCCCAAAGATTGCTCGTAAAAGCTTCTCCTCCGGAGTCATCGGTGACTCGCCCTTTGGTGTAACTTTTCCTACAAGAATATCGCCAGGGCTAACTTCAGCACCAATATAAACTATCCCGGCTTCATCAAGGTTCTTAAGTGACTCTTCGCCAATATTGGGGATATCGCGAGTTATTTCTTCCTGACCAAGCTTAGTATCACGAGCCATAATCTCAAATTCTTCGATGTGGATTGATGTAAAAACATCATCGCGAACGATCCGTTCCGAGATTAAAATGGAATCTTCGAAATTATAACCATTCCATGGCATAAACGCTACCAACACATTCCGTCCTAAAGCCAATTCACCTAAATCAGTGGATGGGCCATCCGCGATTATATCTCCAGCTTGAACTGTGTTACCAACCGCTACCAATGGGCGTTGGTTAATACAAGTGTTTTGGTTGGATCGTTGATATTTTAAAAGACTATATATATCAACGTTGGATTGAGTACTTTCTGTCTCTTTATTTGCTCGAATAACAATCCGTTGCGCATCAACCTGATCAACGACACCAGATCTTTTGGCCATTATCACAACCCCAGAGTCCCTAGCAACAATAGCCTCCATACCCGTACCAACATATGGGGCTTCTGCTTTCACCAAAGGAACAGCTTGACGTTGCATATTAGATCCCATCAAGGCCCGATTTGCGTCATCGTTCTCTAAAAATGGGATCAAAGCAGCTGCGACAGAAACTAATTGTTTTGGAGAAACATCAATCAGGTCTATGTCCTCGGGGCGGGCCAGACCAAAGTCACCCTGCCGGCGAACTGGTATTAGTTCTTCGACAAATCGATTATCACTATCTAGCTCTGCATTGGCCTGAGCTATTGTGTAACGCCCCTCTTCCATAGCAGATATATATCGCACTTCACCTGTCACGCTACTTTCAGTAACAGTTCTATAAGGTGTCTCTATGAAGCCATATTGATTAACTCTTGCATAAGTGGCTAGTGAGTTAATAAGACCGATGTTGGGACCTTCAGGAGTTTCAATTGGACAAATTCTACCATAATGCGTGGGATGCACGTCACGCACCTCAAAACCGGCTCTTTCTCTAGTTAAACCGCCTGGCCCTAGTGCAGATAATCTTCTTTTATGAGTTATTTCAGAAAGAGGATTAGTTTGATCCATGAATTGCGAGAGCTGTGACGACCCAAAAAATTCTCTAACGGCAGCCGCAGCTGGTTTAGCATTTATTAAATCATGTGGCATCACAGTATCAATTTCCACCGAGCTCATTCGCTCTCGAATAGCTCTCTCCATACGCAGCAATCCTACGCGATACTGATTTTCCATTAATTCGCCAACGGATCTAACGCGCCGGTTCCCTAAGTGATCAATATCGTCTATTTCACCTCGGCCATCCTTTAGTTCAGTTAAAATGCGCATTATCTCTAGTATATCACGCTTCCTAAGCACACGCATACTATCCAAAGTTTCGAGCCCTAATCTGGCGTTCATCTTCACGCGGCCCACCGAAGACAAATCATATCGCTCTGAGTCAAAAAATAACGCAGAGAATAGAGCTTCTGCAGTTTCTAATGTAGGGGGTTCACCAGGCCGCATTACTCGATAAATATCCACCAAAGCTTCATCTCTATTGGCATTCTTATCCGCAATCAATGTATTACGAATATATGGTCCAATATTAGTATGGTCGATGGCCAGAACCGATAGGTCCTCTAAGCCTTCTTTAGCTAGAGTTTCAAACATTTCCTCGGTTAATTCTGCACCTGCCTCAAAATAAACCTCGCCTGTTTCTTCGTTGACAATGTCAGAGCTTATGAAATGCCCCAGTAACTCATTATTGTCCAGGTAAACATCCTTAAGGCCGCCATCTACGAGCTTACGTGCAGCCCTTTTTGTCATTTTTTCACCAGTATTTGCGACGACTTTTCTAGTTTTAGAGTCCACCAAGTCACGAGTAAGTTTTTGTCCCTGGTGACCATCGCTAACAAAAGGAGTACTCCAGCCCTCGCCATCGCGCGAATAGTCAACAGTACCATAGAAAAAACCAAGTATCTCATCTGCCGACATACCATTAACTTTGGTCCTTTCTAAATCCTCACCCGAAGCATGGCACTTTTCTATGTAGTCTTCAGACTCAGCACCCAACAAGGCCATGAGGAGCGTGCTTGCAGGCAGTTTCCTTCGTCGATCAATTCGAACGTACAATATATCCTTAGCATCAAATTCAAAATCCAGCCAAGATCCGCGATATGGTATCACTCGAGCGGCAAATAAATATTTTCCAGAGGAGTGCGTTTTACCCTTGTCATGATCAAAGAATACCCCTGGGGATCGGTGCATTTGAGATACAATGACCCGCTCCGTGCCATTAATAACAAAGGTACCATTTTGCGTCATCAAAGGCATATCACCCATGTAAACTTCTTGTTCTTTAATATCTCTTATGGAGCGTGCACCCGTATCTTCATCTACATCCCATACAACTAGCCTAAGAGTAACCTTCAACGGAGCAGCAAAGGTCAGGCCACGCTGTTGGCATTCCTCAACATCAAATTTAGGTTCCTCTAGCTCATACTTAACGAATTCGAGCATTGAATTTTCAGCAAAGTCTTTAATTGGAAATACAGTTTTAAAAACTTCCTGCAAACCAACGCTATCGCGATCTTCAACCTTAACATTGACTTGAAGAAAATGATCATAGGAACTCTTCTGTATTTCAATTAGGTTTGGCATTGGAGCGACTTCAGAAATTCTTCCAAAGGATTTTCTGACGCGTTTCCGGCTTGTTAAAGATCCTACGGGAGCATCGGGCATATTAAGACCTCTTTATAGATAAAATGTTTCGGATCGTCTGAGTTAATTACTAATTATTCCATTACAACTGTGACGCTTATTGATAGCTTACTTATGAAAGCATAACCGGTGTCACACACAATATTTTATTAGAGTAAGGTTTGGGGGGCGCTACTAATCAAACGCCCCCCAAACGTAGGTTTACTGTGGCTTTATTTAAGTTCTACCGTTGCCCCTGCCTCTTCAAGCTGCTTCTTCAATTTTTCTGCTTCATCTTTATTCACTCCCTCTTTCACTGCTTTAGGAGCACTTTCTACAAGATCTTTCGCTTCTTTTAGTCCGAGGCCTGTGATTGCACGGACTTCCTTGATCACGTTGATTTTCTTTTCTCCAATGGCAGCAAGCACCACCTCAAAGTCTGTCTTCTCCTCAGCCGCTGCACCACCTGCATCTGCACCTGCCACTGCAACCGCAGCTACCGGTGCTGCCGCTGAGACACCCCATTTTTCCTCTAGCATTTTCGATAAATCAGCCGCTTCGATAATTGTAAGGCTTGATAATTCTTCTGCTAGTTTTTCTAGATCAGCCATTTTTTATTTCTCCAATTTTCAACTTCGTGAATGTTATATTTTTCAGTAATTACAGTTTAAATCTGCTGACTACGCACGCTCAAAACGCGAGCAATTTTCGCTCCAGAGGCAGGCAAAACACCAACCAAATTTCTAGCTGGCGCTTGAAGAAGCCCCACTATTTTAGCACGCAATTCGTCGAATGAAGGAAGCTCTGAAAGCTTCTTAATCTCCGCTAGCGAGAGTATAGAACCCTCGATAGCGCCCGCAACAATACTGAACTTTTCATTCTTGTTGGCGAACTCGACAGAAGCCTTAACCGTTGCCACAGGGTCGTTCGACGTTGCTATTGCCGTTGGTCCCGAGAAACTTGATTCTAGACTTTCATACTGCGTGCCTTTTAGAGCGAGACGTATCAGCCGATTTTTAGTTACTTTGTATCCAGTTCCCGCATCACGCATGACGGAACGAAGCTCTTCAACTTCATTTACAGTCATTCCTGTCTGTTTGGTAACTACAACCACAGTTGTCTCAGACAGAGTTTTATGAAGCGACGCAACCAAATCAACCTTTTCACTTCGGTCCATTGATTATCTCCACTTTTTAGGGCTCACCACAAAATTGAGGCTTTACCCTTTTGCACACTCACCTAACACATTTGCGCCAGGTGCGGTTCGCCTGTCCCAGAAGTTCAACTAGTCCACTTGGCTCTAGCCTCGTAAACTACTCGTTCCACCGTCTATACGGGCAACTTTCATTTTTATGCCACCACTTCAATGGCGGCACCCGTAGTCTCGGACAGGTTTGAACTAGCCAAAGCTAGCTCTATTCAGCACACATTGCATTCACGCTGCACACCAAATACTGATCGACATTATGGAACCATCTCACTTCCTAACGCCGCAACCTCCACACGCACCCCTGGGCCTTGAGAAGAGCTCACGGCAACGCGTTTTATATATGTTCCCTTAACACCACTAGGTTTAGCATGCTGGATAGCAGATACAAATGCCGTCGCGTTTTCACAAAGTTGTTCTTGCGAAAAACTTGCCTTACCTATGCCTCCATGAATTATACCAGCTCGTTCAGTTCTAAATTCGACTTGCCCCCCTTTAACCGCCTTTACTGCCTCG
Organism: uncultured Thalassobaculaceae bacterium; assembly: GCA_964276085.1. GTDB lineage: Bacteria > Pseudomonadota > Alphaproteobacteria > Thalassobaculales > Thalassobaculaceae > UBA7326. The sequence continues at coordinate 8,597 of CAXYEO010000045.1, read as the reverse complement.
GCAACATCTGGAGTGACTGTTCCAAGCTTTGGGTTTGGCATCAAACCCCTTGGCCCAAGGACTTTCCCTAAACGACCAACTACCGCCATCATATCTGGTGTTGCGATAACACGATCAAAATCCATCTTACCGTCCTGTATTTCCTTCATAAGGTCCTCTGCACCAACAAATTCAGCACCGGCAGCTTTGGCTTCATCTGCCTTTGAATCTTTTGCAAACACGGCAACCCTAATGGTTTTCCCTGTCCCGTGTGGCAATGAAACCACACCCCGAACCATTTGATCTGAATGACGGGGGTCAACACCAAGGTTCATCGCAATCTCTATTGTCTGATCTGACTTGGTACCAGCTGCAGCCTCCTTGACAAGCCTAACTGCTTCGGGCAAGTCAAACAAAGTATTCCTGTCGATACCCTTATACACATCTGAAAGTCTTTTTCCTTTTTCACCCATGGTACTACTCCATCACCTCTATGCCCATCGAACGCGCCGTCCCCTTAACCATCATAATTGCTCCGTCAATGTCGACCGCATTCAAGTCTTGCATCTTAGTTTCCGCAATTTCTTGAGCCTGAGCAATGCTTATAGTTCCGACCTTCTCGTGTCCGGGTTTATTTGCCCCTTTTGGTAATCCCGCAGCTTTTCTGATTAAAAAACTTGCTGGCGGAGTTTTTGTAATGAAAGAGAAAGTACGGTCAGCATAAGCTGTTATAACGCACGGAATAGGCATACCCTGTTCTAGGTTTTGGGTTGCGGCATTAAAGGCTTTACAAAATTCCATAATATTCAGACCACGTTGCCCTAGCGCTGGACCTACAGGTGGTGATGGGTTAGCGCCACCAGCTGGGATCTCCAACTTAATATAGCCATCTATTTTTTTTGCCATTTAAAGCCACCCTTCAATAGTTAGGTGGTACGACTCTATCCGGGTTTTCGGATGACATCTCCCACGTAACTCACAAGTTTTGTTGTTGTAATCTATTTAACTGTAATTTTCTATTTAATTAATTTTTATTTTTTGTCACATTTTTTCAACTTGGCTATATTCTAAATCAACTGGTGTGGATCTACCAAAGATAGAAACTGCAACTTTAAGTCTAGCTTTATCCTCATCTACATCTTCAACAAAGCCATTGAACGAGGAAAATGGACCGTCAGCCACCCTAACTTGCTCGCCGATCTCAAAAGTAATCCTTGGTTTGGGCCGCTCTACACCCTCTGCCACCTGGTTGATTATTCGTGCTGCTTCTTTCTCAGTGATTGGCATGGGTTTACCTTGACTACCAAGAAAAGCAGTGACTTTGGGTTGATCTTGTATCAAATGCCAACTCTGGTTATTCATTTCCATTTTCACTAGAATATAGCCAGGGAAAAATTTCCTCTCCGCACTAACCTTCGTACCTCGCCTCATCTCAATCACTTCTTCAGTAGGGACAAGGACTTCTGTAACTAAGTCTTCCATTTCTTGCAGTTTTGCTTGTTCGCGAAGGGTTTGAGCCACTTTTTTCTCAAAGCCCGAGTGCACATGCACCACATACCAACGTTGCGCCATCTTCCTAGCCTCCTAAACCAAGAATCTTCTGCACGCCCCAAGATAGAGCTAAGTCTACTACGAAGAAGAAAGCGGCAGCAAGAAACACCATAATGAAGACCATTAAAGTTCCGATACCTGTTTCCTTCCGGCTTGGCCAGGAAACTTTTGCAACTTCTTGACGCACTTGGCGCACAAACTGAGCCGGAGTAACTTTCACCATAACAATCCGTTCATAAAGCCTGTTTTAAAACAGGGGAATAAACAACCAGGTCTATAAAATAAAGACCAACTATAAAAACCGTGGCAGGAGTGGCAGGGATCGAACCCGCAACCCCCGGTTTTGGAGACCGGTGCTCTACCAATTGAGCTACACTCCTCCTTCACGATTCCCTCAAACGCAGATTATTCTAATACCTTAGCAACAACACCAGCACCAACTGTCCTACCACCCTCACGAATAGCAAAGCGTAGGCCCTCATCCATCGCAATAGGGGCAATCAAATTAACATCCATTGAAATATTATCACCGGGCATCACCATCTCTGTTCCGTCAGGCAAAACCACCGAACCGGTAACATCAGTAGTTCGAAAATAAAATTGCGGCCGATAGTTAGAAAAGAATGGAGTATGGCGCCCGCCTTCTTCTTTTGTTAAAATATATGCCTCACAAGAAAATTTTGTATGAGGACTAATCGAACCTGGAGCAGCAATAACCTGACCACGCTCTACATCATCACGGTTGATACCACGCAGCAAAAGACCAACATTGTCGCCTGCCTCACCACGATCGAGAAGTTTACGAAACATTTCAACACCTGTACAAACAGACTTGCCTAACTCACGAATACCAACAATTTCAACCGCGTCATTCACATTAATGATTCCTGCCTCAACCCGGCCAGTAACAACCGTTCCACGACCCGAAATTGAAAAAACATCTTCAATCGGCATTAAGAAAGGAAGATCTATTGGTCTCTCAGGCTGGGGAATATAACTATCGACTGCCGCCATTAACTCTTGAATTGCACTCTTACCTGTCGCTTCATCAGAATCCTCAATAGAAGCCAATGCTGAGCCTTTAACGATTGGAATGTCGTCCCCTGGAAAATCATAGGAAGAAAGCAACTCCCGGATTTCCATCTCAACAAGTTCCAAAAGCTCTTCATCATCGACCTGGTCGACTTTATTCATGAACACTACAAGCGCGGGAACACCAACCTGACGGGCAAGAAGAATATGCTCTCTAGTTTGTGGCATTGGGCCATCTGCTGCCGATACAACTAAAATAGCTCCATCCATCTGAGCCGCACCTGTAATCATATTTTTTACGTAATCAGCGTGTCCTGGACAATCCACATGCGCATAATGTCGCGCTTCAGTTTCATATTCTACATGAGCAGTGGATATAGTTATACCACGTGCCTTCTCTTCAGGAGCCTTATCAATCTGATCATAAGCAGTATAGTCTGCCCCACCCGCCTCTGCTAAAACTTTTGTAATAGCAGCAGTAAGCGTTGTTTTACCGTGATCAACATGGCCTATCGTACCGATATTGCAATGCGGCTTATTACGTTCAAATTTTTCCTTCGCCATCTTTTACCCCATCCAGGCAAGAACCAAAAAAATCAAGTTCATTATATACGAACCCGTAACCAAAAGAAACTAACCACAAAAGACTTCCTCCTGGCGCGTTGGAGCGGGTGAAGGGAATCGAACCCTCATATTCAGCTTGGAAGGCTGCTGCTCTACCATTGAGCTACACCCGCCCAGCTTCCACGCGCCACGCGTCTTTTACGGTTCGCCAGTCAAACCACTAGCTAACACTATCCAACCGATCCGAATAGTCGCAGAGCAACTTTCAGACCAATCAATGGTGGTGGGGGTTGGATTCGAACCAACGTAAGCAATGCTAACGGGTTTACAGCCCGTCCCCTTTAGCCACTCGGGCACCCCACCAAAGATATCCGAGATATTAAAACCGAGAAACAATTTCATTGGCCATCCCGGCACTCAAACGGAACTGCGCAATATGGAGAAACTCGGCTATTTGTCAACGCCAAAAACAATTTATTAAATAAAACGTGCCATTTTCCTAGTAAAGATATCTTAAATACACTAGTTCATAAAGCTTTTGTTTCGCAAACTGGGATGATTTTGGGTTGAAAAACAAGTACAATTACAAAAATATTAAAACAGAACGTGGCGACAAAGCCACAAAAGTAAAAGGCCATGATTTCTTGAAATCGGTTTTACACGGACTCGAACAACCAACCATATTGTGGGGACGCCACGCTGTAACAGCCGCGATAGCTAACCCTTTGAGAAAAATTTATCATATTTTCTGCTCTAAGAATAACTTAACATCACTCGAAACTTATATTTCAGAACAACAAAATATAGCGTTGGGTCCATCCACGGTTGTTGAAGTATTAACAATTGATGATTTAAATGCTCTGACCCCCCTAGACGCTGTTCATCAAGGTTTTATAGTGATCGTAAGAACATTAGAAGAAGGGCATTTTGAAGAATTTTTAGAAGCCAAAAAGTCAAAACAAAGGTTAACATTAGTTGTTTTGGATCAGGTAACCGACCCTCATAACGTAGGGGCAATTGCCCGTTCTGCCGCAGCCTTGGGCGCCGATGGGATGATTCTGCAAAGCAGAAATGCACCTCGGTTTGACGGAGTATTAGCAAAATCGGCATCTGGGGCTACAGAACATTTACCTATTTTTAGAGTAACAAACATAGCTAGGGCACTTCGCCAAATGCAAAATATTAATATTTCATGTTTTGGATTAGCCGGTGAATCTGAAAATTCTATAACAGAGTTCCCCTTGACCGACCGCGTGGCTTTAGTTTTAGGTGCGGAGGGATCAGGACTACGACGCCTAACTCGCGAGGTTTGCGACGAGCTTATCTGCTTGCCCACCGAGGATCATTTCTCTACCCTAAACGTTTCCAATGCCGCAAGCATTACCTTATACGAGGTAAGGCGTCGCGCACTAGCGGGTAAGAAAAAAAAATAATTTGATCAGTCTCATATCCTTTCAATAGGATATCTCAAAAAATATCACAAAAAAAATCAAGAACAGCGGCCAGATTCGTTTGATATCAGCAAACGATGTGCTATACGAGCGTCTTCAACTTTGTGTTGAAGTAAAATTGGGCCGGCTTAGCTCAGTTGGTAGAGCAGTTGATTTGTAATCATCAGGTCGGGAGTTCGAGTCCCCCAGCCGGCACCATTTTTTTATTTTATAGCCAGGTCCTAATTAAAATCCCCCTAAAAAACTGAACTCACCAGCCTGGCTAGACTTGCTCTTTCAAACTAAAGCCCAGACAGTGCTGGAGAGTTCATCACCAACATTTTCTGTATACTCATCTCGTGCATAGTATAAGCCATGCCCCCTACGCCATGCCCAGATACGCCAAGACCAGCAAAAGGCATCCAGTCTGTCCTAAAGGCTGTGTGGTCGTTTATCATAACTGCCGAGGCGTTGAGACGCGCATATGCGTGCATTGATCTATCGATATCACTGGTGAAGATTGCAGCTTGAAATGCAAACTCTAATCCATTGGCCCGGTCTATTGCATCATCTATATTTGAATATTTAAACAGCGCTATAACAGGCCCGAAAACTTCCTTAGTCGATATATTTGCGTCCTCTGGTGGGTCTATGAGAATTGTTGGTGCATAGGTTGACTCAGAGAGGCGCTCTCCTCCTGTAATTTTGATCGCACCACCAGTAATAGCCTCTTCTACCCACGTTGCAACCCTCTCAATTTCACGATGATTAATCAATGGACCCACCTCAGTATTTTTATTTGCGGGATCGCCAACATTCAATTTCTCTGCTTCATTTTTTAATGCATCGGCTATATCGTCAAAAATATCCTCATGAATAAAAACACGCTGAACAGAAACGCAAACTTGACCTGCATGATAAAACCCTCCTTTGGTAATGGATTGCACCACCCGCTCTTTATCAGCATCAGGCTCTATAATTACCGGGGCAACCCCACCATGTTCCAAACCACAACGCGTCCCAGGAGCCAATTGCGATCTCAATCTCCAACCAACTGCACCACTGCCAATAAAACTAAAGAAACTAATTCGTGGATCGGTCACTAATTTGGATGCAACTGTAAGATCCGTTGTATTAACGACTTGGCACCATCCCTTAGGCAGCCCAGCCTCTGTTAACATATTAGATATTGAATGAGCGCTCATTGGGGTCGCTTCTGCTGGTTTTACTATAACGGGGCAACCAACCGCAATTGCTGGGATACATTGATGAACGATTAAATTGAAAGGATGGTTAAACGCGCTGACCGCCATAACTGGTCCAGCGGGAAATGATTGAGTAAAAGCTAATCTGTTCGCAGAACTGGGGGTGACTCGCATTGGGATAACATGCCCTTGCTCTCCTCGGAGAACCTCAATGCAAACCTCAATTCCATCAATACCCCTCTCTATTTCTACCAAGGAGTCGATTAGTGGTTTTCCACCCTCATTTGCCGCCTGGAGCGCCAATTTCTCCTTATTCTTCGACATAAGACCAACAACCCGCCTTAGAATTTCTATCCTCTCTGCAAGTGTGGGTTTCGTTTTCGATTGATGTAGATCAGTCGCTGTTGATAATGCCTTTTCTGCCAAGCCACTATCTGTGAGAGACACCTCGCCTAATACTCTATTATCAAAGGGGGCCCTAATTTCTCTTTTATCTAAATTAGACGACATCGTTCGTTCCTTACAAGATAATGAATATGACAATAACAACCCTAAACATGATAATGCACCCGAGATAGCCCTTTTCTAAGAAAGGTTAAATTTTTTATCACTTATTTTTTATAAGGTTCTTCGAGGTCTGAAGCAGAACAAGTAAAGAGGAATTTATGTTCAACGATATTGATCAGACCACCGTCATCTTAACAAAGGTCAGTATTTACCTCACTAACGAAACTATAAGTCCAACGAAGGCCCCTACTACCCCACCCCACACAACTAACCATCCCAGGTGGTTATATATCATTTTAGCTACGATCTCTTTAACATACATTGGTGTTAATTCTTGAAGACGGCTATCAATTAGTTGTTCTATGTCTGCAAAAAGATCATCGCTTATAGCCAGTGCCGCAGATTTATCCCTTATCGTATTCTCTATTTCTGAAACAAGCTTAGAAAATTTCTTCCCAATTGGATTCCTTAATGGTTCCAAAGCCTTACTTCCGCCAACCATAGCCAACATCCCTGCCAATGAGGATGTCTCAATCACATCTACAAATTCGTCAAATATTTTGTCCGAATTAACGATAGGCGAAATATTCTGATTCATGTGTTTTTGAGTACTATTTATCAACTTCGTTATATTATTTCGATTAAAGAACTCCCCAACAATTAGACTTTTTATAGCACTCTTGAATTGCTCAAAATTATTTTGAACCACACCAGAACCATAAATAAACGGAATTTTTTCAAATAGCATATAAATAGCAAGGTTATTTGTAAGACTGCCAGAAAGGGCGAATGCACCAATATTAAACAATATATCCTTATACGCTGTATCCAAAAAAGAAAGCAGAAGGACCGTTATTGACAGACTATTTGTTATCAGTGATTTATTTATCATCCAAGTTCCTTTGTTCTTTGACTAACCGCTTAACTATATAGCGGTGTAACTGTCTCAAGGTAACATATGGAAGGTTTTAACTTAATTTAATATCTATGCCGCTAAAAGTTTTTCTGCCTCGGACCGAGCCACGACGGCAGCTTCAGAATCACCGACTTTCTCCAAAATATTTGCGTAAAGGCTCCAGGTTGGTGCACTTGTTGGTTGTTGCGCTGTTCGTTCAGCCAAGAGCGCTCGTGATAAAAAGACTTGGTCATCTTTCATTGCCGCATCAATGAACATCCGCACCCAAACGTCTCTTTGTGCCCAACTTCCACCCAAGGGACGCATCTCATAACGCGCTTCCAACATTAACCTTACTACTTCAGAGTAATCTTTGTCCGAATAACTAATAATAGCTTTAGCCACAGGTAAGGCAGCTTTTCTATAAATATCGACTAAAGTAACCTCTTTAGATATTTTATTATCAATAAAATCATGCATGGACCGAACTATTTCTAAAGCCGCGTGTTTCCTTCCAGACATGGCTAACGCCATCACAAAATGTAAATCATTAAACGGTCGCAAGCGGTCCAATAAGCGTCCTGAGGATACCTCAGATATCGATGCCCATCTATTACCAACTGGGACACCCAACATATGAAGCCGCATTAGCATACTAGAGCTATTACAAATATCTATATTATCCTCAGAAGCTTCTGGCCAGAACTCTCTGTCATATGCATCTAAAACTCCTTCAAAATTATTCATTTCTAAATAATGAAGAGATCTGTGCCACCACAGGTGTTTGGCAAAAAGCCCCCTTTTTGCCCAAGCCTTTTCATGACTATTTATCCAGTCAATTCCAGCTCGGCGTTGACCTTTCATCTCTAAAACATGGGCTACAGCATGTCCCGCCCATATATCATTTTCATTTATTTCAACAGCAAGCCTACCGATTGGTTCTGCTTTTTCGTACTCTCCAGCCTCCTCCAGTGAAAAAGCCCTACATCCAAGAACGTAACCATATCCCGGTACATCTCGGCTCCAACGAGGAATAACCCGGGCCATTGAGTCTCGCATCCGCCAGATATCACCAAGGAAGAAATGAATATTATGTGCTAGTCGTAGCGCTAAAATATCATGTGGATTGTCTAATAAAATAGCTTCCCATATTTGACCAGATTTGATCAAATCGCCTTCACACCATGAAGCTAATGCATCAACATGCATTTGCTCTCGGGTTGTTGCACCTCGGCATAACTTTTTAGCAGTAGAAAGAGCAACAAGACTTTTCGCATCTAAGTCAACCAAACTTGCCATTCGCATCAAGTATCCACGCAAGCAAACCCCCATAAGCATATTTGGATCTGTCTCATCTAATGATGCGAGCAGCGGCGCTGTATCGCGACCCGAAGTTAAAAATGCTTCTATAGTTGCGTCAAATGCGTCTACTGC
>CAXYEO010000044.1:0-77064 GCA_964276085.1 uncultured Thalassobaculaceae bacterium | reverse complement strand
ACCGGTTGTGGTATGGAAATGACAGGCGAACCGATGGATTTACTTCATAGGACACTCGCCGGCTATATCAGACAACCTAATGTAGCTGCCAGCTTGGTAGTTGGTTTAGGATGTGAACGATGCCAAATAGGTGGCCTTTTTCAATCCCAAAAGCTTGAACCTGGGCCAAATTTGAGAACTCTTGTAATGCAGGAGTCCGGGGGAACCCGGCAGACAATTGTTGATGGAATTGTTATCGTCGAGGAACTACTAAAAAAAGCCAATCAGTGCAGGCGACAAACACTGCCTGCGAGCCACATAATGGTCGGGTTACAATGCGGTGGCTCAGATGGTTTTTCTTCGATTACAGCAAACCCTGCACTCGGTAAAGCAATCGATATACTTTCGGAGCACGGAGGGACAGGAATACTGTCAGAAACTCCAGAAATCTACGGTGTTGAACACACTTTAACCACGAGGGCAGCATCGATTGAGATTGGGAAAAAATTAATTGAACGTATCCGATGGTGGAAAGATGAGTACGCTTTCGGTAGAGATGTGCAAATCAACGGAACCGTGAGCCCCGGCAATCAGCATGGAGGCCTTGCAAATATTTTAGAAAAATCTCTAGGATCATCCATGAAAGGAGGCACAGGTCCCTTAATGGAGGTTTATAAATATGGGGAACCCGTCAAAACACATGGCTTTGTTTTTATGGACTCCCCAGGGTTTGACCCTGTATCCGCTACTGGGCAGATCGCCGGCGGTGCAAATATGATAGCTTTTACAACTGGTCGTGGTTCATGTTTTGGCGCAAAGCCAAGCCCTTCTATCAAACTGGCAACTAATACACCAATGTTTAAAAGGTTAGAAGAAGATATGGATATTAACTGCGGAGCTTTACTAGACGGCCAGGTTGATATGGAAGCCATGGGACAAAGAATATTCGAATACTTTCTTTATGTTGCATCAGGTGGAAAAACTAAAAGTGAAAAATTAGATTTGGGTAGACACGAATTTATCCCATGGAATATTGGCATAACAGGTTAACACACCGATAGCTTTATATCCAACCTACCTTTTGGACACACGCCATATTACATTTTTACTCTTTCACTTAACGGATCATAGAATGGCCTTAAACTCGCCTCAGCTTTAACTCGCACTCCGGCAACATCGATCTCGTATTCGGAACTCAGCAATTGTTCCACCGTTTGCCCAACTTCGCAGGGGATATAACCCAAACCTATCGACGCACCTAAATAATACCCAAAGCCCCCGGAAGTAATTCGACCAACAGAAACCCCGTCTCGATAGATCGTTTCGTTATGATAGAGAAGGGGAGATGAATCGCGCAGCTTAAATTGTACTAACCGTCTGCCAAGGCCTTTTTCTTTTTTCTCTAAGACCGCCCTACGGCCTATAAAGTCTCCAAATCTTCCGCTGGGCTTATTTAATTTCACACAGAACCCTAGGCCGGCCTCTAATACATGATCTTCATCGGTTATATCGTGGCCAAAATGCCGGTATGCCTTTTCTAATCTACATGAGTCAAGCACATGCATTCCACATAACTGCATCCCTTTATCTCCTCCAGATTGCAAAATAGCATCAAAAACATGTTGTGCCATTTCTGTTGGGATGTATAATTCCCAACCTAATTCTCCAACATAGCTGATACGATGTGCTCTTGCTAAACCCATCCCAATTTCTATTTCTTTGGCAGTTCCAAATGGAAATTTTTCATTAGATAAATTTTCAGGTGTTATGGCCTCCAATACTTTTCGAGATTTTGGGCCCATCAAAGAAAAAACAGCCTCTGCACTAGTGACATCCGTGACGATACAATTCGCCTCATCGGGTATATTTCGTTTAATCCACGATAAATCTCTGATAGCGGAGGCAGCAGCCGTAACTATGATGAAAGTGGTTTCCGAGAGCCTTGTAACAGTCAAATCCGCCTCTATTCCCCCGGACTTATTTAACCACTGGCCATAAACTATTTTCCCAACCTCTACAGCAACATCGTTCGCCATAACTTTTTGCAAAACGGCCTCCGCATCTTTTCCTTCTACTCTGAATTTTGCAAACGAAGTTAGGTCAAAAAAACCGACGCCTTTTCGAATTGCCAGATGCTCTTTTGCTGCATAGTCAAACCAGTTTTGCCTTTTCCACGAGTATTGGTACTCAGCTTTTGTTCCTGCTTTTCTATCACTCATGGGGAGGAACCAATTTGGTCGTTCCCAACCAGCGGTCTCACCAAAACATGCCCCAAGTTTTAAAAGGTCATCATGAATTGGGCTTTTTCTTATTCCCCTCGCGGACTCATATTGTCTATACGGGAAGTGATCGGCATAGAGTAATCCGAGAGTTTCCTTAGAACGATGGAAAAGATACGTTTTGTTACTCTGGAAATGTTGCATACGACGGATATCCACATCCCATAGATCAAATGGTGGTTCTCCCGCATCCATCCATTCCGATAAAGCCTTTCCTGCCCCCCCCGCAGATTGAATTCCGATAGAATTAAACCCACATGCCATGTAAAAGTTTTTTAAATTAGGGGCCTCTCCCAGTAGATATCTGTCATCAGGAGTAAAACTCTCAGGGCCATTGAAAAAAAGTTGTATTCCAGCTTTCTCTAGAACTGGCATGCGCTTTACAGCCGCATCCAAAATTGGCGCAAAGTGTTCAATATCCTCGGGCAATTGATCAAAACAAAAATCATCTGGAATGCCATCCATCCCCCATGGCTTAGCATCCAACTCAAATGCTCCGACCAATAATTTACCCGCGTCCTCCTTATAGTAGGTAGCTTCATCTGGAATTCGGAGAACAGGTAAGTCACGCTGTAACTCTGAAATTGGTTCCGTAACTATATAAAAATGTTCACTCGCATGAAGTGGTATATTAACATTGGCCATGCGACCAATATCACGCCCCCACATACCCGCACAATTGACAACATATTCCGCCTTGATCACACCGTTAGTGGTTTCTACCCCCGTGGCATATCCGTTAGCTTGCTTGATACCCGTTACTTTAACATTCTCGTAAACTTCAGCACCATGCTGACGCGCTCCCTTGGCTAATGCTAAAGCGATATTTGTTGGATCGGCTTGCCCATCACTGGGCAGAAAAAGCCCTCCTACAGAATCGGAAGTATTTAGCATAGGGTATCGAGCTTGAACTTCTTCAGAGGATAATATGTCAGCTGCGATGCCAAAATTTTGCGCCATAACAGCACCACGAGTGAATTCTTCCATACGTTCTGATGTAATCGCGAGAGAAAGCGATCCATTTCTCTTATACCCTGTTGCAACACCTGTTTCTGCTTCTAAGCCGTCATACAAATCACTCGAATAGATTGCCAATTTGGTCATATTGAACGTAGCTCTGAGTTGCCCAATTAAACCAGCAGCATGCCATGTTGTGCCGCTGGTTAACTGTTTTCGCTCCAGAAGAACTATGTTTTTCCAACCCAGTTTTGCCAGATGATAAGCAACAGAGCAGCCTATAACACCGCCACCCACGATCACCACCCGAGCCTGACTTGGAAAATTTTTCATTACATCTTCTCGCCCTTATTAATTTATCAATTCTAAATTGTATTCAGCAGTCTTAAATTAGGCAAATGAACCTTGGAACTCAATTTTACGAGAGCGTAAATAAAAGTAAATAAAGATAATCAAATTGATAATATTGAAGCAAAAGCCACCCAGAAAAGCAAATGCATAGGATCCCATAACGTCATAAATATGACCAGCCATCCACCCTCCAATTGCCATTCCAACCGCAGCAAATCCATATTGTGCGGCAACGCGCCATCCAATTTGCCTAACAGGAAACCATAACCGAAGGATCATTGGATAACAGGGCATAATTCCTGCAAACCCTATTCCAAAAAGTGCAGCTGCGATGTAAAGGCCTAAAAGACTGTCGACCCAAACAAAAACCAGCAACATAGTTGCTTGACTAGCAGACCCTATGAGTAGAGTGAGAACAGGTCCTATCCGATCTGAAAGCATACCAAAACAAATTCTACTAATGAAGCCGCAACCCATCATAACCGATAGTAGTCCTGCAGCATTCGATGCAGAATGACCTAAATCAGTACCATAGCTAACGAGATGTACAACAGGCATAGCCATCGCTGAGCAACAACAGATAACTGCCACCCAAAGTACAAGCTGAACGCCGTTAGAGGATAAGCCAAGCACACGTCCATCATCGTTTACCAGTTCACTTGGATAGTCTTTCGGCAGCTCGGGAGGACGCGGCCTGATTAACCAAGTCAAAGGTAGCATAGTAATAAGGCAAAACATCGAAAAATAAAAAAAAGTCTCCCGCCAGCCAACCATGTCATTCAAAACTTGAAATATTGGAGGCCAAATAACACCTGCTAACCCTTGTCCCGAGGCTATTATAGCAACAGCTAGACCCCGCCTTCTATCAAACCAACGAGTAGCATTTGCTACCAAGGGGGCGATCATGGCCGCTTTTCCAAATAAACCTATTAAAATTCCATTTGCAAACCATAACTCCCAACGATCCTGAGTAAAACTCGCAACAAAAGCTCCCAAAGCAATCATTAGTGAACCGAATACTGCAGGTCCCAAAATTCCTTTTCGGTCCATCCATAACCCCATAAAGACACCTCCGACGCCAGCCCCAATCATCATAAATGAGTACGCCAGAGATGGAACCCATCGTTGTTCTCCAAGATCGGCCGCTATAGGTTTTAAGGCAACGAAAAGGATATTAGGAGCGCCAAGGGCAATCGTATTAAGAAATAGGGAAGCTACTATGATAACCCAGCCATAGGGAATTTCTATACTCGGTATTTTCTCTTTGATCATGAAAAACTCATCTCGTGTTTTTTAGTGCAAGTTAAATAAATAATACTTAAACAGCAGGATCGAATTTTTAGACCAACGACTATTAGTGATCTCTATGATCAACAACATCAAAAAGCAATTTATTTCTTATTTTTTCATAAACGAGCTATTTTGGTAAAATTTAGATTACAAATTGTTAGAATGGTGAGAGTTAAAGTTATAATCATCCTCTAAGTTAATTTAATGTAAAAAAAGCCACTTGTAACTATAAGGAGAAAATCGGTGTCTATTGGTTTTAGAATATTAAATAGAAAACGAAAAGTTGATCTTGATTTAGCTAGTAAATTCTTAGAATTGCCAGTGGCAAATGTTAGTGACAGCATGTGGAGAATGACAGCTGGTGGACCGTTACTACGCCCAATGCATAAATCTGGTCAAATGGCTGGTCCAGCATTAACCGTTAAATCCCGACCCGGTGATAATCTGATGCTGCATAAAGCGATAGATATGGCCGAACCAGGAGATATAATAGTCTGCGATGCTGGTGGTGATCTTACCAATTCTCTTATGGGAGAATTGATGCTTGCTCACGCAGTTAAACGCAAAGTAGGCGGATTTATTTTAAATGCAGCAATAAGGGATGTATTAGCTTTTTTAGATGTTAATTTACCAGTTTTTGCTGCCGGTGTGAGCCATCGAGGTCCATACAAAGACGGACCAGGGGAAATCAACGTTCCAATAGCAATAGACGGAATGATAATCGAACCTGGTGATCTAGTTATTGGAGATTGGGATGGTGTTCTTGCAGTTCCATTTGAAAATGTTCAAGAAGTTTTAGATCTCACAATTGAAAAACAAAAGGCGGAAGTTAACCAAATGGCCGAGTTTGAGTCAGGGACCAGTGATCGGTCGTGGATAGATGAGACACTGAAAGCTCGTGGGTGCAAAATGCCCTAAGCATAATTTACTGTCTCTGTAGAAAAACACTAAATCTCTTTGAATGTTATCCTCAAGATAGGAGCCCTGCACGGCTGTCTAGAAACTCTTCGAAACAGCCTACAACTGTGTCGATGTCAGCATCGACCATTGGTAATGATAGATTCAACATTCCCCGCCTTGCGTGATAAACGCCAGCATTTATCATGTCTAGGTGGAGTAGGTCGCGCTTTCGATTAGAAATTGGATCATTGACAGGACGAAGGATTGGTTTTTCTGTAAAGTGGACCGTGTTCATCGATCCAATTCCTGTAATTTGCAAGGGTAAGGCCCTGGCCTCAATACTATCGATCAAGCGCGTTCTAAAGCTATCTCCTTTTGCATTTAATCTTATACAAGCCGCCGGTGTAAAAAGTTGAGTCAAGCCAGCTAAACCAGCTGTCATAGTCATTATATTATTATTAAAGGTTCCCGCGTGAGGCCAAGCTCCGACTGCTTTCGGATTGAAACCTTCCATTATATCTAGCCGTCCACCAAACGCACCAAAAGAGACGCCGCCACCAAGGTACTTTCCCAACGTGATCAAGTCTGGTGAAATCTCTAGATCACCGTGTCTGCCGCCGGGCGCTAACCTCGACGTCATCACTTCGTCAAATATCAATAGTGCTCCTGTTTCCTCTGTAGCTTCTCGAAGAGTTTCAAGAAATTCTCTGGACGCTGGTATACAACCACTAGAGCCCATCATGGGTTCTACAATTACACATGCGAGTTGATCTCCCTCTCTTTTTATTGCTTCACGAGCTGCGTCTGGGTCATTATATGGCACGAGAACCATTTCAAAAGGAGCATTTATAGGCGACGGTGCCGCAAAATATAATACTCCTCCATGGTATCCCCCTTGCATGGCCATCACTTTAGATCGTCCAGTAAAAGCTCTTGCAGCGCCGATGGCCATCAGGTTGGCCTCCGTGCCAGAATTTGTAAATCTAATCAAGTCTAGGGCGGGAAACCTATCTACAAGTGCTCGAGCAAGCCTTGCCTCCATCATGTTGGGTCCCCCCAGTACGATCCCATCCCTAACCGCAGTCTCAATTGCAGACTGAATAATTACATTATTATGACCATAAATACCTGCTGTGTATTCACCTAGAAAATCAACCAATTTATGACCATCCGCATCATAGAGATGGGCGCCTTCACCTTTAGAAAAAGTTAATGGATAGGGCGCATAATGTAATACAGTGCGTGTATTTCCACCCGGCATCACCTCCGCGGCACTGGCATGCATTGCCGCACTTTTTGGATTGCGTTGTTTGAATTTCTCCTCTGCCTCTGCATAGGAAGTTTCCAAATCTGCATTACTTAATAAAGTACTCATGTCACTCCCCTATTCTCAAAATGCCGATGCCGCCATAATCGAGACTATAAAATGGTATGAATTATTATAAATTATTTTTTAAGAAATACCGAATTAACCAAAATACCTCTTGGTCCAAACCAATATCAATTAGCTGTATCAGAGACTTTAACCGATTGTGCTGTTTTTTAAAAAACCTCATTTGATTTATAATTAATATAGATCTAAAACATTAAACTACTTGTAGTGACTGTCACTATATTATTCGAGGATAGATTAGATGATACCGCGTTACTCCCGTCCCATTATGGCAAAAATTTGGGAACCGGAAAACCGCTTCCGAATATGGTTTGAGATAGAGGCACACGCATGCGACGCACAAGCTGAGTTAGGTGTAATTCCAAAAGATGCTGCCAAAGCAGTCTGGGAAAAAGGTGGATTTGACGTTGACCGCATAGATGCAATAGAAGCTGAGGTAAAACATGACGTAATTGCATTTCTCACCAGTCTTGCAGAATATGTTGGTCCCGAAGCTCGTTTTGTTCATCAGGGGATGACTTCCTCAGATGTTCTGGACACGTGCCTCTCAGTACAACTCAGTCAATCCGCTGATATTTTGTTGGATGACATAGATAATCTCCTGGCAGCTTTAAAACGACGGGCTATAGAACATAAACTAACTCCCACTGTAGGGAGGAGCCATGCTATTCATGCAGAACCAACTACATTCGGTCTCAAATTAGCTGGTTTTTATGCGGAATTTAAAAGAAATAAAAATAGACTCCAAATAGCTCGAGACGAGATTGCAACGTGTGCAATTTCTGGACCGGTTGGCACCTTTGCCAGCATCGACCCAAAAGTAGAACAACACGTAGCGGACAAACTCGGACTGAAGATTGAACCAGTATCAACACAAATTATTCCTCGGGATAGACACGCTATGTTTTTCGCGATACTCGGTGTCATTGCAAGTTCTTTAGAACGCCTGGCAGTTGAAATTAGACATCTACAAAGAACAGAAGTTAGAGAAGCTGAGGAGTTTTTCTCTGAAGGACAAAAAGGTTCGTCATCTATGCCACATAAACGGAACCCTGTCCTAACCGAGAACATAACTGGTTTGGCTCGATTGGCACGAAGTCATGTCATTCCAGCCCTAGAAAATGTAGCCCTTTGGCACGAGCGCGATATATCGCACTCTTCCGTCGAACGTGTGATCGGACCAGATGGTACGATAGGCCTAGACTTTGCGCTGGCACGGATGACAAATGTTATAGATAAGTTAATTATCTATCCGGAAACCATGCAGTCCAATCTCGATAAATTAGGGGGGCTTATTCATTCCCAAAGGGTTTTACTTGAGCTAACCCAAAAAGGCATGACAAGGGAAGAATCCTATGCTGCCGTGCAACGAAACGCCATGCCTGTTTGGCTCGAAGGTAAAGACTTCCGTGATTTACTAAAATCGGATGCGGTTATAGAAAAATACCTCAGCTCCGAAGAGATTGATAACCTATTCGACATGGCTTTCCATATGAAGCACGTGGATACTATTTTTTCTCGCTTATTTGAGGAATAGCAAACAAAACCTGACCCGCAGCTTTTTATTTGACAACTTAATTTTGCAACACTTCAATAGGACGACGAACGCGAATTCTTTCTGTTGTTATGCATACATCTAAGCACAACACCTCCACGCCGACAGCTACGGCATGGCTAAATGCTTTTTGGTAAGCCGGATCTATGTCTTCCGCAATACGAAACTGGTCGCAATCCATTCGTTGCACTAAATAAACCATCATCGCTCGATCGCCTTTAACAACCTGATTTGCTAGTTCATACAGATGGCGGGCCCCACGCGTCGTAACTGAGTCTGGAAACTCCGCCATCCCAGGGATAACTTCAGTATCCCGTTTTAAATGAACATTCTTGATTTCAACCCAACACCGGCCGCGTAATGGGTCCTCCAGCAATACGTCAATGCGAGAACGACTGCCATAATTCACTTCTCTTCGTAACGTTTGATAACCAGCTAATTCTGATATCCTTCCCTCGATTATAGCCTCCGAAACAATGACATTTGGGTGCCCAGTATTAATCCCAACTAATCCGTTTTGACCTTCAAACAACTCAAAAGTAAATTGGAGCTTACGCTTTGGATTATCCGATCGGGAA
This sequence comes from uncultured Thalassobaculaceae bacterium, assembly GCA_964276085.1. GTDB lineage: Bacteria > Pseudomonadota > Alphaproteobacteria > Thalassobaculales > Thalassobaculaceae > UBA7326. The sequence continues at coordinate 67,782 of CAXYEO010000044.1, read as the reverse complement.
AGCCAGATTTTTGTCCCCGGCGTCATCAGTCCTGTCATCCTGCCGGGATTAGGACAGTGAGCCGTAAGCTCAGTTCCATCCTCTAACACAACATCTGCTAAAAACCGCTTATATCGCTTTATCAAAATTCCAGGATGAAGTGGACGAGGCAGTTCCATGATGTTATCCAATAGATATCAAAAAAATCTACCCTTATTAAGAGACTTAAAATGGCTTCAGACGACAATACTATCGATATAGTTACTGCCGCTTTTGTTATAATAGGCAATGAAATACTATCGGGAAGAACAAAAGATGTAAATTTATCCTTTCTTGCTTCTGAGTTATCAAACATTGGAATAAGACTCGAAGAAGTCAGAATTATAAAAGATGAGCATAATGTAATAGCGGATACGGTCCGTATTATGAGGAAACAATACGATTATGTTTTTACCTCAGGAGGAATAGGCCCCACCCACGACGACATCACATGTGAGTCAATAGCCCAATCATTTGACTTAGAAGTTTATCATCATCCCGATGCTGTTCAACGCATGTCAGTCCACGCACAGAAAAGAAATGTAGAATTAAACGAAGTACGAATGCGAATGGCACGTACACCTAAGGGTGCAACCTTAATTCTAAACCCTATATCAGCAGCGCCTGGATTTACAGTTGAAAATGTTCATGTGATGGCTGGGGTCCCTAGTGTGTTCCAAGCAATGCTCAAAGAATTATTACCCACACTTAAAACTGGAACTAAAATACACTCTTTAACTGTAATTTGTGATCTGGGGGAAGGTTCTATAGCGAATGGGCTCGAACAGATTCAGAGAGAAAAACCCAATATTGATATAGGAAGCTATCCTTATTTTAGATCTGGCATCTACGGTACTGAGCTTGTCTTGCGAGGAACAAATATCAGTGCCTTAGAGATAACTGCAGAATCAATTCGACAACTTGTGCTAGAAAAAGGCGGGCGCCCAACAAGTAAAGAGGACAAAGAATGAGTAGTATTAGTTTCAATAAAAGAGCCTCTGGTACAGGGCATATCACTACAATAACCTACAATCGTGAAGAAAAATTAAACAGCTTGAATGCCTTTGGTGTCCAGGAACTGCGCGAAGCATTCATATCTCTGCTTAATGATGAGGATCTAAGAGCAATAGTATTGACCGGTGCTGGATCTAAAGCATTTTTTGGAGGAGCAGATATCTTTGAAATGAGTGAATTAGATTCTGACGGTGCAAGAAAATTTATAACTTCTTTGCACAAACTTTTTCTGACGATACGTGCACACCCCGTTCCTGTAATCGCACGAATCAATGGTTATACACTGGGCGCAGGCATGGAATTGGCGGCAGCGTGCGACCTGAGAATATCGACAGATACAGCTATATTTGGGATGCCTGAGGTTAGGGTTGGTTTACCCTCTGTTATTGAGGCTGCACTGCTGCCTCGCTTGATTGGGTGGGGTAAATCTAACTATCTCGTTTTAACCGCAGAGAATATAAACGCAACAACGGCCTATGAATGGGGTTTTCTTGAGTCTATCTGTACCGAACACGATTTAGAAAAACAAGTCGCTAAAATTTCTGACGCAATTGCTTGTTCTGGGCCCATTGCCGTTCGAAGTCAAAAAGCTTTAGTGGCAAAATGGGAGCGATTGTCATTAGAAGATAGTATTAATAAGGGCATCGACGCGTTTGAGAAGGCATACAAAACAGATGAACCACAACAAATGATGCAGCCATTTCTAAATCGAAAAACAAAGAAATAGAATTATGAATTATAGCGTCCAGATTTAGGTAGAGAAACGTCTTACCGCCTCTGGATCAAACGAAAATCCCATCCCTGGCCGATCTGGAATCAGAATATCACCATCAATCATTTCTATCTTTTCTTGAAATAGTTCGGCAAACCAAGGCATGTGCTCTGCATAGTTGACATTGGATACACTTCCACACAGTTGCAAACTGTGTTCTGTAAAAATATGAGGACTTACAGGAATATCTACCGCAGCTGCCATATTAGCAACTTTAATCCACTCCGAAACACCACCGACACGCTCTAAATCAGGCATCAAAATATCCGCAGCACGCCGTTCTATCATATCTTGAAACCCGTATCGGGTATATTCTGTTTCTCCACTTGCAATCGGCGTATCGAGTTCTGCAGCAACCATCGCCGACCCTGCTAAATCATATGCTTGAACTGGTTCTTCAAACCAAACTAAATTGAATTGTTCCAGACCTCTACCAAGTCTTATCGCTGAATTTACCGTCAATCCCTGATTAGCATCAACCATCAAATCGACAGATGGGCCAATAGTTTCTCTGACAGCAGAAACCCGCTCTAAATCCATGCCGGCATCAGGCAGACCTACTCGCATTTTTATTGCGTTAAACCCTTCTTCCACAAAAGACTTTGCCTGGGCCTGCAAATCTTCAATACTCATCGAAGTCCAGAGCCCCCCACTAGCGTATGCTGGTATTCGATCCCTTGCCCGCCCTAACAAACCGCTAACTGATATACCATAGTATTTACCCCTGATATCCCAACAGGCCCAATCAATCGCCGCTAATCCAAAAATAGTAACGCCTTTATGCCCAAGAAAATTAATTTCTTTCCACATATCCGCATATAAAGCCTCAGTATCTAGGGGGTTCTTATTTATTATTATTGGCTCGAGCACTTTAATCATTGCTTGCAATACAGGCACCTTATGCTTGCCTATTACCCAAAGATAACTCTCTCCCTCGATGTCTTCATCAGTTTGTACCCATACTAATAATCCTGCAACGCCTGTTATATTATGTATCGAAGTCCCAATTGGTTTTTCAAAAGGGATCTCTATTGTTTGGGTACGAATAGCAGTAATTTTCATAAAACCTCTTCCCTATATTATTCATTTACTCAGTTGCTCGAACTATCATCAGAAAGCGCATTAACCAGCAAGGTACCAAACCCCAGCATTTGGGGACTAGTTCCTCTATAAGCTGCTATAGCCTGCAAGACCTGCTGCTTTTGAGCTTTTTTCAACGGTGGTTCCTTTTCGGTGAAATCTAAAGCACCAAAAACCTCAGGAGCGGAGCAAAAAATATTATCCGCAATTTTTTCACAAGTATTTAAAATAACGGGATCATGTAATAGCGGTCCTAATTCATTAGCAACATATCGCAGATACAAGGGCCACCTAGCAAGAATTCGATATATGCCTGGAATGAATGTTTCACCAGCTAATGTCGTCGAAAATATATTTAAAACAGTTAACTCTTTTTTAGTCATATCTTCCCAAGGAACCATTTTTGGTAAGAGCAATAATTTAGATGGTAACGGAAATTCTTCCTGTTTTTGGATCGATCTGTCTATCTCTTTTCCTAATAAAAGATGCTCCAAACAGCTGGCAAATATAAGGTTTATTGGGCTAACTCTGGTGAAAGTAAGACATGTCTCAATGATTTTATTCTTTTCTACACGATCTATTTTCATTGAAGTTAAATCTTCTTTAGATAAAGGCGTGAGTGATTTTAAACCAGAAACATCGACATGTTTCCATCCAGTATTTTGCAGTAACCCAGTTTCAAAAGCGGGTAGAGTAATCTTCCAAATCCACTCTAGAAGCCCTGGATATGTTGCCAGATGCCTGAATAGTGACGAAACATATGGTGCCGCATAATATTCTCTTATTTCTTCATATATTTTAGCTATCGAGCCCCGAGCATCTGCTTCAGATAGCTCTCGCATTCTATCCATAGTGCTTTCATCCAAAAAAATTGCTCTTAAAACTTTAATAAGTTAAGCTTAACACTAAAACAAAAAGTTAGGTTCAATACAGAGGTTAATTTAATTATGGCCCTGCCAAATTGCGAATTAAAAGGTATTGACCATGTTGTGATTCGCGTACACCAATTAACTCCAATGTTAGCCTTTTACTGTGATATTCTCGGTGCAAGCTTAGTGCAGAAAAACCCAGAAATTGGGCTTTACCATTTATCCATTGGTAATTCGATGATCGATTTAATTCCAGTAGATAGCGCACTGGGGCTAAAAGGGGGAGCCTCTCCCGGAAAAGAGGGCCATAATGTTGACCATATTGCAATAAAAGTATCACCCTTCGACGGAGAAAAAATAAAAAGTTATTTGGTAAGCCATCGGATCGAGGCAGAAGAGACTGTGACCCGGTTCGGCGCAGAGGGAAATGGCCCATCAATTTATATTCGAGATCCTGAAGGAAACGGAATTGAACTGAAGGGTGTGTGACTAACTCCAACTTTTCGGTAAAGTTTTTTACTCAGCCGCAGTTTTTGTTAATTCCGGATTATCGAATATAGCACGCACCTGTCTTTCCTGCGATTTCGCCTCGATGATTGCTTTTTCCTTAACATGACCATACCCCCTGATTTTTTCTGGTATACTCGCCAACTCTACCGCTGCTCCGTGGTTATCCCTAGTTAGTTTTGAAAAGACTATTTCCATCAGAGAAAAATAATCTTCTATTAATAATCTTTCTTGCTTTCGTTCAGCAGTCTTACCAAAAATATCCCAAATTGTCCCCCTCAACCCCTTTAATTTTGCTAAAACTCGAAAGCCATGAATTAACCAAGGACCGTAGATTTGCTTTTTCAAATAGCCAGTAGAAAACTCACGTTTAGAGATAAGAGGTGGTGCTAAATTAAATTCAATCTTGTAATCACCCTCAAACTGCTCATTTAACTGTCCTAAAAACGTACCATCGGTATAGAGCCTTGCCACTTCGTACTCATCTTTATATGACATTAATTTAAAAGCATAACGCGCTACAGCTAAAGCAAACCCTTCAAAACCCGGCGTGAGGTTTTGCTCCGCATCTTCAGCTTTGCTCACCAGAAGTTCATAACGCTCAGCATATATGGCATTTTGATACTGGGTAAGAAATTCTATTCGCTTCTCTTTTATCTCCTTCAACGACGATGCTATTTCCCTATGAACAGGTTTAGCTACTTTTGGCGTCGCTAACTTTTCTACTGAAGTTAAATCATGCGCAGCTCGCCGGCCCCATAAAAGTGCCTGTTTATTGAAATCTACCGCTACTGCATTTAATTCTATGGCCTGCTCAATAGCCCTCTAGCGACAGTGGCAGCTGCCCCTTCTGGATAGCATAACCAAGCATAAATAAGTTAGAGGCTATACTGTCACCAAGGAGATTAGTGGCTATTCTTGATGCATCTATGAAATGCGTCGAGTTCTCTCCAGCTGCTGTTCTAAGCGCATCTTTGAAGACAGCACTAGGAAAAGGTAAATCGGGGTTACTTGTAAATGCTCCTGTCATTGTCTCCTGGGTATTTACAATAGCGGTAGTTTCCTCTTTGGAAACTTTGGATAAACCTTCCACGCTGGCCGCGGTCACCATATCGCAGGCTAACATTAATTTAGCACTGCCCGATGCTATTCTGACCGCGTGTATATCTTCGGTCTTTTTGCTATTCTTATATGGCTTATCACTGCACCACCCTTTTGTGCCAGGCCAGCCATATCAAGTACCGATACGCCTTTTCCTTCAATATGAGCAGCCATACCTATTAAGGCTCCAATGGTTACGACCCCAGTTCCGCCAATTCCCGTGACGATGACGCCATAGGGTTGCTCTAACTTAGGTTGTTCTGGTGCTGGTAGTGCCTCAAACAAATCGGCACCAGATGTTTCCGTAGCCTTATTTTTTTTCACTTTTCCGCCGATTACATTCACAAAGCTGGGACAAAAGCCTTTTGTACAGGAATAGTCTTTGTTACATGCGGACTGATCTATTAATCGCTTTCGGCCATATTCTGTTTCTACTGGTGTCACAGAAACACAGTTGGAAGCAACCCCACAATCACCACAACCTTCGCAAACTAGCTCATTAACAAAAATTCGTTTTGGGGGATCAATCATGGTACCACGCTTACGGCGGCGGCGCTTCTCGGCAGCGCAAGTTTGATCATAGATAAGGACTGAAAGGCCTTCTATTTCACGCAACTCTTTCTGCACGTTGTCCAGCTCGTCTCTATGATGAATAGTGGTATTTTCAGGCCATTTTGTTCCAATAGGATATTTATCAGGGTCATCTGAACACACTCGCACCTGCTTCGCACCTTCAGCAGCAACTTGCGCCGCTATCTGAGGGACCGTGAAACCACCATCAGCTGGCTGCCCACCAGTCATGGCCACAGCGTCATTAAATAAGATTTTATAGGTTATATTAACGCCAGAAGCCGCAGACGCACGAATTGCCAAAGCACCTGAATGCGTATAAGTACCGTCACCTAGATTAGCAAAAATATGTTTGGTCTCTGTAAATGCAGCCTGACCTATCCAGGGGGTGCCTTCGGCTCCCATATGGGTAAAGGTAGATGTATCGCGATCCATCCAAACCGACATAAAATGGCATCCTATGCCCGCAGTGGCGCGACTACCTTCGGGAACTTTAGTGGATGTATTATGAGGACACCCAGAACAAAAATACGGTGTCCTGGCAAAATCAGTTTTACTTTGAACTAACAGAGCTTCCCTATCCTCCATGATCCGAAGCTGTCTTTGTATTTCACTGCCTTGATCAAATAATGCTATGCGTGAGGCAATAACACTGGCTATTTGGTTAGCAGTTAGTACACCTGCTGCAGATTGAAGAGGTTGTTGTTTTTCGTCTAACTTACCGACGATACGCGGACGTTTATTGAAGGGTGATTATATAATTCTTCTTTCAGTTGATTTTCAATTAGCGGCCGTTTCTCTTCGATAACAAGGATTTCCTCTAAACCTCTCGCAAATTCATGGACACCAGTTGGCTCCAATGGCCATGGCATCCCGACTTTGTAGAGCCTTATACCAATAGCTGCTGCTTTTTCTTCACTGAGGCCCAGATCCTCAAGAGCTTGCCTAACATCAAGATATGATTTTCCTGTTGTCACTATCCCTAGCTTAGCGTTGGAACTGTCTATAACTAACTTATCTATTTTATTAGCGCGCGCAAAAGCACGTGCCGCATTTAATTTATAATTATGAAGCCGATGTTCTTGTTCAATCCAATCATCAGGCCATCTGATATGGAGACCACCCTCGGGCATTGCAAAATCAGGTAATTCAATATTTATACGGTCTGGGGAAACATCTATCGATGACGAACTATCCATATTCTCTGCTGTTGTCTTAAAAGCTACCCAACAACCAGAAAATCGAGACATTTCAAAACCCAAAACACCATAATCTAAAATTTCCTGTACCCCAGCAGGATTTAGGACGGGAATACTTGCATCTACAAATGCGAACTCGCTTTGATGAGGAACCGTTGATGATTTTGCAGCATGATCATCACCAGCGATTAATAAAAACACCGCCGTGCTTCGATGGTCCGGACATATTGCCATGTTTAAAAACATCACCGCAGCGATCTACCCCTGGCCCCTTACCATACCAAATACCAAACACGCCATCGTACTTCCCACCCTCGAACAAATTAGTTTGTTGGCTACCCCATATCGCTGACGCAGCTAGGTCTTCATTCAAACCTGGTTGAAATTTTATATGATTATTTTCTAGAAATTTTCTTGCGTTCCAAAGCTGCTGATCATAGCCACCTAGAGGTGAACCCCGATATCCCGAGATAAACCCCGCTGTGTTTAAGCCATTTAGCACATCACGCTGACGTTGAACCATAGGTAGACGTGCCAACGCTTGAACACCAGTGATAAAGACACGTCCCTTATCTAGCGTATATTTGTCATCTAACGTAACGGCAGCTTCAGCCATTGACTTTTCCCCTACTAATAACCTGCCCGTTAACATCCAAACGTATTAGTATGTAATACCTATATGCATAACAGCTAATTAATTTGTTAAACCTGATAGATTTCAGCATGAATATAATTTGGTAGAGCACTTAACTATGAAATAGTACTACTATTCATTTTATCAATAAAAGCAAAAAATCCCCTTCAAATCAATTTCTGATGGTCTTTTTTCCAAGGTTAAACGTCTTAATTTATTTTAATCTTACTCGCTTTATACTCACTAATAAGGCATACATAGGATATTTGATGCTGGAGTGGGGTGATGTCGGTCTTAGTTACGGGCGCTGCTGGTTTTATTGGAATGCATACTGCGAAGGCTTTGCTTGAAAGAGGTGAGCAGGTCATCGGTATAGATAATATAAATGACTACTACGACCCAGCATTAAAAAATGCTCGGCTAGCACAGATAACAACACATAAGAATTTTTATTTCGAGAAGATCGATTTTTCGAAACAATCATCGCTTGATTTTCTGAATAAAAAGCACCCGGAAATTGATAGTATTATTCATTTAGGTGCGCAGGCTGGGGTCAGATACTCAATAGATAATCCAAATCAATATCTGCAATCCAATCTATGCGGACAACTCACTATACTCGAATTCTGTAGATCTAAAATGTCAGCCCCTCAAACCTTAAAAAACTTTATTTATGCTAGTTCGTCCTCCGTATACGGGTCAAACAAGAAAATTCCATTCTCTGAAAACGATAATACTGATCGACCAGTTTCATTCTATGGCGCCACAAAAAAGGCGGGGGAGATAATGGCCCAATCCTATGCTCACCTCTATCAAATTCCTTCGATTGGTTTGCGATTTTTTACTGTCTATGGCCCCTGGGGACGTCCAGATATGTCACCTTATATTTTTACAAAAAGTATATTAGACGGACTACCTATAAGAGTATTCAATAAAGGCGAGATGATGAGAGATTTTACTTTTATTGAAGATATCGTCTCAGGAATCATAGGTGCTTTAGATACTCCACCAAAAGCTTTGAATGAAATACCACCTCATAGGATTTATAATCTTGGTAACAATAAACCTGTATCACTCATGGATTATATAAATGTCATAGAGAAGGCTTGCAAAAAAAAGGCTATTATAGATTTGCAGCCGATGCAGCCTGGCGACGTGATAAAAACATATGCAGATACCAACGAAAGTGAGCGAACCTTGGGCTACGCACCTACTACTTCTATAGAGATAGGGATACCCAAGTTTGTTGATTGGTATCTGTCCTATCATTCTTGCGAGTTGTCATAATTACCAACGAATACAACCGTTCCTAAACCTCCACCCCCCCATTTTTAACCAAAGCCGCTAATCTCAGACCGTCATAGTCATTCTCTATGTTTACAGCTAAATTAACTGCCTCGGAATGCAAATTCTCACTACAATACTCAGGTTGGGACTTTCTCCAACATGACAAGTAATCGGTGCTATCAGATAGATTTGACCTCATTGCCGCAGAATCTATTGCTAGAGCAAACCGCTTATTCAATTCCACCTTCGCTGTTTCTTTTTTTCGACCCTTACCATGTTCTGCAATTACCTGAGCAGGTATGTCACGCCAATATACAATAATTAAATTAGCCATTGGTCCTGCCCAATTAATACTTAGACTGCATTCCCAAGGCAACAAACTTGCCAAGTTCACTGTAACCTCGCATGCGACGTTCATACTTGAGGCCGAGGAGATCAGCGGCTTTTATAGCCTTGGATTCCAATCTACTATCATTCGTCTGCGCTATATAGATTAACTTTTTATAATGCTGGAAGTATTCAGATAACAACTCAGGAAACCGGTCTAATCCCAATCCGTTTAAAATTATCCTGTCAAAATGACGGGCCAGGTAGTCCGTTAAATAAAAGCACCCTGGTTCATCAGCATGCGTCTCATAGAATTCCTCTTTGCCCATAAAAAATTCATAACAATGAGGCCCAGGAATCCTTGAGACACCCTCTTTTTGCAATAAATTATCCAGTTCACCGCCGGTACCACAGTCACCATAAATAACAAATATACAATCGAAGCGTCCCTTAGCCTTCTGAATTTTTGTCCTGATAGCAGGAGTAATTTTTTCTGGAGAATTATGCCAACTTGCAGGCAAACAACTAACTTCCATATTTGAAAATTTGTTCAAATTTTTTATTGCGATTACTTCCCGCGCTATAGCTCCACAGGTTATAAATAAAGTTTTTGATGTATTCACATTTTTGACCATGTTTGTTTGCATCTCGCCATCACAAGTGAAAAAACCATTACCTATTTGTGGATTAACTTATTAAAGCCATTATCTTTATTCAATTGAGCTTTAATTACTCTATTTTCATTCCAGCCGAGTTAGAGCCTCTTCTTTTTTCAATAAGTGCCTTCGCTATTTCGACCGTAACAGCAGCATCTCTGCAATAAGCATCAGCTCCTATGCTTTCTGCAAAATCTTCGTTTAAAGGAGCCCCTCCCACCAAAACGATATAATCGTTTCTTATTCCCTTTTCCTTCATAGTTTCGATTACTATCTTCATATAAGGCATAGTCGTGGTCAACAATGCTGACATACCCAGAATGTCAGGCTTGTGTTCTTCCAGGGCCTCCAAATAGGTTTCGACGGGATTATTAATACCCAAATCAATAACATCGAAACCGGCACCTTCCATCATCATAGAAACTAAGTTTTTACCAATATCGTGGATATCGCCTTTTACTGTTCCGATAACCATCTTGCCTAATTGAGGGGCTCCCGTCTCAATTAGAAGTGGACGCAGGATAGCCATACCACCCTTCATAGCTCCCGCAGACATTAAAACTTCAGGGACGAACAAAATCCCATCTCTGAAGTCTATTCCTACGATGCGCATTCCTTCTACTAAGGCCTTCGTCAATACATCGTAAGGAACCCAACCACGCTCTAAAAGGATATTAACCCCTTCTACTATTTCTTCCTTAAGACCATCGTACAAATCATCATGAATTTGCTCAACAAGTTCTGCATCGCTAAGTTCGGAAAGGATTATCTCTTCTTCATCAGCCATCAGAATTATCCTAAACAAAAAACAAATGATTTCCCAATTCTCTTTAAAAAACTAGCTACACTGCGACGCAATGTGTCGCGTCCCGAACAAATGTAAGGTTTGAACTATTTTTTGTTCTGCGATTTAAGGTTACGTGCGTTTACGATTGTAAAGTCCCTCAAGTTGATCCGCATATAACTCGGAGATTTTATGCCGTCTTATTTTGAGTGTTGGAGTCATCAACCCATTATCCGTTTGAAAAGCTTCACGAGCAACAATAGTGTGTCTGATCTTTTCTAATTGAGATAATCCAGTGTTGATTTCAGAAATGATGGATTGAACTTTCGCTCGAAATGACCCATCTTCTGAAAGTTCCAATAAGCTCTTATTGTCGTTATGGCTCTTACACCATTCGCCGATAAATTCTTCTGAAGGCACAATAAGACCTACTAGATATGGTTTTTTATCCCCATACACCATCGCTTGACTAAATTCGGGCCTTAATGTGAGGGTAGCTTCAACACGGGCTGGTGCAATATTATCCCCTCCCGAATTCACTATGATATCTTTTTTTCTATCTGTGATCTGCAAAAATCCATCCTTCTGGATCATCCCAATATCTCCAGTGTGCAACCAGCCATCTATTATTGCTTCTCTCGTCGCTTCTTTATCACGCCAGTAACCATCCATTACGAGTTCACCCCGAACAAGTATCTCTCCATCTTCGGCTATTTTAATTTCAACTCCCGCCAAAGCTGGTCCTACTGTTTCAATTCGGATATTACCTGGCCGATTACAACTAATAACCGGTGAAGCTTCTGTCTGGCCGTAACCTTGAAGTATGTTTATTCCAAGTGACAAGAAAAAGTCGCCAATTTCTGGATTAAGAGCAGCGCCCCCTGAGACAAACGTTTTGAGCCGCCCTCCAAACTTTTCTTTGACTTTTTTACGCACTAAATGATTGAGCGATCTATTCTTTAGGTTCTCAACCCAACTCATCTTGTAGTTTGGGCTTTGGGATTTTTTTCCTAACTCTACTGCCTTAAAGAAAAGTTTAGCCCTCACTCCTCCAGTTCGCTCTACACCTTTTTTTATTCGGTCATACAATGACTCATATAATCTAGGCACAGCTGTCATTATAGTTGGTCGAGCCTCTAGAAGATTTTGTGCGACCTTGTCAGGTCCTTCTGCATAATAAATTTGAGCACCAATTGAAATGGGAAAGTATAGACCACACGTATGTTCATACGAATGTGATAAGGGCAAGAGTGACAAAAATATCTCATCTCCAAGACCAAAATCCGTCAATAAGTCAAAGGCAGAAAAACAATTTGCCAAAATGGACCCATGCGTAAGCATTACACCTTTGGGATTACCTCCGGTTCCTGAAGTATAAATAAAACAAGCAAGGTCAGTTCTTTCAATTGATCTAGATTTTGTGCGAATGTCACTAGTGTTTTCGGTTTCAGCTTTGAGTATGCTATCCCAAGCTAAACTTTTTAATTCACTAGTTTTATCCTCTGGAAAGTTATCAATCGTTATTACCGTTTTACACAATGCACTCTTTCTTGCAGCCCCACTAAATATTTGCATTAGTTCCTTAGTCGATATGAATGCTGCCTTAGCCTCTGAATGCTCGACAACATAGAGATGGTCATCTTCAGTGTTAGTTGTATAAGCGGGAACGACAATTGCTCCAATCGCTGTGATTGCCAAATCTGCAATCACCCATTCTGGACGGTTTTCAGAGACAATTATGACACGGTCCCCCTTACCGATACCATTAGCTAACAAACCATTTGCGATTTTACATACTTCGTCAGCAACTTCCTTATACGTCTTTGGGCCGTATAATCCCTTTGTTTTTGACCAAAGAAACGGATTTGACCCCCACAAATCTGCCTGATCGAAAAACATGGTTGCTAGATTGCTTAACGCCTTGTAATCCATTATCTACTCCCAGCATACCAATACCGTTACACAACCAGAACAGCAGTTAAATAAAAATGAAACTATAATATCAAAAGGCCTATACTCCCATGAAAAAAATCGAACCTGTAAACCTTTATTCAAATAACAAAACAGCCAACCTACCAGAGTGGGATTTGTCCGACCTTTATCCAGGACCAAAGTCGAAAGTATTAAAAGAAGATCTTAAAAGATTGATGGTTAATGCTGAAAAATTTAAGAAGAAATACCAAACTAACATAGCAGAAATATCAGGAACTAAACTCGCCCACTGCATTATTGAGTTTGAAAAAATTGATGAAAAAATTGGTCGCATAATGTCATATGCACAATTGATATACGCGACAGATATGTCAAATTCTAACAATGGGCAGTTCTATCAATCGATGCAAGAAGCTGTCACCGAAATAAGTAGTAAACTTTTATTCTTCACTCTGGAAATTAATAGAATTGACGATGCAGAATTAGATAAAAAATTAGAGTCCCCAGAACTATCACATTTTCAACCATGGATCCGCGATATTCGTATTTTTCGCCCTCACCAATTGAGTGATGAATTAGAAGAAATACTTTTGGAAAAAAGTGTTACCGGGCGGTCAGCCTGGGTACGCCTTTTTGACGAGACAATGGCAAATCTAAGATTCAGAATAGATGATCAAGAACTAACTATAGCAGAAACGCTTGACCGACTATCCCACAAAAATAGTGACAAAAGAAAAGATGCAGCTTTAACCTTAGGAGCAGAATTAAATAACAATATTAAATTATATTCTCTGATTACTAATAGCTTAGCAAAAGATAAGGAAATTGAGGATAAGTGGCGATGTTATGCAAAACCTGTCTCATCACGGAACCGAGTTAATCAAGTAGAAGACGATGTTGTGGAAGCCCTTGTTACAACTGTTACAAAAAGCTATGAGAAACTTTCTCATAGGTATTATAAACTCAAAGCTGAATGGTTTGGCGTAGAACAGTTAAATTATTGGGATAGGAATGCCCCTTTACCGAATGATGACGACACCATTATCGAGTGGAAAGACGCAAAAAGAATTGTACTGGAATCATATGACTCGTTTTCTCCAACACTAGCAAGCATTGGGGCAGAATTTTTTGATAAAAATTGGATAGATGCTCAACCTCGCGCCGGCAAAGCTTCGGGTGCCTTCGCTCATCCCACCGTTCCAAGCGCACACCCATATCTCTTATTAAACTACCAAGGAAAATCGCGTGACGTTATGACACTAGCTCATGAACTTGGCCATGGAGTCCATCAAGTCCTTGCAAGTCAGCAAGGACATTTAATGGCTGACACCCCATTAACATTGGCAGAAACAGCGTCAGTGTTCGGGGAAATGTTAACGTTTCAAACATTACTCAAGAGCAAATCAAGCCCCCAAGAACGCAATATAATGCTCGCATCAAAGGTAGAAGATATGCTTAACACAGTGGTGCGACAAATAGCATTTCATGAATTTGAAACAATCGTCCATGACCAGCGCCGCCAGGGAGAATTAACCCCTGAAGCCATAGGGGATGTATGGATGTCGGTACAAGAGCGAAGCCTTGGTCCTGCAATTAAACTGGAACGTAACTACGCCTCATTTTGGTCCTACATTCCTCATTTCATTCATTCCCCATTCTATGTCTATGCTTACGCATTTGGAGATTGCTTAGTAAACTCCTTATATGCTGTGTACGAAGAATCTAATGAAGGTTTTGCTGAAAATTATATTGAAATGCTTCGAGCCGGAGGAACCCTTAGGCATAAGGAATTGCTAAAACCTTTCAATCTAGATGCAAGCGATAGTGCTTTTTGGGCTAAAGGACTTTCTATGGTTGAAAATTTCATCGACCAACTGGATGACGGTAAATGATGTCAACGTCAACGAATGTGGACCAAATTAATTCATATTTAGTTAACTTTCCACGTATTCAATTAGCCAACACTCCAACTCCTCTAGAAAAAATGCCACGCCTGTCAAAAAATATTAATGGGCCTATATATTTTGCTAAACGAGACGATTTGACTGGTTTTGCTGGAGGAGGGAATAAAGCCAGACAATTAGAATACTCGTTTGGTGATGCCATAAAAAACGGTGCCACCATGATATTAATCACTGGGGCAGTTCAATCAAATTATGTAAGAAGCGCCGCCGCCGCCGCCGCCAAACTCGGTTTAGCCTGTCATGTCCAATTAGAAAATCGAGTTGCAGGGATGCCAGAAATTTATCACTCGTCCGGGAATGTCCTATTAAATAAAATTTTTGGTGCTAGCTCATCAACTTTTCCGATTGGAGAAGACGAAGCCGCAGCTGATACCAATATCGCCGATATCTCAAAGGATTTTATCAAAAAAGGTGAAAAACCATATCTTTTAACTCTATCGGCCGATACCAAACCATTGGGCTCTCTCGGGTATATGCGATGTGCAGGAGAAGTTTTGGATCAGCTCAGCGACCTGGAACAACCAATAGATGCAATAGTTTTAGCCAGTGGAAGCGCCGCCACACATGTTGGTATTTTATTAGGTTTACGCTTATTAGGCTCTAAAATATCTGTGCATGGTATTTGTGTTCGCCGCGATAAGGATCCGCAAATTGCAAGAGTAAAAGGGATTATCCGTCTAGCTGAAAACCTCATTGGTTGTGGAAGGATAGTAGAAGATGGTGATATAGAATGTCATGACAATTGGCTAGCTCCCGGCTATGGGAAGTCAAATAAGAGTGTCTACGAAGCCATGACATTGGCGGGAAGCTTAGAAGGTATAGTTGTAGACCCAGTTTATACTGCTAAGTCTTTAGCTGGCGCTATCGGTCTGTACAGACAAGGATTATTTCATAGAGGTCAAAACGTTGTTTATCTGCACACTGGGGGAATGCCAGCATTATTTGCCTATGAGGATGAAATAACAACCTACTTTGGCTGATCCTTAACAAGCTGAAATAATTTTTTTGGACCTTAACTTATGAATGGAACGCTCCCTCTATCCGATCAACCGATAAAAGGAATTGCGCTCGCTATTCTGGCTACACTTCTGTTTGCTTTTCTTAATTCAATGACCAAGCACGTATCTCAAGTTTACCCAATGGTAATGATACTTTGGTTTCGCTATTTATTTTTTGGAGGTTATGGCTTAGCAATTGGCTTACGAACGCACAGAAAGCGAGCATTTAGCTCATTAGTACCAATTCTTCAGATTACTCGCGCATTACTACTTTTAGCTGAGATCGGAGTTTACGTTTTTGCATTCAGACATCTACCATTGGCAGAAATATCGGCTATTTCGGGAGCTGGCCCAATAGTGACTATGGCTATGTCCACACTGATACTAAGGGAAGTCATTAGCCTACGACAATGGCTCATTGTGGCTTTCGGTTTCATCGGAATCTTTATTATTGTCAAGCCAGGCTTCTCATCATTTAACCCTTGGATGTTGATTCCCTTGTTTGGAACAGTGCTATGGGGGCTCTATCAGGTTTTGACTCGTCTAGTATCTCAATATGACGGAGCTGAGCGCACCACCCTATTCACAGGCACGATAGGTTTCGCAATTTTATGCTCCGTTCTTCCTTTCTACTGGTTACCCGTCAATATCAATTGGTTAGGGAAATTCTCCGTTTTAGCGATCCTTGGCGTAGCAGGCCATTCAACACTGATTAAAGCACTCACCATCGCACCAGCAAGCCTTTTACAACCGTTTTCCTATGTTAATATGGTCTGGGCAGTTTTATTTGGATGGCTATTCTTTGATACTATTCCAGAAATAACAACATTTATCGGGTCTGGAATAATAATTTTATCAGGGGTTTATGTGTTCAAATTAAAACAAAAAGGCACTTTATAAAACCACTTACTGGGATACACTGCATTTAAGGCATAATATCAATAGATGTAACAATAGCTGTGCTCTAGCGGAGATCAAATGTACGTTGTGATATTTGAAGTTGAACCAAAAAGCTCTGGGATAGACGACTATCTGAGAATCGCAGCCCAGCTTAAAGAGGAACTTGAAAAAATTGAAGGCTTTATTTCGATAGAACGATATCAAAGCTTAAATGAACCAAAAAAGCTATTATCGTTATCAACTTGGGAAAATGAGACCGCTATAGCACTTTGGCGAAATCAACTAACGCATAAATCAGCTCAGCAAGAAGGTCGTGCTTTTTTGTTTGAAAACTATCGTATCAGAGTAGCTAGTGTTACCAGAGACTATGATCTTTCAAGCTCACCGTGGGTATGAAATTTAATTATTTTTGACTTTTAACTTTCTCTACGACAATTTTAGCCTATTTTACCTTTCATGGATGAAAGTGAAAATAACTCGTTATCTGGCCGCCTCAAAAGATACGCAAAAGTTACTGGAGCGGTAGGTGGCCTAGCTGCTCGTGTAGCAGGGCAGCGATATCTAGGTTTGGACCTTGGGAAACAAGAAATGCCAGCCGACCTAAAAGCTGCATTGGGGGGCCTTAAAGGTCCAGTGATGAAAGTCGCGCAAATTCTTGCCACGATACCAGACGCCTTACCCGACGAATATGTCAAAGAACTGAGGCAACTTCAATCGAATGCTCCTAGTATGGGTCGGCTTTTTGTAAAAAGGAGAATGTCTTCTGAATTAGGGCCTGAATGGCAAAAAAATTTTAAATCTTTCAATAAAGAAGCAGTTGCCGCTGCGTCATTAGGGCAGGTGCATAAAGCTGAAGTATTAGACGGCCAAACCGTTGCATGTAAACTACAATATCCTGATATGAACTCGGCTGTAGAAGCTGATCTAAAACAGCTACGCTTTGCTATGTCCATATACCAAAGATATGACAATGCTATCAATGCCTCTGAGATTTACAAAGAATTATCTGCCCGTATTCGCGAGGAACTAGATTATGTCCGTGAAGGCTGTAATATGACATTATATCGACTAATGTTGCAGGAGGAAGCCACTGTTCATATTCCAGATTTGATCCAAGACGTATCTACTGATCGTTTGCTGACAATGACCTGGTTAGAAGGGGCTCCTATTCTGGATTTTATAAAGCAGAACCCTGAACTAGAGATGAGAAATAAGATTGCACAAAACATGTTCCGCGCTTGGTATGTACCCTTCTACCTTTTTGGAATAATCCATGGAGACCCTCATCTTGGCAACTACTCCATACGGCCAGATGGAGATATTAATCTCTTAGACTTTGGTTGTATTAGAGTTTTCCCACCTACTTTTGTCAAAGGCGTGATAGACTTGTATATGGGATTGAGAGATGGCGATGAGGAGCTTGCCGTAGAAGCCTATCGAACATGGGGGTTTGAAAATTTAGATCGTGAAACAATTGAAGTTCTGAATTACTGGGCCAGGTTCGTATACTCTCCTTTAATGGAAGATAAAGTGCGCCGGATACAAGAGACAAATAGCGGTGTCTATGGCAAAGAAGTAGTGGAAAAAGTACACAAAGAGCTCCGCCGATTAAATGGAGTGAAGCCACCAAGGGAGTTTGTCTTGATGGATCGGGCCGCTATTGGCTTAGGTTCTGTCTTTCTCCATTTAAACGCAGAAGTTAATTGGCACAATATATTTCAGGAACTTATCGACGATTTTGACGTATCACAAGTAAGCAAACGTCAAAAAGAAGTACTAGATGCGGCCGGTGTTCCAACTTCTCTCTAGTATAAATAATAGCGCGATGTGCTCTTTATGCTCAAATAACTCGAGCTTGTTAACATTTAGTCAACCACATTTTGAGTGGCCGCACAAAAAGCATAGGTCGCAACCCTCCTGCCGGATGAGACCAGCCGCCCCACATTGAGAACACTGGCTTAAATTACTTTCTTTGGCGCTAGCCAGTTGTGTTTTTTTTTCGAATTCTAGCTCCAAATTATCAGTATCTCTCAGAAAACCAATAACGATCATATGTTCTTCGATAACACCACCTATAGCGGCCAAAAGGGAGGGCACGTAACGCTTATCCATCCAGGCTCCACCTCTTGGGTCAAATACTGCTTTTAACTCCTCAACCACAAAGGATACATCTCCTCCCCGACGAAATACTGCGCTAATCATTCGCGTCAATGCGACAGTCCATGCAAAATGTTCCATATTTTTTGAATTTATAAATATTTCAAACGGCCTTCTTCTCCCTCCTTGGACTATATCATTTAACGTAATATAAATGGCATGATTACTTTCGGGCCATTTTATTTTGTATGTTTTACCATCCAACCCGCCAGGCCTATCGAGCGGAGCAGACATGGGTATTATATTATCCTCTTTTTTGAAACTTTCGTGATCAACACTAGAAGTTTCTTTTTTTATCTCATTGGTTTTGGTTGATAGAACGGACCCTGTGATTTTGTTAGGACGATAGGTCGTACATCCCTTGCAACCTAGATCATAAGCTTTTTGATAGATATTTTCGAACTTCTCAAACGAAATATCCTCCGGGCAATTAATCGTTTTTGAGATTGAGCTATCTATATATTTTTGAACCGTACTTTGCATTACAAGGTGATCTTCGGGGCGAAGAGACTGAGTGTCCACGAATGCATCGGGTAACGTATTCTTTTCTCCCTTGAGGTTTAGATACATTTGGTAAGCATAGTCATAGACCGGTTGAATACTCTTTGACCCATCTGGCATCAAGACAGTTCTCTCATAGTCAAAAGCAAAGACAGGCTCTACTCCCGAAGAAATATTATCCGCAAGGAGTGAAATAGTACCCGTAGGCGCTATCGACGTCAGTAGCGCATTTCTTATTCCATATTCCTTTATGCCCTCTTGGATTTCCTTGGGCAAAGTTTGTAAATTGGGGCTCTTCAAATAGGCGTCTATGTCCAATAATGGAAAAGCACCTTTTTCTTCAGCTAATTTTGAAGATTCCCTATATGCTGTGTCTCTTAAATTTTTCATCCAGGAGTCAGTAAGCATTACAGCCTCATTTGAACCGTACCGTACACCACACATTATCAGCGCATCAGCTAACCCTGTTACGCCAAGACCTATACGCCTTTTCTTATGAGCTTCCTCTTCTTGTTCGGGTAAAGGAAAACGCGAAACATCGATTACATTGTCTAACATACGAACTGAGGTTCTTACTAATTCGGATAACTCTTTTTGATCAATGTTGGCATCACTCTCGAAGGGGGATTTTACTAATTTAGCTAAATTTATAGATCCTAATAGACACGCTCCATACGGAGGTAACGGCTGTTCCCCACAGGGGTTGGTAGCCGATATTTTTTCACAATATGATAAATTGTTTAGGGCATTTATTCGATCGATAAATATTACTCCAGGTTCTGCAAACTCATATGTTGATCGCATAATTTTGTTCCAAAGTTCCCGAGCCGAAATTGTTTTAAATATTCTCCCCTTAAACACTAAATCCCAAGCTTTATTATTACGGACTGCTTCCATAAACTCATCCGTAATTAGAACCGAAAGATTAAACATCCGAAGAAGTACGGGGTCTCTTTTAGCACCTATAAATTCTTCTATGTCAGGATGATCACAACGAAGAGTAGCCATCATGGCTCCCCGCCGAGATCCTGCACTCATAATTGTTCGGCACATTGAATCCCAGACATTCATGAAAGAAAGAGGTCCAGACGCATCCGCGCCAACCCCATGAACAGGAGCACCCTTAGGACGGAGGGTGGAGAAGTCATAGCCAATTCCACCCCCTTGTTGCATTGTCAAAGCAGCTTCACGCAACCCAAAGAATATACCAGACATATCATCCGCTATTTCACCCATCACAAAACAGTTAAAGAGCGTTACTGACCGTCCCGTTCCTGCACCAGAAATTATTCTTCCTGCTGGCAAAAACCGTGAGCCTTGTAATGCATTATAAAACTTTTGTTCCCAAAAAACTGAATCATTCTCTACAGAGGCAAGAGATCTAGCAACCCGTTTCCAAGTATCTTCCAGCGCCTGATCAACAGGGCTACCATCAGCTTTTTTAAATTGATATTTTTCCCGCCATATTTTTTTTGAAATATCAGTATGAGTTTCCATGCGACAGCCAATTATATGTTCTTATTTTGTTCTTGTTAGAGTAATATTATAAATATCTTTTGACAAGTTAAACGATCGTTGTTGCTTATGAAATAAGTTTAATAAAAAAAGCTCTTGTCCAAGTGAGCATAAATTTATGGTATTCGGTTAGTATTACGCGCATTGAACCCGGATGCCACCACCACTTGGTTAATATGACATTATTGACAACTATTGGATATTCGAGAATCTTTAACGCTGGTGCTTTTAATTGGAATTCAAGATGACTGCGTTTCATATGATAATTGCTAGTGACTAAAAAAATTGATTTTATATTATTTTCTTCTATCCATTTGATACTTTCAACCGCATTACCTTGAGTATCAACAGCAGAATAACCCAGTTTTACGCAACATTTGATATATTTATGATCTAAACCGATCGCCTGATTTTCAGAAAGCTTTTGCATATCTGGAAGTGTTACAGAAGCGTTGACACCAGAAACAAACAGTAACTGCGAACTTCCTCTATCTAATAACTCAAATCCAGCAGCTAATCGTTTTACCCCACCAGTTAAAACAATTATCGCATCCGCTTTTGAATTTCTTTCTTTATTAACAAGAGGAACCGACGAGAAAAAATGCAAAAAACAAATCAACCACAGAAGGAATAAAAGTGCCACAAAAGACACCGAAATACGCCAGAAAATTGAGAAAGATCCTGCAAAACCATTCATTGCAATCGACCAATTACTTTCTTTTAATTTTTTCTAAGTAAAATTAGCACAGAAGTTTTAACGGTCATTAAACTAAAAATGGTAAAAATTAAAGGAGTGGAGGCTATCAAACACCAATCCCAAAATATTAGAGATGCTCCACCATTAGATAATTTTTCTGGTACAAGCGACGGAAAAAGATTTTGTAAATGTTGATGGAAAAAGAAAATAGTTAAAATTGCTATACAGGTGCCCAATAATGCCGCAGGAACAGTTGCCTTTAAAATATATATCTGACAAATACGACCAACAAACTCACTTCCACCTCCAATTAAATGAATTAAGCTTATAACCTCTTTATTATTGGCGATAGTCATAACAACTGTAAAAATAATAGTTGTAAGACATACCATCAGAATTAAGCCAAGGAATACCCAACCTGCATCTCCTATCATTGTTATTAATAACGCTAGATTCTTCTTCCACCGACTATGGTCATCTAATGAAACACCAGGAACTATTGATTTAATTTGCTTTTCTAACCGGGGAACATTGACAGTTTTATGTAACTTAATTTCCAATAAACGAGGAAGATTTAAATCTTTCAAGGCACTTTGGCTAAGCCAACCATTGAGTAATTTCAGGGTTTCTTGCTCATCAAATATCTTTATTTTACTGATACCAGGAGTTCCCTTTAATATTTTCAGGGTTGATCCTAATCTGGTAATGTTGTTATTAATTTGTGACTTTAAATCCGCGTTGGGGACTTGTACTGTAACCACTTTATCAACAACACGGATCCATTGTTTCGAAAGTGAGTTTGTTAATAGCACAGCAGCCAAAGTCATCACTGCCAAAAAAATCATACAAACAATAATCCACGCTAAGAATATACTTGCACCTCTATTTCTTAGCATTGGTGTTACCCATTTCAGTAAACATAAATCCCAATAATTATTTCTTAAGACACGGAGCCGACGCATTGGTTCAATATTATAGTTTTGATATCAAACTACCATCTACAATATGCAGTACAGGATAATTAAAATCATTAATTAAGTTTTCATTATGTGTTGCGACTACTACGTTTGTTCCGGCACGATAGAGCTCTTCAAATAAATACATTAATCGCTCGGCTATCTTATCATCTACATTACCAGTAGGCTCATCAGCTAATAATAAACTTGGCCGAGCTATAACAGCTCTAGCAATAGCAACACGCTGTTGCTCTCCTCCGGACAACGAGGCGGGAAAAGCGTCTAAATGATCTCCCAATCCAACCCAATCCAAAAGTTCAGGCACATGTCGCCGTATCACCTTCTCTTGCGCACCGAATATTCTCAATGGCAGGGCCACATTGTCCCTAATACTTATATTTTCAATTAAACGAAAGTCTTGAAAAACAATTCCTATTCTTTTTCGAATATTAGAAACCTCAAAGCGCTTCAAACTTCTTGTATCACGGCCAAACAGGTCTACACGGCCTTTTGATGGAGTTAAAGCTAGATACATTATCTTTAATAAAGAAGACTTCCCTGCACCACTTTTCCCAGCTAAGAAGTGAAAGCTATTAGGCATTATTTCAAAATTGATATTACTAAGAATGGGCTTCTGGTTGATATAGCATACCTCTACATCTTGAAAACGAACCATTCTGTAAACCCTATCGTTTTAAGCACCGATTACTAATTCATAAAAATATCGCACCAAAATGCAACAAATAGATTATTTTCTATTTTCTATATACTCTTTTTGCATTAATTTATATTTTTTGCGTCTTATTTAGCAAATTTATTCTACTATTCGAAAATACCTATTATAGATCGGACATTATGCGCATAACCTGCCCAGATTGTTTAGCACAATTTGAAGTGCCAGACGGCGCTATAAAAGATTCTGGCCGCAAGTTGCGGTGTGGACAGTGCAAACATCAATGGCATCAACTCCCAGTTCCTGACCCCATTGAAGTTCCAACAGAAAAGATAACTGCAGCAACAGAACTAGAAGATCTAAAACTGAATATTCAAGATAGCAATGATGCTTTTCAGGCTCCTCCGATACCCGCGAAACAAGATCTAGCGCAAAATAAAAACAATCAAAAATCAACTTTTCCAATCAGTTTAACGCTAGTAATTATATTAATAATAACGACTATTTTTGGAGCTATTTATGGGCGATCACAGATAGTTGACTATGCTCCAGCAACATCCCTTTTATATGATAAACTAGGGCTACACATACCGGTACCTGGCGAATACCTCATTATCAAGAACGTCGGCGTATGGAGAGAAAACAGGGGTGGTATGGAAGTGTTGGCGGTCAAAGGAGAGCTATATAATCCTAAAGAAATAATACAGGAGGTACCAATAATAAAAGGATCAGAAGTTGATATTGCAGGCAGAGTACTAGCCACTGAATCTTTCATACCAGAAGCGGCAACACTGCTTCCTAATGAGACAATCAAATTTGAATACCAAACACCTTTTCCTGATGAAAAAACGGTGAGTGTGATAATTACTTTTTCTGACGAGAAAAGAAGTAGCCATCTTGGTTATTAAATAACGGTCGACTTTAATAAAATTAAATTTAGGCAACAGTTCTTATGTTCATTTAATTGCTAGGTATTTTTACGATTTTATTCGTTTATTAACCACTGTGGGATTGCCTCAAGCTCCATGTTTTCTTGAACAGTTTGCCGCCTCTTTATTACGCTGAAACTATCTCCGTTGATAAAAATCTCTGGAATTAATGGACGACTATTATAGGTGGAAGACATTGCCGCACCATAAGCGCCGACTGACTTAACAGCTAATAGATCATCCTCTTCTAACTTTGGTAACATTCGATCCTGTGCTAAATAATCGCCACTCTCACAAATTGGCCCTACCACATCACATAAATAAGATTTAGTGTTTTGATCAAATTGTTGCACGGTTACGATATTATGGTGACCCTCATAGAGGGTTGGGCGGATCAAATCATTCATTGCAGCATCAACGATGATAAATTCCTTATCTCGCCCCTTTTTTACATAAATTACCCTGGTGACAAGTATTCCCGATTCACCAACAAGGTATCTTCCCGGTTCAAAACTAAGCTTGCACCCCAGATCTCCTACAGTTTCTTTAATTATATCACTAAAACGATTTAAATCTGGGGATGTCTCTCCATGATATGGAATACCTATCCCACCGCCTAAATCTAGATGATCAATCTGAAACCCGAGGGATCTAAGATGTAGCGTCATTTCTGCTACTTTAGTATAGGCCGCTCTGTACGGCTCCAAATCAAGTAATTGCGATCCTATATGCACCGATAAACTCTTGAGTGATATGTTCTCTAGCGATTTTGCAATTTCAAATATAATTGGCGCTCGGATCAAATCAACGCCAAATTTATTTTCCTTCAAGCCTGTGGTTATCTTAGCATGTGTTTTTGCATCGACATCTGGGTTTACCCGCAAACCGATATTAGCCTTGACCCCAAGAGACATAGCAATCTCGTTTATTACTTGGAGTTCAGGTTCTGATTCGACATTTAATTGATAAATACCCACACTCAAGGCTTCAGTTATTTCTGCTCTTGTCTTGCCAACACCAGCAAAAACCATCTTATTTGCTGGTATACCAGCCGCCAAGCATCTGCGTAATTCGCCTATTGAGACAACGTCAGCACCGGCACCCTCATTAGCAAAAGTTTTTATAACTGCTAAATTAGGGTTAGCCTTTACTGCGTAGTAAATAGTTGCGCTTTGTGATTTTAACACCTCTCTTAAAGCCCTGTACCTCTTGACCATAATCTCAGTAGAGTAACAATAAAAAGGTGTACCAACAGTATCATCGACCGTCTTCATTGAGACCTCTTCAACGAATAAGGTTTCTTTTTTATAGTGAATCACGAACAAACGCTTTCTTTTAAATAAAATTAATTCGTAGGGTATTTCTTGGGATGGTACGGCTTTTCATCCCCTTCTGGTTTTGGATCCCCGCGCTTCCCGCACCCGTTTATAGATACAGAAAGTATTAATATACCAATAATATAGATAAAGATAACATAGCTATTTATTATTCTCATCTGTACTAATCTCAACTTTTCAAAAAACGTTGGCGAGCGGCTAAGACTGCCTCTTTAACATTACCAGGAGCGGTTCCGCCAAAACTTTTTCTACTATCAATTGATTTAGCCGGTTCAAGTATAGCATATATCTCGGTTGTTATTTTTGGTTCAACACTTTGTAGGTCGCCAATACTCAGTTCCTTCAAGAGGCAATTCTGTTGTTCAGCCAATTTAACTATTGCGCCGGTGACATGATGAGCCTTGCGAAATGGTATATTTAATACTCGCACTAACCAATCGGCTAAATCAGTGGCTGTCGAAAATCCAAGCTCAGAGGCACGTTCCATTGCTGACACATTAGCCTTCATATCCAAAACCATCCCTGTGCAGGCTGCAATACAAACTTGCAATGTTTCTGCTGCATCAAATAGAGGTTCCTTGTCTTCTTGCATATCCTTACAGAATGCCAGTGGAAGTCCCTTCATCATCACAAGGAGTGAGCTTAAAGCTCCTATAACTCTACCTGTTTTACCGCGAACTAATTCTGCCGCATCCGGGTTACGCTTTTGAGGCATAATTGAGCTACCTGTAGTAAATGCATCCGAAAGACTAATAAAATTAAATTGCGAACTTGTCCAATTCACCACTTCCTCCGCGAACCTAGATAGATGAATGGAACAGATAGATGCACTTGATAAAAACTCTAGGGCAAAGTCCCTATCAGAGACACTATCAAGTGAATTTGCCGTTGGTCGATCAAAGTCTAGTATCCCAGCAGTCATAACTCGATCTATTGGGAAGGAAGTGCCGGCTAGCGCTGCAGCCCCCAACGGACATTCATTTAATCGCACTCGTCCATCCCTAAAGCGCTCCCTATCACGACCAAACATTTCGACATATGCGAGTAAATGATGGCCAAAAGTAACAGGTTGTGCCACCTGCAAATGGGTAAACCCAGGCATTACAGTCGAAGCAGCCGCTTCTGCCTGATCAATTAAAGCGGTTTGTAAAAACATTAGCTGTTCATCAAGTGCGTCAATAACGTCCCTTATCCATAATTTAAAATCTGTTGCCACCTGGTCATTCCTTGACCTAGCCGTATGTAATCGACCGGCGGTATCACCAATAAGCACAGCGAGCCTCGCCTCAATATTCATGTGGATATCCTCTAACTCACGAGAGAAATCAAACGTTCCTTGGTCAATTTCTTTCTCTACTTGGTTTAGACCGGTTATAATTTTATCTCTATCCTCTTCTGTAATAATTTTTTGAGCAGACAACATTTCGGCATGGGCTTTTGATCCTCGTATATCTTGCTTATAAAATCGCTTATCAAAATCAATCGATGGATTAATTTGGTCCATCACCTCAGAGGGTTTACCTTCGAACCGCCCCCCCCAAATTGAGCTCGCATTAGATTTATTTTTTTGCTTTAGTAGTTTATTAGTCTGATTAGATTTTAATTTCATTTGAGGGATCTTTCGGGTGTATTTCAGAAAAGCATTCTTAATCGTAGTAATAGTTACATTCATTTATATACTTTGGCCCGGAGGTTCATTTACAAAAGCTGCCAATGACGCAACTAAAACAGGTGATATGACCAAGTTCAAAGAGCAAATTCCTCGTATACCAGCTCCAAAAATACCTTTTATAAATCAAGACGGTAAAAAAACAAATCTGCATGTACTTAAAGGAAACTGGTTATTAGTAAATTTCTGGGCTACTTGGTGTACCCCGTGCATAAGGGAACTACCGTATATTTATAACCTAAAACAAGAGATGAGCACCTCAAAGATTAAAATATTACTAATATCTATCGATAGATCAGGTTCTAGTATATTTCAACCTTTTCTAGATAAATTAAAACTCAAAGGCCTTAAGTCTGCAAGCGACCCGAAAGCCGCATTAATGCGTGCATTGAAATTATCTGGGGTCCCTACTAGTTTGCTGATTGATCCGAATGGGCTGATTGCCGGTAGCCTTACGGGCGATGCTAAATGGGATTCCCCAGAGGCCGTATCATTATTGAACTATTACATTAATAAAGATTAGTAGCTCAATCGTTATTTCAGCTTAGTAGGACTAAAAACCCAAAATATTTTTAGTGCAACATTTGATTAGTCACCTTTGGAGCAATCCACCCAAAGTCGACATGCGATCCAGATATAGACTGTTTTTCTATCAAACCACTCGACTCATGATCAAAAACCAAACTACTCACTTTTAACTCTTCTAACAGTGCGTCAGCTATTTTCTTTTCGTTTCCACTATAATCAGAGACTGCCGTAGCAAGCAACCTTATAGCCTTTTCCCTAACCGTTCTGGTCATGGTATTACCCTTTCTTCTAAAGGATTAAAGTGCGAATACGAACAATATATATTGTATTTTACATAAATACAATAATTAATTTATATTATTTTTTACTAGCGTGTTGGGATGGGTTCATCACTGGAATAATCATAAAACCCACGGCCCGTCTTTCTGCCTAACCATCCCGCCTCGACATACTTTATTAATAAAGGACAAGGCCTGTACTTAGAATCACCCAGACCCGTTTGTAAAACCTGCATCACTGATAAACAGGTATCTAGACCTATAAAATCTGCAAGTTGTAGCGGCCCCATAGGATGGTTTGCACCTAACTTAAGGCCATTATCAATCGACACTACAGATCCTACGCCCTCGTACAAAGCGTACACAGCTTCGTTTAACATTGGAACAAGAACTCTGTTGACAATAAAACCTGGGTAATCCTGAGCCTCCGCTACAACCTTACCTAGTTGTTCAGATAATTCTTTTATATCCAAAAATGTCTTCTCATCGGTCGCAATTCCCCTTATCAGTTCCACTAACTGCATAATTGGAACCGGGTTAAAGAAATGCATTCCTATGAATTTATCAGGCCTATCAGTAGTTGCCGCAAGCCGTGTGATTGAAATTGATGATGTATTTGTAGCAATCAAAGCTTCTTTTGGTAAATATGGCACTAACGTTTCAAATATCTTACATTTTACCGGTTCGTACTCGGTTGCAGCCTCTATAACAAGATCTGATGAGCCAAAATCACTATAGTTCGTGGTTATACCTATAGAACTCAAAGCCCTCTCCGCTGAGTCCCCCGTTACCTTACCGCGGGTTACCTGACGTTTGAGATTACGATCAATACCCTCTACCGCTTTATTCAGAACCGCTTCATCAACATCTAGTAATACTACGCGTCGACCCGATAGAGCGGCTACATGAGCGATCCCCGCCCCCATCTGTCCAGCACCAATGATACCAATATTTTGAATCATTAATTACTCCAAATATCCAGTTATTTTATAAATTAAGAGCCAAACCCATTCTTAACCAACTCTTGGTCTAACTCCGGAACAGCTGTGAATAAGTCAGCAACCAAACCAAAGTCAGCAACTTGAAAAATTGGAGCTTCCTCATCTTTATTTATAGCCACAATAACTTTACTATCCTTCATCCCTGCAAGATGTTGAATTGCCCCAGAGATACCAACCGCTATATAAAGATCGGGTGCAACAACTTTCCCCGTCTGTCCAACCTGGTAGTCATTGGGCACGTAGCCAGCATCAACTGCTGCACGGGAAGCTCCAACCGCCGCACCAAGCTTGTCAGCCACCGACTCTATAATTGGAAAATTGTCCCCTGACTGCATCCCTCTACCACCTGAAACGACGATCCTTGCCGACGTTAGATCGGGCCGCTCGGATGCACTTAGTTCCGACCCGATATATGACGACAACCCAGCATCTCCGAATGGATCAACAGTCTCGATAGTTGCACTTCCCCCTGTTTCCTGCGCAGCTTCAAAAGCTGTCCCACGAACAGTGATGACTTTAATTAGATCGGATGATTTAACAGTTGCCATAGCGTTACCTGCATATATTGGTCTGACAAACGTTGCACCATCTATAACTTCTGTTATTTCTGAAATTTGTTGTTTATCAAGAAGGGCCGCAACCCTAGGCATAATGTTTTTTGCAGACGCCGTTGCTGTAGCAAGTATGTGACTATATTCAGATGCCATATTCACAATCAGTCCTGCCACATTTTCTGCTAACGCATTCTGATATTCCGCCGAATCAGCCAACCTAACTTTGGTCACATCCGCTATCTTCGCTGCCATTTCGCCCGCGGCCGTACAATTTTTACCAGCAACAAGTATCTCTATATCTCCACCAATTGCCTTTGCAGCAGTGACAGCGTTAAAGGTCGCTACATTAATCTCCAAATTGTTGTGTTCTGCTATGATTAGTATCGCCATTTTAAATCACCTTTGCCGTATTTCGAAGCTTTTCAA
This sequence comes from uncultured Thalassobaculaceae bacterium, assembly GCA_964276085.1. GTDB lineage: Bacteria > Pseudomonadota > Alphaproteobacteria > Thalassobaculales > Thalassobaculaceae > UBA7326. The sequence continues at coordinate 37,949 of CAXYEO010000044.1, read as the reverse complement.
CAAGTTCTCCAACATCATTTACTTTCACACCAGCCTCTCTAGTAGGCGGTTCCGCTACCTTCAGTATTTCCATTCTGCAACTAGGGTCCACGCCCAACTCAACGGGTGTAAATTGCTCGATAGGTTTTTTCTTAGCCTTCATGATATTTGGTAATGATGCATACCTCGGTTCATTAAGACGAAGATCCGTTGTCAAAACTGCAGGCAACATGACCGAAATAGTTTCCAGTCCGCCATCCACCTCCCGTGTAGCTTTAATACTTTCACCCTCTATTTCTACCTTGGAAACAAATGTCGCTTGCCCCCAACCCAGAAGAGCCGCTAGCATTTGTCCTGTTTGGTTCGAGTCGTCGTCTATTGCTTGTTTGCCAACTATGACTATTGATGGTCCCTCTTTATCTACAAGTTCCTTCAAGATTTTTGCTACCACAAGTGGTTCTATGTCACCATCATGTACAACATGGATTCCCCTGTCTGCACCCATAGCCAGGGCTGTCCGTATTGTTTCTTGACATTGTTGAACGCCAACCGAAACAGCAATGACCTCTTCGGCCTGACCAGCTTCTTTTAAGCGAATAGCTTCCTCAATAGAGATTTCATCAAACGGGTTCATCGACATTTTAACATTGGCCAACTCTACCCCTGTCTGATCTGCTTTAACCCGCACTTTCACGTTATAATCGATAACCCTTTTTACGGGCACAAGAACCTTCATGACAACCTCTTAGCTGTTTTAAGTGTAATATTACAATACGCCTATTTACCTAGGAGAGCTGCATCATTATGTCAAGCATAGCCTAAATGAATGCAACTTCATCTATTACTTCCAGGAACCCACAACACGTCGATTTTACCATCATCATTTACATGACGAGCCAAAACAAAAAGATGATCCGATAGCCGATTGACGTATTTAACAGCGAGTGAGTTTATATTCTCGTGCGACGCAAGTAAAACTATTTCCCGCTCAGCTCTTCGGGTGACAGTACGAGCATTGTGCAGTAAAGCCGCTAATTTAGTTCCCCCCGGCAAAATAAAAGAAGATAATGACGTTAATTTTTCATTCATCGCATCTATCTCACTTTCTAATCTATCAACCTGCTTTTGCGCAATTCTTAATGGCGGGTACTTTGGCTTTTCTTGATGCGGTGTGCACAAATCTGCTCCAACGTCAAAAAGATCGTTTTGGATCCGCGACAACATAGAATCAACAGATCCTGTCGATTCCATACGCGACAAACCGATCGCCGAATTTGCTTCGTCAACAGCGCCATATGCAACAGGCCTATGGGAGTACTTTGGGACACGCTCACCATTCCCAAGTGAGGTATACCCCTCATCTCCGCCGCGAGTATAAATTTTGGTCAACTTAACCATTAGAGTTCCACTTTCGGGATTAATCCTTAGCAATAGCCAGCAAAATCACAACTAACAAGACAGCAATGCCCTGGAACAAAACTCTGTAGCGCATGAATAGATTTGATCTTTTAGGCCCAAGCTCTCCCCCTCGCGCCATAGTGATCAAACCCCCAGCGAGAGTTGCCAGAACTAGAAGCAGGGCAGCAACGAGCAAAATAATTATTAGTGTGTTCATAACCTGAAAATATAGCGCGGTCCTACTAATTCGGCAATCGCCTCCAACGACATTATTTTTTCTATCTCAACTATAAGGTCGACGTTTGAATAACTGGGAAGAGGAAAACTAAGAGTATAATTAAACAGTATTAATAGTCTATAAGAACGCAGTACGTAGCAGAGAGCAATACAGTAAGATGCGCCACAATAATAATTACCTTCAATATATTAAGCGTTGCAATAATGCTGACTTATCAGACTTCGTTCCCTGGAGTATCTCAAATGAGGTAGTCGGTTACATCAGTAAAGACACAGCCTCAAAGCTTCTAACTTTTGATCAAATATTCTACGAACGCGATAAATCTTTACATTTATCAGAGGCGTTAAACACCCCAAGCCGAAGGACTAAAGCTGTCGCGAAACTGCTAGATACCCTAAGGGCTGAAAGCTTGGGCGGCGAAAAACTACACGAAAATTATGCTGTGAGAAAGAGGATAGGGCACCCTACTTTAATGAATATTGACAGAGGTGCATCCACTTACTTTGGTATAATTAGTACTGGATTTCATTTGAACGGCTTCGTCATCCATGGAAATCAAATTAAAATGTGGGTTGCCACACGATCTTTGGATAGAGCTACTTTTCCCGGCCAACTTGATAATGTGGTGGCAGGAGGGCAGCCATCCAACCTTACAATTGCTGAAAACGTCATCAAAGAGTGCAACGAGGAAGCTTCTATTCCCGCATGGCTTGCGGTTGAAGCCCGATCGACCGGCCTGATCAGTTACCGAATGAGATCATCTGGGGGGCTACGTCGGCATGTGATGTATACTTATGATTTAGTAATGCCTGTTGATTTTATTCCTAAACCAAATGATGGCGAAGTTGAGAACTTTTCCCTAGTGAACATAGAGGATATTGAAGAAATATTGCAAAAGTCGCCAAATGCATTTAAGTTCAATTGCAATTTAGTTGTCATAGATTTTCTCATTCGCCACGGATTAATTCATTCTGAAGACCCAGTTTATTTTGAAATAATTAATGGTCTGCGTTCTCCATTAGACTGATAATTGCTTAAACTAAAAATCCTGATTTTTCGCCAATTAAAGTTGCACGCAGCATGTGGCGAACCTCTGTTTGGTCAAAGTCCTTCAAAGCCACATGCATTGTAGTACGATTATCCCAACATACTAAGTCACCAGCCTTCCACACGTGTCGATAGGTGTTTTCGTGTTTTGTGGCATGTAAACAAAGAAAATCTATTATTGGGCGACTTTCCTCCTGGCTCATTCCATGAAAATGAGATACCCGCTCACTTACATACAAGGCTTTTTTCCCGCTACCAGGATGTACCCTTACCGCAGGATGAGCGATGGGTGGATTTAACCGCTTCGTTTTGGCAACTTCCGATGGGTCTCTTTCATAAAACCCCTCAGTCAGCGATATATCGTAAACTGAATATAAGTCATTAACTATTTTCTGCATGTGATCAGACAACGTTTCGTAAGCTTTCACCATATTACAGAACATAGTATCACCACCAATCGGTGCCGGTTTCTTACAAAATAACATTGAGGCTGCAGCCGGTCTATCAGTATAGGAATAATCTGAATGCCAATTTCTTCCCACATTCCTCGTCTCAGAAGGTCTCCCGTTAAAGGTCTTGGTAGTGATTTCGAGTAGCTGAGGATAACCCTCCATCCTATAAAACGGGGTTGCTTCATGATTATCCAGAGCGCCGAACTTTTCCGCAAAATTAATTATATCTTGGGGTTTCGCAGACTGCCCTCGTAAAATGATAACATGATTTTCATGCCAAATTTCTCGAATAGATTTGACATCATCTCCATTGATTAGCCCCCTAATATCAATATTCGTTATTGCGGCACCCAACGCGTAACTTAAACGTTCACAGTTCACAATGCATCTATCTCCCGTTAGCTTAGGTTGTTGTTGACACTTAATCCAAATACACGGTTTTCGTCGACTTCATCAAATCTGACAAATAACCTGGCTCTGTGGCACCGTTTTTAATCTTAGTTTCCATTTCTGCTTCAGCAGTTTTTAACGCACTAAGTTTAGTCGACACCTCGTCAATTTGATGAAAAGGCACGATAACAACACCATCGCGATCACAGATAACCATGTCGCCTGCCTCGACACTCACCCCTGCTAAATTAATTCTTAAACCAACACTTCCAGGTCCAGTGCGCGCAGGTGAATTGGGGTTGACCCCTTGGCAAAAAAACAGGGAATTCCCATGGATCAATACCAACCTGATCACGCACCATACCATCCGTTACAAAAGCTACAGCACCCTTATTTTTCATCATACCGCAAACTAAATCACCTACAACCGCGGTACTATTATAAGCGTCTGTGGCACAAACAATAATATCTCCATCTGATGCTAAATGGAGTGCCCCCCATAACACCTAGGTTGTCAGCCGGGTATGCGAAGCAGGGTAGAGCAGGCCCACAAATTGTAGCGCGTTCATCGTTGAGAGGTTTTATAAGAGAAGACATAGCTCCTCTTCCACCCATACAATCGGCCACATTGCCAGTCATTGCACCTCTGAAAGCCTCGATTTGAACCTTCGTTGGACGACGCTTCACTCTTTTGATGGTAAGGATAGGTGGGTCTTCAAGCATCAGACAGCTCCAATTATTAAATCATCCATATCTGAGGATAGTTAAATAAAAATATTTACGCTAGTAATTCAGGGGTCTTTGTGCCTGATTCGTTACGATTTTTATCTTTGAGTTTTTTCAGATCAAAGTTCTTATTTCGTCGAGGACTAAAATATCATGGCGGCAGAGCATATAAGTTTTTAGATTATGAGGTTTCATAGTGCGATTAAAATTTTCAATAAGTTTGATTTTTGTGTCCTTCGTGTATTCCTCCGGGTGGTTCATAGCAAGCGAATGGGTAAAAGCGGAAATAAAAGTGTTTGCAGATAACGTAAGAATGACGAATGGCGATATTAAGTTGAATTATGAGAGCTTGGAGCGGAGTGGCTTTCCGTTCGCATTAAATTGGCACATGATAAACCCAAAAATAGAAATGGAGTTTCTGGATTTTAATGTGCAAACTCTAGCCAGAAAAATTACTTTATCTGTTCAGCCATTTGATGCTCAATCAATCTTCGCCAAAAGTCAAAAATCTACTATTTTTTTAATAAATAAGGAAAGAAAGTTAAAATTAAAAACTAAATTGAATGCTAGTCGATTTAAGTTTTCAGTAGATCCAGATAACGTAGTCCATAGTCACTTCACTACAAAGAACTTTAGCCTTTATAAAGCTGTTACCGGCAACACAGGACGAAGAATGGCGAGAAGTTTTCGGGACAAAAAAACTTCTCTGGAAATATACAAATTCCTAGAAATGAAAAAACTATTCAACATCATACCGAACACCCTTTCTCATTTCTAATGACTGATGTTTCACTACCTCCCAAAAACATATTGCAGGTAACAAGATTAGATCGATTATTTGGGACCATAAATTTGCGAGGAAAACCCGGGAAATTTTCGCCAACTGATCTAATAACTTGGCGTGATAACGGAGGCGTTTTAGATATAGAGAAAATTCAACTAGATAAAGGCCAATACAATTTGGAATTTCAAGGAACGTTAGCCTTAGACGCTGCATTAAAGCCAATGGGCGCAGGCACGGTTACTTTTACCGGTTTAGATTTTTTTCTTGCCAAACAGAGAACAGGCTGGAAAACTAACCAAATCTCAGGTTAGGGGGGGGGGGGGGGGGCGGGGGGGGGGGGTGGCAAAATTAGCCATCCACTTAATATCAAAACCCAGCAACAAAAATGGTATAAAAATGACTAGAGTACCCATCACCGCGCAAAATGGAGAACTAAGAGTAGGTTCTTTTCGCTTGTTTGATCTACCTGGATTTATTCGCTGACGGTGGAACCTCCTGCTTAGCATCGATCACACCCCGCCTAATTTCCCTCGTTCTGATAAAAAGCCCCTCTAAACGTATCCGCTTCACCCCATCGTATAGCACGTTGTAACGCTGTGAGATCTTCTGAGAACCTCTGAAGCATTTCAAGAACAGCCTCTTTATTATTCAGAAAAATGTCTCTCCACATTATTGGATTGGAACCCGCTAAACGAGTGAAGTCTCTAAATCCACTCGCAGAAAACCTAATAACGTCTGCCTGAGTCTGGTCTTCTAAATCATCAGCAGTGCCTACAATAGTATATGCAATTAAATGAGGAAGATGAGAAGTGATGGCCAACACCTTATCGTGGTAATCTGGGTCCATTTCCTCAACCATCGCGCCAATAGCTTCGAAAAGACCTCTCATTTTGTTAACGGCTTCAGGATTAGTTCCAACAACAGGGGTTAATAACCAATACCTTCCTTCAAAAAGCTCTGCAAACCCTGATTCAGGACCAGACTTCTCTGTACCCGCGATAGGGTGACCAGGAACAAAATGAATACTCTCTGAGATGTACGGGGACATATCTGTGATAGGGGCTCGCTTCACAGACCCAACATCACTCACAATACACCCCGGCTTTAGATGGCCCGAGATACTTTCCATAATTTCAGCATATTGCCCAATGGGTGTGCAAAGAATCACACAATCAGCCCCCATAACCAGCCGCACATAAATCATCCTCAACCGAGTCAGCAAGTCCTAATTTTCTTGCTTTTGCTCTTACTAATTTATCTGCATTCCGTCACAACTAAGTTTTTAACGATACATCTTGTCTTTCTGATTGCTCTTGCGATGGAGGAACCGATCAATCCAATTCCAATTAAAGTAACAGATTGGAATAAAAAATCTGGATTACTTCCCTTGATTTCCATTATTTTCACCTGGCCTGGTTCAAAAAATTGGCGATTGTATTCACAACTATTCGCATTTCCTCCTCAGTACCAATCGATAAACGGAGGTATTCAGGAGCTCCATATCCACTCATACCCCGCGTAAGGATTCCACGATTTGACAAATACTCGCCCGCATCCTGAGCTGTGAAGCCAACTGCGTCCGGAAACCTTACCATTAAGAAATTGGTAACGCTTGGCAAACAGGTCAATCCAAGTTTTTCAAGTTCTATTGCCGTCCAAGGCTGCCAAACCGCATTGTGTTCAACTGATTTAGCAATAAAATCATGATCATCCAAAGCCGCCACAGCAGCCTCCACCGCTTACTCTATTGGCACCAAAAGGTTGCTTGACAACTTGCAGAGCGTTGATGACATGAGACGGCGCATAAGCCCACCCTAGCCTCAGTCCAGCCATAGCATAAAGTTTGGAAAAAGTTCGTAACATTACCACGTTATCTGATTTATCAACCCAAATCGGAACCATCTGAATAATCATTCCTAACCACAAATTCAGAATAGGCAGAATCTATTACCAGCAAAATATTCTCTGGCATCTCACGATTTAATCTCGCCACCTCCGTCCGTGACAAATAAGAGCCCGTGGGGTTATTAGGATTAGCTAAGAAAATAACCCGCGTCTTTTTTGTTATGCGCTCTAAAATGGCATCAACATTAACTTTAAAATTTGAGTCTGGTGCAGCAACCGGAGTTCCTCCTGCTACTTTCACCGACATTGGATACATTATAAATCCATACTGACTATGAATAGCTTCGTCCTCAGGGGCTAAATAGGCAAGACAAATTGACATTATAAGCTCATCTGAGCCGCAGCCAAAGACCATCTTGGAAGGGTCAAGGTTATATTTCATTCCTATAGCTTCAGCTAAGGCTGCTGGGTCTTCTTCTGGATACCAATGCATTTCATCAGCGACAGATGACAGAACCTTCTTAGCCTTAGGGCTCGGCCCAAATGCTCCTTCATTAGCGGACAAACGAATGATTCTTCCAGATTTCTTTTGACTTAGATTGGGTTGATAACGAACCATTTCAGCAATAGTCTGCCGTGGGGTCGGATAATTCATAAGTACCTCTTATACAAGTCAGCCATTAATATCTATCTCACTAATCGGATTAGAAAAAACCCCAATCCGAGCCCATTCCAAATCAATTAAAACATCAAGCTGGTCCTGATATCCGTCAACAAATATGAGTTTCCAGCCACCTAAATCATCAATTACACGACCAACTCCAGGGTTTATATTGCCTTTAACAACAAAAACTGTCGTGTCGTTTCTAGATTGCTCAGGATCCTGAGCTGCAATTATAAATCCTTCACTATTGTTATTACCAGTAGCTATAATTGGCATCTGTCCAATTATATTTAACTTTCGAGTTTTATGTATACTCCATCAGGTCGAACCACCAGCTCGACCTCGATCTATCAGAGAAACTAGGGAGGAATGCCAATTTCAGCAACCCCACCGGCGACATCCTTCAGAACATCTAATTGGCTATCACAATGCAGCAGTTTCGAAGCCGTACCAACATACTCACTTGCCATAGCATAAAAATCGGTGTTTGGCGCAAAAATAGCCGCCCTTATTTGCGTTTGTTGGTTAAGATTAGCGCTGAGAATCTCGCGCCATATCCTAGCAACCGATCGCATAGATAGTGGTCCTTCATTGCGAGCAGCGAGACCTTGCAGTATTTGAGCCTCTCGACCTGGTCGCAAATTCGATCCCGTATTCTTGCCTTTCGCTTGAGCGACTTCGCGCCCTATTGCTATTCGACGCATAAGGAGGTCATGGAGCTTCCGGTCAATCTCATCTATCTCATTCCGTAAAACATGCAACGAGGCCAAGGTCATTCTCCAAAGAGCACAGTATTTTTATTTTTTCTTCCGCCAACAACAGGATTAATCCCAGAACTATACTAATGCAAGTTAATCAAATTAACTTAATTGACAAGCTTACTCTTTAATATGGCTCTTTTGGAAAGTTGACACGCGCGTTACCGCATTAAGCACCAGCCGTCTCTCTCTGCTAATTGATGGCTTAAATCTACTCGGCGCATAAATCTGTTTTATAGCCCTCGATTACTAGAACTCCTCCCAAATGATTGAGCCATCTCGAACCTAAATCCTCTAAGCTATACCCCGAACGCAATATAGCCCTCCAACGGTATGGTGGAACAAAGAGTGCGCGACTTACATGGCTCGCTGTGAACATATTATTTTTGAGCACCCGAGATAATTGCGATACGGAATACGGTTGCCCATGACCAAAAGGGGTTCTTTCAACTCTAGACCATAAACCACGGCGATTTGGAACAATCACTAACAGACGACCGTTTCCTTTCAACACTCTCCAAGACTCATACAACATAGCTCTAAGTTGTTCACTACATTCAACACTATGAACCATTAAAATACGGTCTATTGAAGAGTCCTGCAGGGGCAGTTCTGCATCGTCACTCAAAATAGTCAGATTAGAATAATCGTCAGGCCAGGGTGTGGATCCTTGCTGTGCAGGCATGACAGAAAAGACACGCTCTGCTTCGCCTAAATAGGGTCTCAAATATGGCACCGTATAACCCAAACCCATCAAACTCATACCACTAATATTTGGCCAAACAGCCTTAATTTTTCGTCGTATTAAGCGTCGAGCAATATGCCCTAAATTCGAGTCGTAAAAATTCTTTAAATCAACAATATCATTATACATAATTCAATACGCTATACATGACGGAATTTAAAAATCCATTAGACTCTATATGTTTTTATAACATCTGGGTTCGGTTCTAATCCCAACCCATACCCATTAGGAACTCCAAATGCTCCGTCCTTCGGGTCATAGATTGAATTGGCAAATAGTTCCGCCTCTGGTTCGATAAAGATCCGCTCTATCATACCACTATTTGGGATTACCTGTGCGAGATGCAAAGTTGCAAGAAACCCAGGTCCAAAGTATGGTGAATGGGCATAATTTGAATTCCATAAACCTCACAAAGTGCTGCAATTTTTCTAAATTCGGTGATCCCACCAACCTTTGTAACACTAGGTTGAGCATAGTCTACAGCGCCGACTTCCATCATTTTTTTAAACTCAAAAGCAGTACAAGCATTCTCCCCTGCTGCAATCGCCAGCCCAGTTTCAGCACGCAGTTTCGCTAGCGCGGCAAAATTTTCTGGCGGATTAATTGGTTCTTCTAGCCAATGAAGATCATATTCTTTAAAAGCTAGCGCCATCGATTTCGCTTTTTCTGGTGTCCACGGACAGTTTACATCTAACATTAGAGGAATACTAGAGCCAGCTATTTCACGGGCGGCTTTAACCTCAGATACAGTAATTTCATGTAGCTTAATGCTTTTATACCCCAAGTTAATTGCATGTTTAACACGATCAGCTACTAGTTCACTATCTTCGTACCTGAATAAACTTGCATAGGCCGGGACAGGGATGACTGAAGAACTCCCCATCATCTTATGCAAAGGAAGTTCCGCTATTTTTCCAGCAATATCCCAAAGAGCTATATCAAGACCAGAGATTGCAAATAAAGTAATTCCATACCGGCCAAATAAATGGAGCCCTTGCTGTAGCTCGTGATTAATTTTGACAGGATCGCGTGCATCCAGACCAATAACTCTCGGAGCAATCATGTGCTTTATAGCTTCTGCTACTGGTCTTCGGCATTGAAAGGCAAACGCATCCCCCCAACCGATAAGGCCATTATCTGTCTCCACCTTAATCAAGCAGAAGTCAAGTTTTCCCCAATTCAAGAAACCAACATCCCTCTTATTATCAACTCCTCGACTGAACGGCATTTCTAATTCAATAACTTCTATATTTTTTATCTTCATGGATCCCAGTAACCCTCCATAACTTTGGCTTACTCCTAGCCGAACGCCTAACTAGATGTTATATCTCGATCATAATACTAAATATTAATTATTTACTAGAGAGATTTTTATGAGCCCGTTTGAAATTATTGTTGTTCCAGCCTTATCTGATAACTACGTTTATATAGCAAGAGATACTGAGACCGACACAACGATGGTAGTGGATCCAGGTGAGGCGGGCCCTGTTCTTAAAGCACTGGATAACTATGGTTGGTCTCTAACCCACATTCTAAATACTCACCATCACGGCGACCATATTGGCGGAAACGAAAAACTTATTTCAAAATATAACGCTAAGTTGATTGGCCCCGCATCAGAGAATGATCGTATTCCTCAAATGGATCAAACAGTCGTGGATGGCGACTTAATCGATATAGGGGGACATAAAGGGCTTGTATTAGAAACTCCCGGCCATACGCGAGGGCATATTTCCGTTTGGTTTGCAGAATCGGATGCGCTTTTTTGTGGCGATACACTTTTCGCTTTGGGTTGTGGCAGAGTTTTTGAGGGAACTATGGAAGAAATGTGGACGTCATTGCTCAAACTTCGTTCGCTTAGCCAAACAGCAAAGATTTATTGTGGACATGAGTATACGTTATCAAATGCAAAGTTCGCACTCAGTATTGACAGTGAAAATAACAAACTAAGAAATAGAGTAAAAGATTTTGAAACAATGCGCTCTGAGGGGATACCGACCATCCCATCCGTCTTAATAGACGAACTCGAAACAAATCCATTTCTTCGTGCTGATGACCCTATTTTAGCGACAGCGATGGGAATGGCAGGGGCTGATCCAGTTAGTATTTTTGCCGAAATTAGACGCCAGAAAGATAACTTTTAAACCGGCAGCCTAGAAAATAAACAATCAAATTGAAATCAAATGTTTCGTAACATGGTTCACAAAGCTCTTCTGGCATTTAAAGCTTGGGCGATGGTACCGTCATCCAAATAACCCAGCTCTCCTCCAACAGGCACCCCCCTAGCTAACCATGTTACAGCAACTCCACTGTCTGATAGTAATTCAGCAAGATAATGAGCGGTTGTTTGTCCATCCACTGTAGCGTCCATTGCCAATATAACTTCTTTGATTGCATTGGTTGAAGTCCTTTTAATGAGTTCTCTAAACCTCAATTCGTCAGGACCAATCCCATCCAATGCCGACAAGAGCCCCCCCATCACGTGATAACATCCCTTAAAGACCCCAGATCTTTCTAAAGCCCATAAATCGCCAACTTCTTTAACCACACAACAGATAGACCCATCTCTCTCGCTATCAGTGCAAATTCGACAAGGATTACTAGAGTCAAAATTACCACAAATTTCACAAGAGGCTACCCTATTGGCTGCCTCAGCTAGGGCCACTGATAACGGGAGCATCAAGGATTGCCTTTGCTTCAGAAGATGCAAGGCTACCCTGCCAGACGATCTTGGTCCAAGGCCAGGCAGTTTTGCTAATAAATGAGTTAATCGGTCTAATTCTTCAGTTCCAAGTGTTTTGGCCACAACATCACTCCCCCTTAAAACGGCAGGTTAAAACCAGGGGGCAAGGCAACGCCGCCACTCACTTCTTGCATTTTTTCTGCAACTTTTGCATCAACCTTTGTGCGAGCATCATTCACTGCCGCAACGATCAAATCTTCCAACATTCCGACATCCTTAGGATCTACAATACTAGGATCTACTGTGATTTTCCTTACAATCCCCTTCCCATTCAGAGTAACTGAGACCATTCCTGCACCACTTGCTCCATCAACTGATAAATTTTCCATTTGTTCCTGCATAGTTTGCATTTTTTCTTGCATTTCTTGAACTTGTTTCATCATTTGGCCCAAGTTTTTCATATCAATTTTCCCAGTTAAGTATTGTCTGTTGCAATATCAAGTTCGTTAATTTTAGTATCTGAACTGTTACTTAATAGTGGACGAACTGCAGTAACTTCTGCACCCGGAAACGCCTCAATAACGCAGGCAACCAATGGATCCCGCAGCGCTTCTAATTTAATGTCCTTGTCTCTTGCTATCACCTGCTCTTGAATAGTTTTTTGTCCTTCTTCCTGGACTGTGGAAATTATCCAGTCTTGCCCACTCCAGTTACTCAGTAATTTACCCATCTGCCCAACAAACTTTTCATCTATCTCAGCAGTTTGCATTATTTCCAATCGACCAGGGGTCATACGAACTGGTCGCACATTCGTGACCAACTTAGCATGCATTAATCCCTCTTTTTTTCTTTCAAATAAATCAACTATTTCCTCAAAACTCGTTATTAAAGAACCATCTATTTCTTCAGAAAAATTCCCATCGTTTGCGAGCGAAATTTGCGGATTTATACTCTCTACAAATTCGGGTTCATTAATTTTTTTTTTTACATCAGGTTTTTTTTCTTCTGCAATAACCTCACCCACCGCAAGGTCTGAGAGATAAGCAAGTCTGATTAAGACCATTTCTAGTGCAGGTAATGACGAAGAGGCTTGTTGTATTTCACTTATACCTTTTATTAACATCTGCCAGCATCGCCCCAGCTGAACCATAGGTAATCGAGAGGCGAGATCATTACCCTTTTCGCTTTCTAAATCTGTCACAGAACGCCCCACAATCTCTGGAGCAACCTTAAATTTGGTGACTAAATGAGTAATAGCTAATAGATCTTGGGCGATCTGCAAAGGATCAGCGCCTAACTCATTTAACTTGGCAACACGCGAGAGAGCTTCAGGCAGTTGCCCCCCCATCAATTCCTCAAAAACCTCAAACAGCTCAAATTGACTGCTAAGACCAAGCATTTTTTGCACTGATTCAGTAGTTATATGACCCCCAACGAGAGCCATTGCTTGGTCCAAAAGTGATAGCCCGTCTCGTGCTGAACCATCAGCAGCTCGAGCAATCAACCGGAGTGGTTCATTCTCGGCTGTTATGTCTTCTTTCTGACAAATCGACAAAAATAACTCAATCAAATCCTCCTGAGTGATCCTCCGGAGATCAAAACGTTGGCAGCGTGACAGCACCGTAACGGGTACTTTACGGATTTCCGTCGTCGCAAAAATAAATTTTACATTTTCTGGCGGCTCCTCAAGTGTCTTGAGAAGCGCGTTAAAGGCATTGCGCGAAAGCATATGCACTTCATCGATTATATAAATTTTGTATCTACCACTAACTGGTTTATAACGCACGCCATCAATAATTTCACGAATATCGTCTATACCAGTGCGACTGGCAGCATCCATTTCTATAACATCAACATGCCGATCGTCAGTTATTGAAGAACAATTACTACACACACCACATGGATTAATTGTGGGACCGCTCAAACCATCGGTCCCTATACAGTTTAAACCTTTAGCTATTATCCTTGCAGTTGTAGTTTTTCCAACACCTCTAACTCCAGTAAGGATAAACGCATGCGCCAGTCTCCCTTGCTTAAGCGCATTCCCCAACGTTTTGACTAAGGTATCTTGACCAATTAAGTCACTAAAGGTTTGCGGACGGTACGTGCGAGCGAGTACCCGATATTCTGTCGGCTTTTTATCATTGATACTATTATTCATACGCCATATATAGACTGTAAGCGGAAGGTTGAAAAGTGACCCAGAAAAAACTCGTTGCGGCTGCTTCCTTCCGGACCTGACCGAATTGGCGAGGCACCTGTCCACCCCAACCCTCCTTTACACTTTATATCGGTATTAAGGAGTAGTGTGCAAGTAGGTGTTGCCATTAAAATTATACCATGCAGTCCATTTATTCACTCTCTTTGCTTTTTTTATCAGAAATAGCTTCCAATAAAGTAGCCCGCATAGATGCCCACAACTCCCTCTTGTGGTGCGTATCAATTGAGACTGTTGCTGTCATTCCTGCTCGAAGTGGCGGTTGGTCCTTCTTTTGCTCTATTTCTATCCTTACAGGCAAACGTTGTACTACCTTAACCCAATTACCAGATGCATTCTGAGGCGGTAAAACTGCGAATTCGGCTCCAGTTGCAGGACTAATACTTGCTACCTTCGCTTTCCAAACTTGATCCGGATAAGCATCCAATTCTACCGTCACATCTTGATTGTCTCTAACATGCGTAAGCTGAGTTTCTTTGAGATTTGCTTCGACCCATACACGGTTTACTGAGATCAGTCCAAAAGCCGGTTCGCCAGATTCGACCCATTCACCTGGCTCTAATTTAAGTCGTGTGACAATCCCATCAATTGGCGCCCGAACTTCCGTATAACCAAGGTTCATTTCTGCCATTGAGAGTTCGGTTTCAGCCATCATGAAATCAGGGTGCTCTTCGAAACGCCGAGCAGGGTCACCGCCCAACATAGCCAATACTGTCCGAATTTTCTGTCGTCGTGTTGCAACTTCTTGTTTGGCTGCTGTCAAATTGAATTCTGCTTCGTCTAACCTAGCTCGCGTTGTGATTGACTTTTTTATCAGTTTCCTTTGTCGTTTGGCTTCTCGTTGATAGTAAACAACGTTAGCTTTTTTCTCCTCAATCTCTGCTACTATTTGGTAATATTCTGCGCGCGTGGCGGATATGTTCTGACGCACCGCTTCTCTCTGAGATTCGGCCATGCGAACAGCCATATTATATGAGTTTGGGTCCATTTGAAACAAAAGGTCACCTTGAGAGACCCTCTGGTTTTCATCAACAAATACTTTCGTCACCCGACCGTCTATATCTGCGCTAATTGCGATTACATTAGTTTTCACATATGCATTCTCTGTTATTATGTACCTTCCTGTGGCCTCGTACCAGTAACCACCTACAGCTAACGCACCCATAGGGATCACAACAAGTAAAAACGTTCTTAAAATTGTTCTGCCCCACCTCCGTTCTGGTCGAACCGGGATCGTCTCTTTTTCGGAAGAGGTTTCAATATCTTGATCTTCTGTCATTACGGTTTGCCTTATTTATCCTATATTTATAAAAGTTTATATTTATCTTTGTTTTTTAAAATCATTAAACCAACAAACTAGAGAAGCTTTAACCCCATACAACTCAAGGCCTCAACTTTCTAAATTGGAAAGGTTATTTTTTATTTTAATTAACGTATCGATAAAATTCTCACGATCTACCTGAGATAAATCACCTAGTGCATCTTTCCGTACATCTGCCGCAGTCTTTCTCAAAGCGCGCATTAATTCTTGAACCTTTTCAGTCAAATATAGTCTGTTGACACGTCTATCTAGACTGTCCGGCCGTCTTTCAATCCAGTGTTTTTCCTGCATTCGGTCAAGGAGCCGGCCCAGCGTTGGCTTTTCCAGATCCATAAAATCAGCCAATTCCGATTGTGTGACGCCTTCTTTAGCATACAACATCGTGAGCACCCACCATTGCGATCGCGTTAACCCCAAGTCACGTCCACGACGATCAAATACCGTTCTCATCAAACGGGAGACGTCGTGAAGAAGGAAACCAAAGTTCCGCTCAAGGTTTTCACGTTTCATATAAGCTGTATAGTTGCCTGACTTACTTTTGCCAAGAACATTATTGTTAGGGCAATTAAATCATCATACTTTTAGTACGATCACAAAGATGTTGGCTTTAACTCTCACTTGAGATATTTTTGCAACCTTCAAGGAGGTAATCAATGGAATATCGGAATTTAGGAACGTCGGGGCTACGAGTTTCAACAATAGGGCTAGGATGCAATAATTTCGGTATGCGCTTAGATCTGGAAGGTACACGCGCTGTCGTAGATCGGGCAATTGAGAAAGGTATAACTTTATTTGACACAGCTGATATGTATGGCGGGCGAGGTGGATCGGAAGAGCAATTAGGTAAAATATTAGGCCCAAGACGTAAAGACATAGTTTTAGCCTCAAAATTTGGGATGGCCATGAGCGACGATGGAGCGAAAATCGGGGCATCGCGACGTTATATAATGTCTGCCGTAGAGGATAGTTTAACCCGATTGAGGACAGATTGGCTTGACCTTTACCAACTTCACCAGCAGGACCCTCTAACACCTATTGAAGAAACCTTAAGGGCTCTAGAAGATTTAGTAACACAAGGGAAAGTGCGTTACATAGGGTGCTCAAATCTCGCATCGTGGCAGGTTGTCGAATCTCAATGGACCTCAAAATCGTCACATCTGAGTCGATTTATTTCGTGTCAAGATGAATATAATATTTTAAACCGAGCCATTGAGAATGAATTAATGCCTGCAATGCAAAAATATGGCTGCGGGCTTTTACCTTATTTCCCTCTGGCAAGTGGCTTATTAACCGGTAAGTACCAATCGAATAAAATGCCTGAGGGAGCTAGACTTACCGATATGCCAAAGTTTGCCAATCGAGTTTATGTAACAGATCAAAATTTTTCAATTGTAGAAAAATTAAATTCTTTCGCAAAAGAGCATGGGCACTCCCTTCTTGAATTAGCTTTCAGCTGGATGGCAGCTCGACCAACAGTAGCAAGCATAATCGCGGGAGCAACCAAGCCCGAGCAAATTGATGCCAATGTTACTGCTATCAGCTGGGCAATGACACCAGAACAGATTTCCATGGTGGACAACATTTCGCAAAAATAATCAAACGTCGAACGAATATGAAACTATAACTTAGGTCACTTAGTTAATGGACCTCACGCAATAAGTCCGAAAACTTGAAAGGGAGAACGAAACTATTAACTAAAAGGCCAATAAGGTTAGGTCTATGAATGCCAAAAAACACGGCTCACCATCGGCAAGAACAGATACTGCTTCGGGTCCAAAGATTTTAGTATTACCCATGGACTCGTAAACTTTTTAAACCAAACTGAGTTAGATAAGTAAAGGATTGGTAAAAATATGCCCTCTACAAAAACAGCGGTAACAACTACAGTAGATCCAATTTGGCAAGCTATGCGTCAGGATGCGGAACGTTGGCTCATCGAAGAGACAGCGTTGGCAAGTTGGCTCCAAACAGCAGTTTTGGAACAGAACTCATTTCAAACCGCCCTTGCCTTTCTTTTATCTTCAAAACTAGGAGCTTCTGAAATAAGTCCTCTATCTCTCTATCAAATATTATATGAACCAATCAGCCAAGACGTGGACATTATAGCGTCAGCGCGTGCAGATTTATCAGCTACATATGAAAGAGATCCTGCTTGCAATAGCTATCTAGAACCCTTCATTTTTTATAAAGGGTATCAATCTATACAAGCGCATAGAATAGCACATTGGCTATGGAAACAGGGAAGAAAAACACTTGCTCAATATATCCAAAATAGAGTTTCACAGACTTTTCAGGTCGATATTCATCCTGCGGCAAAGATTGGTAAAGGTATTATGCTGGATCATGCTACCGGGGTCGTCATAGGAGAAACAGCCATTTTAGGAGACAGCGTTTCATTGTTACACGGTGTTACTTTGGGAGGCACGGGTAAAGATAGAGGCAATCGGCATCCCAAAATTGGATCTGGGACGATGATTGGCGCTGGGGCAGCTGTACTAGGCAACATCACCATTGGCACCTGCTGTCGAATAGGAGCGGGAAGCGTTGTTGTGAAAGATGTTCCCGATAATACCTCCGTAGCAGGTATTCCAGCAAAGGAAATTGGCGAGTCAGTATGCGACCAACCTTCTATGTCGATGGATCAAACATTTTAAACTCTTGGTTACACAGCTCTAGCTTTTCTCATCTCAGCGATTTGGTCCTCTGTATAATTTAACTCCTTGAGGATGGTGTCCGTGTGCTCTCCCAGCATAGCTGTCGGCTTTCTAATTGTACCTGGTGTTCTGGATAATTTAATAGGAGTGGTTGTAATTGGGATTGGCTTATTGAGCCCCGGAAATTCCATATTCTCGAGAAAATCCATAGCTTTTATATGGGGATCCTCTAACACCTGTTTAGCACTGAGCACAGGACCACAAGGAATTCGAGCTTCATCGAGTGTATCAAGCACTTCTTTAGTTGTCATATCTTTGCACCACATTTGCATGCGTGCACTCAGGAGCTCTCCATTTTCACCACGATCCATATCTGTTGCAAAGCGCGGATCATCGAGCCAACTATCTTCTTTCATCAGTTTCGCCCATCTCTCAAAAAGAGGTTGGCCAACCACCTGTACCATCACCGCACCATCAGTTGTCTTAAAAACATCGCTCGGTCCTGCGCTATAGCCACGATTACCATACGCAGGACGATCAATCGATCTTAACGCTTCTTCAGCGATTAACGATATATTGAAAGCCATTACGGTCCGAGTTAATGCTCCTTCTACAAGCTGGCCTTTCCCTGTCTTTTCTCTGTCTAATAGCGCAGACATAGTACCGAAGGCAGCCATCGTTGCAGTACCAAAGTCGGCAAAAGGAACGAAAGATTTCATAGGATCTCCGGGATGTCCTCCCATGTAAGTAGCGCCAGCTAATGCTTGTGCTACACCATCAAACCCAACGCGCTCGCTATAAGGCCCCCCATTTCCATATGCGGTTACAGTTGTAAGGATGATATCAGGCTTAATCGCCTTAAGACTATCGTAATCAATACCCATCGCCTTTAGCGTGGGTTGTGGTAAATTTGCTATAACCACGTCTGCTGTTTCAACTAGCTTTCGAACAACTTCCCGTCCTTCAGACTTCATAGGATTGAGGGTCAGCGACAACTTATTTCTATTCAAAGCTAGAAATAACGGCCCCTCGCCACTCTCAGCAACCGGCACAAGATACCTATCTTCACTCCCCGAAAGCTTATCTATTCTGATGACCTCCGCCCCCATGTCACCCAGAAGCATTCCACAAAAAGGTCCTGCAATATATCGCCCAAAATCCAGGACGCGGATACCATCCAAAACACCAGCCATTTAAGTACTCCAATCAAAAACATATTTAATTTTTCCTGCTACATAGACAGTTCATTCAAGGGCAGGCGTTTTTGTGATTCAATTCCGTAAATTATCCTAAAAATAGCATCGAATGCATCGCCTGTCCGATCAAGAAGATCTTCATTGCAATAATTTCTGTACTACATACCCACTAATAAATACTCTTTTCAATAAAATATATAATTGTCCAAAGATTAGAGAGGCAGAAAAGATGAGTGCGGATAACCCCAACCTTCTAATTATTATGGCTGATGAACATCAAGCTGGAGCCATGGGGTGCGCCGATCACCCAGTAGTTAAGACTCCTAATCTTGATTCTATTAGCACAAGGTGGAACCCGTTTTACAAATGCATACACCCCTTCACCTATATGTGTGCCCGCTAGGGCGGCTTTTGCTACAGGTTACGGTACACATCAAACAGGCTATTGGTGTAATGCTCATCCTTACGATGGCAGAATAAAAGGCTGGGCGCACCGGCTTCAAGAAAATGAAATCTCTGTTCTTTCAATAGGAAAACTACACTATAGAGATGAAGCCACCCCAACTGGTTTTGATACTCAAATTGTGCCTATGCATGTGGTGGATGGGGTCGGTGATATTATGGGTGCAGTAAGAGATAAACTTCCTCCTCGACCAAAAACCAAATCGCTGGCGGAAAAAATTGGTCCTGGAAACTCCTCGTACATAGAATATGACAAACAGATAACCAAAGAAGCGGAAAAGTGGCTGACAGAGCACGCAGCGAAACAAAAAAACTCTTGGGTACTTTTTGTATCATTAGTGTGCCCGCATTTTCCTTTAATCTCACCACCAGAGTTCTTTGACCTCTATCCACCCGAGTCGATCCCACTACCAAGGGACCATCCTGATAATGGAGTTAAACGACATCCTTGGATTAATGAACAAGCTAAATGCCAACTATATGATCAATTTTTTACTGACGAAACACGCCGAATAGCTATAGCTTCCTATTTTGGTTTATGCACATTCCTAGATCATAATGTGGGAAAAATTTTGAGTGCCTTAGAAAGATCGGGGGAGTCTTCAAAAACCCGAATTATATATACAAGCGACCATGGCGATAACCTTGGCGCGCGCGGTCTTTGGGGCAAATCAAATATGTATGAAGAATCAGTCGGCATACCCTTAGTTGCAACAGGTCCTAATATTCCAAAGTCAAAAAAAGTGAAAACTCCCGTCTCTTTGTTAGATTTTTATCCAACTATATTGGATACCGTTGGTATAACGCCTGACAAAGAAGACCAAGCACGCCCTGGAAAATCATTATGGAATACTGCCAATGAAGATAACGACAGCAAAAAGGTGGTATTCAGTGAATACCATGCTGTTGGAGCTACAACTGGTTGTTTCATGATACGCAAACGAAACTTGAAATACGTATATTACGTCGATTATCCCGCACAATTATTTGACCTTGATGCTGATCCCTTAGAGAAAAAAGACCTTATAAACGATTCGTCATACTTTGCTTCAGTCAAAGAACTTGAAATAGAATTACGAAATATTTGTGACCCTGAATTAGTAGATCAGAATGCAAAAAAAGACCAGGCGGCACTAGTCAAGAAGCATGGAGGAAGAGATGCTGTATTAAAAAAAGGTAGTTTCAATGGAACTCCCGCTCCTGGTGAACAGGCTATCTATGGCTAAATTACTCTTAAAGGGAAGAAGAATACTTATTCTAGTCAGATACTAATAAGCTATTCCTAGAAGAAGAAAAACAAGTGAATTAAAAGGGTCTATCGCCTCGGACGAGAGCTCTATATAGCATCCGGTGCTGACTATGATCATAATCAAAACCCGCCTTGTGCATCGAAGACCTGTTATCAATAATTAACATGTCACCCAACTTATATTCATGCGTATATGTAAACTCAGGCCGAATGGCCTCTTCAAGTAATTCAGCAAGAAAATCTTGCGTCTCTTGCGGTTCCATTCCTATTATATTTTCTGTTTTTGCTTTATGGAACCATATTGAACACGTTCCTCGTTCAGGATGCGTTCTAACGAGAGGATGTATCATTGGTGGAATTCCGGCTACTTCTTGTTCCTTGACGATATCTAGATTTCCAGTTGATGAACGGGCACTGCTTATAAGTGTATTAGCAGTTTTCATATGATCAATTTTTACCTTCCATTCATCTGACAGTGCGGCATAAGCTGCCCTCATATTGCAGAGGGCGGTTCCCCCTCCAGCATCAGGCAACGCCACAGGATAAAGTACCGTAAATTTTGGTGGATATTCCTGATTTGTGTGGTCTGTATGCCACGTGGCATTATTTGCTATTTTTGCTGGTTTTCCAGTGCTGTCTACATGTCTATTTGATAAAACGCTGACCATAGGTACGCCATCAGCAAGATAACGACGGTTCTGATCTTCCATCAATTCTCCAAAAAGACTAACGGCTTGCATGAATTCCTCAGCTGAAAAATTCTGATCTCGAATAATTAACGCCACATTGTCTAGAAGAGCATTATAAATCTCTATTTTTATTGCTTCAGAAATTGGTTTATTGAGATTTACTCCAGTTACCTCAGCGCCAATATATTCGTTTATCTTCGTTATTTTCATATGAAAACCTCGCCGCTCCAACTCTATTTAATTCTAAGTAGCAACTTGCTCCACTGTAGATTCATCACCCGCAATAGTCGTTCGTCTCATGTCACGAGGTTCATTATGAGGGAATGGCCTTGCCCTATGCATTGTTTGACGATTGTCCCACATTACCAGATCACCTTTAGACCATTTATGGGCATATACAAATTTTTTTTGAGTTGCATGGTCCATCAAATCCCTCAACAAAAGCCGTGCTTCTGGAATAGAGAGGCCATCTATTAAGCCTGCATGAGAAGAAAGGTATAGCGATTTTTGGTAAGTCTCTGAGTGTTGCCGGACTAAGCACTGACGTACAGGGGCGAACCGGGTTCGCTCCTCTTCAGTAAAATCAGTAAAACCAACTAATTGTCGCGAAAACATCTGAGAATGCTGACAAATGTAATCATTGATCTCTAATTTTATATCGTTTTCAAGTTCGTCATAAGCGCTTGGCATATGTGCAAACTCGGTATCCCCACCTTTAGATGGAACTGAAATCGCATGCAAAATCGAATACTTCGCTGGCACTACCTTAAAGGAACTATCTGAATGCCATAGACGGTTGCCAATCGCAAATAGACGCCTTCTATCATCAATCTCAAAGGGTTTATCATCCTTATCTAAATTAGAAACATCGGCGAAAGTACTAGGCAACCGAAAATCTTTGGGTTCACGGAGACTGGTACCGATGGCATGTTCTATCGTCCCTAATTGTTGAGAAAATTGAAGTTGCTCTGCATCGGTTATAGTCTGTCTCTTAAATACCAGAACCGCATATTTATCCATACCCTCATGAACAGCTATAATTTCTTTTTCCGATAAAGGATTACGAAGATCCAACCCATCAATGCTACCGGCAAAACCAGGCCCGAGTTGTTCTATATGAACTGGCATTATAGGCACTCCCAACGCAGATTAATTTGATTTTACAGCTGATAATTCCCTTATGAGATATAATTGTCTGACAGGTTTTCAATTTGGGCAACCCGACAGCTTACTAAACATAAGGCTGATGAATTATGCGGCCCATAGATACTCACTTTCACTGGCAAATCAAAGTTGAGAAACTCAATAATCTATTTTGAAATCTTGGAGTTGGATATGAGTGGTAAAGGCGTCCTCGCCATCTGGAATGACTGTGCGCAAAGTGAAGAAAACAATTACGAAAACTGGTATCAGAACGAACATTTACCGGAGCGTCTAGGAGTTCCTGGTTTTATTAGAGGGCGCCGCTATGAGAGCCTAGTTGCCTCACCAAGGTTTTTCACCTGGTATGAGGTCGCGTCTCCAAGCACTTTAACTTCTGAAAGCTATATGGCGCGGCTCTCAAACCCCACTCCCTGGACACAAGAAATAATGGCCAATGTATTTCTCAATGCAAGTAGAACCGTTTGTGACAGACACATCATATCGGGGCAGGTATTTGGCTCAACTGCATTGACCATACAAATGTCTGAAACTCGGCCCAAGGAAACAATGTTAAGTATTTTAGAAAATGACAAAAATCCGTCGAGGATAGCGCGAATAGAAAACTGGACAGCCAATACCGCATTCGACACGAATGTTATGGCAGAGGAGAGTATTCGAGGACCAGACAAGAAAATTGCTTCTTGTCTGTTTATTGAAACTTTAAGGAGAGAGCATGCTGTTAACATCGCCGAAAAATTTCGGGAGCAATTTCATGATATGACGATTAATGTTTATGATCTCCTTTGCGAAAGAAATTAAATAATTCGACTATGATTTTCTGTATCTTTGTCCTGCGTTACTGTCAGCACCCTCGAATAAGATGGAGCGCTTTAGATCTGAGTCGGCAGCACAACGTTCAAAATCTGCGTCGGTTAACCAGCCCTCGGGTGATCCCACCGATGTAAAATGCTTATAATCATCTCTTCCTGCCACTAAGGAAACAAGAGTATCTGAGCCATTTCTCTGCTTCATGGATGGTTTGATGTACCTAATTGCTACCCCTATGCGTCTATCTGACGTGGTGTTCGGTCCTGATGCGTGAAATAAATGGCCGTGATGCAGTGATGCTTGTCCTGTCTCTAATATCACATCAACGCCATCGCTATCATCTACGTCCACAGCAATCTCCTGTCCACGGGTCAAAAGATTATTCTCATTAAATGTATCTTTATGGGGGACCAGTTGATCTTTATGACTTCCAGGAACAAACCTCATGCAACCGCTTTGTAAATTAGAGGGACAAAGAGCAACCCAGGCAGTTACTTCTTCAGCATCATCGAGCCCCCAATATGTAAGGTCCTGATGCCAACTTACGACATGAGGGGTATTTGCCTCCTTAATAAATAAGCCCCCACTCCAAACCAACAAATCGGGCCCTAATATTGGTTCTACAGCCTTAATAAGATTTTCATTGCGTATCAGTTGATCGAAAGATGGGATAAGTCTATCGGGATAGGATCGTATTAGAGCAAGCTTTGCGGGATCGTTTACGGTTTGATCCTCAGCCTTTTCAAGGTCTGCCCTAATTTTCTTTGCTTCTGTCTCAGTGACCGCACTTATCGGAAAAACAAAACCGTCTCTAGAATAAATATCTTCTATCGTCTCTATATTTACTGACATCACACCATCTCCTAACACCGATTTTTTTCACTCTCGTCTCTGTATCAATTGAGGTAGTATCGCGTTTATAACCAGATTATTATTAAAGAATGATTAAAATCAAGTTAGCAAAGAAATAAATATAAACAATGCGATGATGAATGTGAGGAGTTACTTTGAACAATATCCATTCTCCACTGACAGAAGTCCAAAAAAATCTTCGAGTAAATTAGTATCGATGCCCGATAGATCCCAAAACATTTAGAGAACTAATGCAACCAAATGACTTTCAAGGTTTTATACAGGCAGGCGGACATCTGTTTATTTTCCTTATAACAGGTGGATTAACTCTCTATTTTGCCACAGAAAGATTGTGGGCAGAATTTATAGTGTCCTTATTTATTCGTGGGACCTCGGCTTCATTTTTCAAAGGTATCGCTGCGCATGAATTGGGACATGGAACAGTTTTCAAAACCAAAGCACTGAATAGCCTATTTCTACGCTTTTACAGTATCATCAGTTGGCATAATCATCATGAATATGCAATGAGCCATACATATCATCATAGATATACGTTGCATCCCGAAGGAGACAGAGAGGTTGTTCTTCCACTTGAAATATTAATGGGCAGGCCATTTTACTTGCTTCAAATCTTTACATTGAACATTACTGGTGGACCAGTTACCAGCGGTATAATTCCAATTATGAAAGGTACTTTTCAGACTGCATTTGGCGGGAAAGGTGCGTCTGTAATAAGTGAAGAATGGAGCAATGCGCTGTACACTACCCATGCAAAGGAGCGTCCTCATGCGATAAAATGGGCGCGCTTGATAATCCTTTTTCACACGTGTGTTTTATTATTGGCTCTCTATTCTGGGTTATGGGCTCTTCCACTAGTGTTATCAACACAACAATTCACAGCGAACTGGTTGAAGCACTTCGTAGGGTTACCCATGCATTGTGGACTGCGCAGCGATGTTGCCGATTTTCGAAAATGTGTGCGTTCTATTACTTTAGATCCAATTTCCGAGTTTTTATATTGGAGGATGAATTGGCATTTAGAACATCATATGTTTGCCGGTGTCCCCTGTTATAATCTTAAAAAACTACATAACGCAGTTGCGCATGATATGCCCAAATTACGGACTTTTTTTGGCGCATGGAAAGAAATGTTAGAAATCAAACAACAACAGCAACTGGACCCAAATTATGAATTTGACACACCAGTTCCCAGCGCAAGTAAGGTTATCAATGGCAAAAACGCTGCCCTTACAGAATCTATAGGTGACCTCGCTCCTGCGAGCCTAAAGTAGATAATGCCTCAGCGTAGTCTAAAAATTCTAATCAACTACAAATTTTGGTGGGTGCGCAGCGATCACATCTTCATTAAGTTCTGCTCCCCATCCAGGGCCTGGAGGAATTTGAACACATCCAGCTTTAATGTCTGGTTTCCAAGTTATTAACTCATCCTTCCAAGGAACATCATCAACATCTATTTCCATGACACGGAAATTTGGAAGCGCAGCGCAAAAGTGCGCACTCATTAAGCTGGATAAATGCCCATAGAAATTATGTGGTGCACAATTCACTTCATAGGCCTCCGCCATTGCTGCTATTTTCAAGCCTAACCATGCGCCGTTCCAGGGTATATCTATAATAGCAACATCCATAGAAGCGTTTTCAAAGAATGGTCTAAACTCCCTAATTCCAAATAGGGATTCGCAGGAGGCGATGGGTGTTGCTATTCGCTCTCTAATAGAGGCTAACGCAACCGGGTCATAAAGATCTATTTCGATCCAAGATAATTCAAGATCATCTAGGCCGCTCGTAATCTGCCTGTAGCCTTCGGGCTTACAATTAAAGTTCAAATCTAACCTCAATCCAACCTCGGGCCCAGCCCCCTCTCCCATTGCCATGAGTTGGTTCCTTAATTGCTCTACAAGATCAGAGGGCGTGTTAAGTTCAGGCCAGCCTGGAGCCGCCCCAAAACCTGGTGCATGCCTGCCTATCCTCCCCTCTTTATCAAATGTGATCATATTGGTTTTCAGACCAGTGAATCCGGCAGCGCTTACACGTCGTCCAAGATTGACCAAATCGTCAATACCTTGCAACGGCTCAACACCACACAACTCAGCAATCTCAGGACGCATAAGGTATGTTCCACAATGACTCCAATATACTGGGATTTCATGCCTTATAGCTCCTCCTAGTAAATCGTAAACAGGGGCATTGAGCGCTTTTCCTTTTATGTCAAGTAACGCATTTTCAATTGCAGCTATTGCCTGCTGATTAACACCTCCTGGTGCCTGCCGTGTTGCCGCATAAAGGTATTGATGGATACGCTCATGCCCCATGGCGTCCATATTCTTAACCCGCTCAACTAAACGCCTGATAACGCCTGATAACCCTGGACTACCATAACATTCGTTAAACTCCGCGATACCTGTTATATTTTCATCAGTAGTCACTTTCAAGAAACTAAAGTCGCGCCAACCTGCATTACAGTGGAGTATTCTGCATCCGGTAATTTTCATGCTCTATCCAATTCTATAATTTGTCCAGTGCGTAATGGTTTTTAATACAATAGATCAAAATTATTATTAACGTTCCGATGTCAGCGAAAATCTTTTACCGATTCAGTCTCAAATCTTGGCAAGAAAATCTTCAATCAATCCGCTTGGTGCTTCTATAATATGCTTTTTCTCTGGAAATTTCCCGTTTTGAACTTCAGAGATAAATTCTTTAAACCCTTCAATCCGCTCCAGTTGCATATCTTGTCTCATTTTAAATAAATTACGGTATTGCTTAGAATGACGCGGATACGGAGGAGCATTGTTCCCAAGGATATCGTCAGCGAATAAAAATTGAATATCACCGCCACTACCGCCACCAATAGATGACGTGATTAACGTAGTTCTTTTGCTTATTTCTGAGAGTAATTGTTCTGGGATCACCTCGACCTCTACAGCATAGGCTCCCGCTTCTTCGAGAGTTTTTATTTCATTGTATATCCAAACAGCTTCATCCAAAACCTTGCCTACTGCCCGCAAACCGCCAGTCCAAGTGCTCTTTCTGGGAACCAAACCGGCATGCCCCTGAATAGGAATCCCTGCATCAGCAGCAGCACTGATAAATTTTGGGCTCCATTGACACATTATCGCATCTGCTCCAAGTGACATGGCCTGATATCCAAGACGCACAGCCTCAACTTCGCTAGCAGCCGCCACCAAAGGCACAGAAAATGCCATAAAGGTATTAGACGCAGCCTGTCTGATATTAGCTGCCAGTTCAGGTTGATTTGGGTCAAACCGCACTTTCATTGTATCGATCCCTGCTTCCTCAGCTGCCGCTGCCTCCTCAGTGGAAAATGGTAAAGTCTCTACAAGGGTGCGTTTTCCTTTACAGTCACGAAGGTCCTTTATGGTATAGTTGCGAGTTCCATAAGCACCGCCAAGCGACATAACTCGTTTTAATCCGTTCTTACCCACACCTCTTTTAGGTATTCCTCCATCACCAGTTGAATGACTTGCCATCGATCTCTTCTTTCTATTATTTGCCTCTGGATTATTATGGTTAATTAAAACTAGTATTATTTATTGTGTCTACTATGTCGTTGGTTTTTTTATCACGAAGGAAAATATCGCATGTCTAGGCGTGGATTAAATTTTGGCGTATTTTTGGCCCCTTTTCACAGGCTTGGGGAAAACCCGACCCTAGCAATGTCACGAGATTTGGAGCTTATCGACTGGCTCGATCACCTTGGTTATGATGAAGCTTGGGTGGGCGAACATCATTCGGCCGGTTGGGAAACGATTGCCGCCCCAGAGATATTTATCGCTGCAGCGGCAGAACGAACACGACATATCCGATTAGGATCAGGCGTTACCAGCTTGCCATACCATAACCCCTTTATGGTAGCTCAGAGATTTGTTCAACTTGATCATATGACACGCGGCCGCACCATGCTGGGCTGTGGGCCAGGAGCATTAACTTCCGATGCGTACATGTTAGCAATCGATCCTGTTACTCAGAGAAATCGGATGGTCGAATCTCTAGAAACGATTGTCGCATTATTAAAGTGCGAAGAGCCAGTAACAAGAAAGACAGACTGGTACGAATTAAAAAATGCTCGATTACATTTAGCTCCCTACAGCGACCCATGTTTTCCTATTGCTGTAGCGAGTACAATAACTCCTTTTGGAATGATGGCAGCTGGCCGGCACGGCCTAGGTGTATTATCCATCGGCGCTGGGCTGCCCGGTGGCCCAGAAGCTCTTGCTGGTCAATGGAAAATTGCCGAGGAGACTGCTAGTGAAAATGGAACACAGATGAACCGCAAAGACTGGCGGGTGATTGTTGTAGCCCATATTGCTGAAGATACAGAACAGGCATTAAAAGAAGTACAAGCAGGCGAGAGAAGAGAAACATTGACATATTTTGCGGATACCCTCGGCCGACCCCCTGGGAGATCAGATGATCCGCTGAGAGACGGTGTGAAAATGGGGACTACACTAGTAGGTGATCCAGACGTAGCAATCAACGGTATTAAAAATCTTCTAGAACTGAGTGGCGGGGGATTTGGGGGCATAATGTTCAGAGCCCATGAATGGGCAAACAGAGAACAAACAATGAGAAGCTACGAGCTTTTTGCAAGATATGTTATGCCACATTTTCAGGGCTCATTGGATACTCTCTATGCCTCCAATAAGTTCACTAAAGAAAACAGAGTAGAAGTCGTTGGCCGAAACGTAGAAGCTGTTCGTCGGGCTTTTACCGATACAGGGCGAGAGGTGCCCGATGCATATAGAGATCGGACGCTAGGAGCCATGGACATGGATCCTGAAAAAACTGTATCGGGGAAGAAAAAGTAAACGAAGGTAGGTTAAACACTGATAATCACGAGTGCCTTGGAACTGAGATAATAACTTTTACTTGTCTTGAGAGAGATCTAGATTTCTTAATCTCCCAATACTAGAGCCCAATAGATCGTCGGTGTCTGCCCCGATCAATATTTCTGAAATTGTGTTTGGTTTTGATCCAAATGCCCTTTGGTAATCTGCAACCAAATTCACACTCTCTTTCAGCCATTTATTTAGTGAGTCAGACGAATTACGTTTTATTATCATAACATTTACATCACCGTAAAAAGGACTTCTATACAATTCATCAGCCTTTCCATATCCGGTCCAAATATATGATAACATGCGGCCTGGAGCATTTTCTCCCTCAATTAACTCGACCATAGGCCTCAGAATTTTTTCTCTAAACGATGCTGTTTCAGGGTCGAATGGAAACGTTATGTATAAAGCCAAGCTACGATCATCACTGCCTTTCGAAGTGATATCTGAGAATAAAACTGGCTTTAAGATTTTCCACTCCCAAGACAAAACTGAATTTGAAGTTAATTTTTTTTTGATAGAACGACCAAGCATAGAAACACTTGACTGTGAAATGACCTGGATGCACCCCAACCCACACGGAGAATATTTATTAGGGCTTTTATTCTCAAAAGTGAATTCTTGCCAACCTCGGCTGACTAAAGCCGTTGATAGATTATTGTTTTGGCCAGCATTAATCGCGATTGGATTCGATAACATGACCAGACATATAATGATTAAGTTCAATAGCACGCCAAATATAACCAAATGAGTCTACCTCATATATTAATCTATTGGAGCTAAGGCCTAATGACGCCTAGTTTAATCTTTATTAGACCAGGCTGTTTTACCTAACCTAATGCTCCAACTAAAATTAGCCCGTTCGCTTGATCAGGTGAAACCCAAATGACGTTTCAATCACATCACTTATCCCATTAACATCAAGTGCAAATGCTGCAGTTTCGAACTCTGGCACCATAGCCCCTCTTCCAAAGGAACCCAATGAGCCACCCTCATTAGATGAAGGACAATCTGAATATTCTCCGGCTAGATCACCAAATTCAGTTTTGTCTTGGGAGTGGAAAATCTTAAAGCCAGTTTTATTCTCAGATATCACTTCGAAAGGCAGTGATGATCGTAGCTTGGCTTTATACATAACGTTTCCATTCGACCCTGAAACATAGGCCTCAGAATTTTTTCTCTAAACGATGCTGTTTCAGGGTCGAATGGAAACGTTATGTATAAAGCCAAGCTACGATCATCACTGCCTTTCGAAGTGATATCTGAGAATAAAACTGGCTTTAAGATTTTCCACTCCCAAGACAAAACTGAATTTGAAGTTAATTTTTTTTTGATAGAACGACCAAGCATAGAAACACTTGACTGTGAAATGACCTGGATGCACCCCAACCCACACGGAGAATATTTATTAGGGCTTTTATTCTCAAAAGTGAATTCTTGCCAACCTCGGCTGACTAAAGCCGTTGATAGATTATTGTTTTGGCCAGCATTAATCGCGATTGGATTCGATAACATGACCAGACATATAATGATTAAGTTCAATAGCACGCCAAATATAACCAAATGAGTCTACCTCATATATTAATCTATTGGAGCTAAGGCCTAATGACGCCTAGTTTAATCTTTATTAGACCAGGCTGTTTTACCTAACCTAATGCTCCAACTAAAATTAGCCCGTTCGCTTGATCAGGTGAAACCCAAATGACGTTTCAACCACATCACTTATCCCATTAACATCAAGTGCAAATGCTGCAGTTTCGAACTCTGGCACCATAGCCCCTCTTCCAAAGGAACCCAATGAGCCACCCTCATTAGATGAAGGACAATCTGAATATTCTCCGGCTAAATCACCAAATTCCTCTCCCGCATCTATTTTTACTTTAATATTATTTATCAAATCTGCAGCTTCAGTTTTCGTTCGAGTAGCAGATGATCTTTCTGATTCAGAATGCATTAATAAAATATGCGAGGCATTTATCTGATTTGTCATTTTATTTCTCGGCTTTCATTTCTAATGAGTCTACAAGGATTTGTTAAAATATTGCATTTGTTTTTAATTAAGATTTGGGACAATACTTTTAGACCTTTTCATATTTATGTTGTGATACTTCTTTTAATAGACCTTTGAATATAAGAAAATCTTTTTATTAAAAATGAAAGATACTTAGTTTGGTATAATTTTAGTCATGTTACTATATTTTAATATTCTATTATTGAGGTTCGCATTAAATGAGTTCAGCTATTCAAATAAACCCGAAAACTGGGAAAAAATCGTTCAATACTAGAGCGGCAAAAGCTAATGATAAAATCACAGGTAAGGGTTATTCAACGATACGAGATGAGAAACTGACATCATTACCGCCTGTTCCCTTAGGGGCTGTTTTCAGTGCAGTTGAACAAGAAAAATATAGGGCGTTTAAAGAAGTCCGCAGAGGAGCTGCAGATTACATGGCACTGGAAGGAGAGTTTAGCAAGTATTTAGAAGATGTATACTCCGCTCCTCCAATAGAAAGAGAGACACTTAGTGATGAGTGTGAAATACTGGTCGTCGGCGCAGGTTTTGCCGGCCTTCTTTTATGGCAAAAACTCCAAAAAGAAGGCTTTACCGACGTCCGGTTTTGCGAAAAAGGCGGCGATGTCGGCGGAACCTGGTACTGGAACCGTTATCCAGGTATAGCCTGCGATGTTGAATCATACAGTTATCTGCCTTTATTGGAGGAAATGGACTACATTCCAACAATGAAATTTGCCGCTGGTTTTGAAATCATGGAATATTGTCAAAAACTAGCGGAAAAGTTCGGTTTTTACGAGCAGTGCTTATTTCATACAACAGTTGAATCAACCAATTGGGATCAAACTGATCAGCGGTGGGTAGTAAAAACAAACCGGGGGGACAATATGCGTGCACGGTATGTTATATTGGCAAATGGGATTTTGACTACCCCTAAACTAGCACGAATTAAAGGGATGGAAAAGTTTTCTGGACAGGCATTTCACACCTCTCGATGGGACTACAATATAAACTTAACAAAAAAGCGAGTCGGTATTATTGGAACTGGGGCAACAGCAGTTCAAGTTATTCCAGAAATAGCCAAAATTGTTAAAAATCTTTTTGTTTTTCAAAGAACACCCTCATCGATCGATGTTCGTGATCAACGCGAAACAACTCCTGAAGAAATAGAACAATGGAAAAAAGAACCTGGCTGGGCTGTTGCTAGGCGCGAACGTCTTGCAAAAATATCTTCTGGGCGAACTGCCTTAAAAGGTAATGACGAATATCTTTCTGGAAAAGTTGACTATTTGAAAGACCGGAAACGACACACTAAAGAGCTTTCACAAAAAGAACTCATTCAAAAACAGCTAAATACTAATTTTCGAATTATGGAACAAATACGTGCAAGAGTTGATTCTATTGTAGAGGACGCAGAAACAGCCACGGCATTAAAACCGTACTACCCTTACGGTTGCAAACGCCCCACATTTCATGACGAGTTTCTGCCCACGTTTAACAAACCCAATGTCACTCTCATAGACACAGCACCTTTGGGCGTAACAGAAATAAATGAAAATGGGGTAGTCCATAATAGTACAGAATATCCAGTAGATGTTTTAATTTATGCTACTGGTTTTCAATGGATGGCGACCTCAACCTTCAATATGATTACAGGAGAAAATGGACAAACTCTAAAAGAAAAATGGGAGACTGAAGGTACCAAAACATTCCTTGGTCTCCATAGTAAAGGCTTCCCAAACTTATTTATTATCTCAGGGCCGCAAGGCGGAGGTGGTCAATTCAACTTTACCCGGATAATTGAGTCGCATTCAGACTATGTGATTTGGATGCTAAAAACATTAAGAGAAAGAGGCGCAACCAAAGTAGACGTCGAAACCAAAGCCGAAAATGAATACGCAGAACACTGTAAAATAGCAGATATAAAAACAAGGCCATTACGGGATTGCATTTCCTATTATAATGGTCACGGGGAAGGAGAACCAGGCAGTTTGGCCTATTATGGAGGGGCGAAAAAATGGCACGAACACCGAGAAGAAGCACAGAAAACGCTCAAGCCATATATTTTTGACGAATAACAGTTTTACTTAGAAACATATAATACTGGTTTTGAGATTTAGCAGAATATTAACCTCAAGAACTCAATGAAACACCATTAACCTTGATTTCTTGGGTCTAAAAAGTCTCTGACTGCATCTCCCATCAAATTGGCACCAAAAACTGCAGCACTAATGGCTATACCAGGAAAGATCACAAGCCATGGGGCTACACGCACATATTCCGCTGCCGACTCTGAGAGCATTCGTCCCCATGAAGGATATGGCTCAGGAACCCCCAAACCTAAAAAGGATAATGATGCCTCCGTCAATATGGCAGATCCAAGTTGGGCCGTGCCTAACACAATGAGAGGTGCTAGCGTGTTGGGGAGTATATGTCTAAATATAATCCTCCGATCACTCATGCCTACAGCACGGGCAGCTTCAACAAACGGTAATTCTCGCAGGGATAACACATTTGACCTAATCACACGAGCAACTTGCGGAACTAAGGGTATAGAAATGGCTATGATAGTATTCTCCAGGGACGGACCAAGTGACGCCGCCATAACCAAAGCCATTACCAGCAAAGGCAAAGCCTGCAT
Organism: uncultured Thalassobaculaceae bacterium; assembly: GCA_964276085.1. GTDB lineage: Bacteria > Pseudomonadota > Alphaproteobacteria > Thalassobaculales > Thalassobaculaceae > UBA7326. The sequence goes on along the minus strand of CAXYEO010000044.1, from coordinate 4,099 downwards.
CATATCGATAAGACGTTGAATAAGAAGATCAAATAACCCCATCCAATATCCGCACATCAAACCAATGATGGTTCCAAGAACACCACCTAAAATTGTTGATCCTATTCCAACAGCTAAAGAAATTCTAGCCCCATGAATAATGCGACTGAGAACATCTCTACCCATCATATCACCACCAAATAACATAGCTGAGCCAGGTGGAGACAAAGACATTTTTGCACTAGTGGTTGTCGGATCGTAAGGCGCCACAAAATCAGCAAAGATCGCAGCGAATACAACTATAAAAACTATAAAAGAACCTATGGCGCCAAGAGGGTATTGCCGGCACAAACGCTTAAATTTATACCAAGTTGAACGTTGCTTTACTTTATTTGAGATTGTTTCTGCTTTATTTTTTGTAGAAGACATTTGAAATCCTAATCCGAATATTTGATGCGAGGATCTAATGCAGCATAGGCCAGATCAGTTAGGAAATTTATTACGACGACAATAATAGCGATAAACATAACTAAACTTTGAACTATCGGATAATCACGCATTAGAATAGCTTCCACCAGAAAATGCGCTACCCCTGGAATGTTGAAAACTGTCTCTGTTATTATTAATCCACCGATTAAAAAAGCTGCCTCAATACCGATAATAGTAGTCACTGGCAAAACAGCATTTCGAAGGGCATGTTTATAATTTATTGCATTATCCGAAGCTCCTTTTGACATTGCCGTTCTGATATAATCCTGCCTCATAACTTCAAGCATAGATGAGCGGGTTAAACGCATTATTAATGCCGAAGCTCTGAACCCAACCGCCGCAGAAGGTAAAAGATAAAGCAGGAGCTCATCCCATAACGTTTCCGGAGCCTCTGTATAGATTGGAATAGACCCCGTATATGAGACGCAAGCCATCAAAATTAAAAGAGCAAGCCAGAACGATGGGAGAGATAGACCGCTTAAACTAAAAACTCGTAATATGTAATCTAACGCCGTATTCTGCTTGACCGCACTAATGACGCCCAAGGGCAATCCAAATAAAATGGAAAAGAACAATGAAAGCCCCGCTAGTTTAGCAGTAATAGGAATGCGTGGCCCTATTTCATCTATTGCAGGCATCTCGGACACAAAAGAATAACCAAGATCAAAAGATACTAGGCCGGCTATCCAATGATAATATTGTTCATAAATTGGCAGATCGAGGCCTAATTCTTTTTCTATCGTCGCCTTCTCAGCAGGGTCTACAAAACCTGCAGAATCAAACATGATATCAACAATATTACCTGGGACTAATCGCAAGAGAACAAAGATGATGATAGACATTCCTAGTAGGGTAAGAAACATCAATAGGAATCTTTGAATAAGATAGCTATACAACACTATCCTCCTTATAAGCGTTACATTTAGTTAACGAGTTGAGAATATTTGAAGAGCCAAATCGATACTAATAGTACCGATTTGGCAGTCTTTATATTTTACTTATCAAGATATATATCTTCAAATCTCCAACCATTATAAAGGCTATTAGTTTGAGTTTTGAAATTCTTGACGTAAGGTTGAAAACAATTATATCGAACATTATTCGCTATAATCGGTCGCGCCGCATCCTCTTGAAGCTTCTTATCTATTTCGTATACTAACTTCATACGCTCCGGACCATTATCCATCATGGATTGTTTCTCAAAGAGTGCCATCATTTCCTCTTTACAATATCCTGTATAATTACGCTGGGAACCACAGGCATAATTTTCATAGAACATCGCGTCAGGGTCATCAACGCCAATCCCTGTAAGATTAAGACCAACCTGGTAATCTTTTCGGGCCACTTTGGCATGCCAATTACTGGTCTCCACTGTATCTAATTCAGCATCTATGAAAATCTCTTTAAGATGGTCAATCAATAGAACAGCAGGATCCCGGTATATAGCAATGTTCCGGGTCGCTACTTTTACTTTAAGGCGATTATCAGGACCATAGCCCAAACTCTTCATTAATTTTCGCGCCTCAGCTCTATTTGCTGCAACATCTGGGTTATATCCAGCAACAGTTTTCAAAACTTCAGGAGGCATGCCCCAAACTCCATGTGGAGGGGGAAGCATGGCACCACTCATTATGAATTCGCCGTGACCAAGAATTTTGTTAAAGGATGCTCGGTCAATGGTCAAAACCATTGCTTTTCTTATTTTTGCATTATCGAATGGTGGCTTGAATTGGTTAACGATTAGATTTGTTGAAACATTAGTCGCGTGCTTTTCACAAATCGCATGCGGAGCCTGTTTGATCAAATCTTTATAAATAGGGATACTTATGTCCCCAGCAAAACTCATATCGAATTTACCCGCAATAAATCCTAAAACGCGGGTTGAACGGCTTTTTATGATTGTCCATTCGTGTCCATCAAGAAGTGGCCGCCCCTTCTTCCAATAGTTTTTATTCTTCGTAAATTTAACATGTTCATTTTGCTTTAAACTCACAAATTTAAATGGGCCTGTGCCTATTGGGTTGGTTCTCATCTTTTTTGGAGGAACATGACATGGGTAAACTGGCGAATAGCCGCTGGCCAACAACATAAGTAAAGCGGGTTGCCTTCTCTTCAAATTAAAGCTGACTTCATGATCACCATTAGCCTCAACGCTTGCTAAATTTTTATACCATGATTTTCTTGGATTTTTTCGCAGCTTGGCTTTTGATTTTCCTAGAATTAGATTCCACGTGCAAACTACGTCTTTTGCTGTAAAGGGCTTGCCGTCATGGAATTCCACACCTTTTCTAAGAGTAAATGTTAATTTAGTTTTATCGCTGCCCCACGTCCAACTTTTTGCTAAGTCCGGTACTATGGTGTCGGCACTATTTACTGGTTTTGCTTGGTCAAACATCACAAGGTTATTAAATACACTCATATATGGAACGACCGTTGAGCTCGTTGCTTCCTCGTGTATCGATCCGCTAGGAGGAGTCCCTCTATGATAGAACTTCATTATTCCTCCCGACTTTTCAGCCAATGTCGCTGTCGATACAACACCAAAAGCGCTTGCCGAAACCATAGCAACAGCTAGAGCTTTAAATAACTTAACTTTCATAAAATAACCTCCTCGTTGAAATACCAAGCGGGTTCAAACTTCTGATGGCTTAATACCCAGAGTTGCTTATGATTAGTGAAAGCTTTCTCTACCATTGTGCTTTCGTCCAATTTAAACAGCCCCTCCACATTATAAATAAATCTTAGGGGCGGCGATTTCGGACCACAAGTATATTACACATGCATTTATCCTTTATCAGTTATCTGCTGCATTCCGGATAACCTCAAACGACTCAAAAATGAAAGCAAACTGATGTGAAAGATTCGAGTTGGCTCCAGCAGAATATCATTCGTTTTAACAGAGTAAATAATACCTACTAACTTTCTAACCGCTTATGTGGAGGGTCTTTTCTGCTATGACCTTGAAGGAAGGTCGTGCTCTCACTGCTTCATAATACCGAGCCAATTGAGGCATCGGCTTCGTTTTAATATCCAATAGATGGAACCGATGATATCTGATAGAAATAGGGATATCCCCCATGCTCCAACTATTACCCGCTATAAACTCGGTTTCTTCCAACTGGTTCTCTATTACCATGAATTCCTGATTGAGTTTTTCTTCAGCTTCATTTTGCAGTTGTAGATTCCTATCGGCCGCCGGAACCCGGAAACGTTGCTCTACAACATCATGCATTGGCGGTATCAAACGGTTATTCTCCCACATCATCCAACGCAGAGCTGAATTGCAAAGAAGAATATCATTTCCATAAAATAAATCTGGGTTGTAACGCATACCTAAATATTGAACTATGGCATTTGATTCCCACAGAATGTAACCATCATCACAGATCGTGGGTATAGTTTTAGTTGGGTTCATCGAAATATACTCTGGTGTATCAACAACCCCAAATGGCTGTCCGCCTTTTGCTACCGCCCCATTTAACCCCATTGTGGCGCTTGCTAATATATATTCATACTCCAAATTTAATTCGGCCAATGCTAGCATGACCTTTTGCGTTCTTGCCGATGTGGGACGCCCCCAGACTGTTATTGACAAATATTTTCTCCTTTTTTTCGCCCCTAACCCCAATAC
>CAXYEO010000043.1:0-70978 GCA_964276085.1 uncultured Thalassobaculaceae bacterium | reverse complement strand
AGACGTTTTGTAATCCTCTATATCCGCCTTAACATTTCCACGGCCATCCAATTTCACACCTGAATCTTTTAACATCCCTTCATACGTAGGGTGAAGGAAGCCCATGGCAAGGAGAACTAAATCTGCTTCAATCTCGAACTTAGATCCTGGAACTTCTGCCATTGACATTTGGCCGTCAGAACCGTTACTCCACTCGTTTCGGACAAGTTCGAGGCTACTCACGGCACCATTCTCACCATGAAATGCCTTGGTCGCTACCGACCAGTCACGATCGGCGCCCTCCAGGTGAGATGATGAAGTTCTCAATTTTAAAGGCCAATTCGGCCAACTGAGAGACTTATCTTCCATTTTTGGAGGTTTTGGCATCACCTCTAATTGGGTAACGGACTTAGCTCCCTGCCTTATAGATGTGCCAACACAATCAGAGCCTGTATCACCACCCCCTATCACGACGACGCGTTTACCCATTGCTGAAATTGGCTGGTTATCAAGAATATGTTCATCAGCCAAACGACGGTTTTGCTGCGTAAGAAATTGCATCGCAAAATGAACGCCTTCTAAGTTCCGTCCCGGAACCTCCATATCACGAGGCAGTTCTGAGCCACCAGTCATCACGATTGCATCATATTCTTTAAGCATATCATCAACAGATATCGTTACTCCAACCTCCGTATTCGATTTAAAAATAACGCCTTCAGCAAGCATTTGAGATAGCCTACGGTCGATCAAATATTTCTCCATCTTGAAGTCCGGAATACCATACCGAAGTAATCCACCAAGACGAGCATTTCGCTCATACAGCGTCACTGAGTGACCTACCCGAGCTAACTGTTGTGAACACGCTAACCCTGCCGGTCCAGATCCAACAACAGCAATGCGTTTTCCTGTTTTTTTCAGCGAGATTTTAGGTTCAATCCATCCCTCTTCCCAACCACGGTCGATGATAGCGCATTCAATACTTTTAATCGTAACTGGATTGTCTGTAATATTTAACGTGCATGCAGCTTCACAAGGCGCGGGACATATTCTTCCTGTAAATTCTGGGAAATTATTAGTTGAATGAAGTGTTTCTAATGCAGCGCGCCAGTTCCCTTCGTAAACGAGATCATTCCAATCTGGGATTAGGTTATTTACTGGGCACCCATTATGGCAGTAAGGAATTCCACAATCCATGCAGCGCGAGCTCTGACTTCTTATTTGAGGCTCAGGGAGCGGTATCACAAATTCATTATAATGCTTTATTCGCTCATTTGCCGGTGCGTAGGAACTATCCTGCCGCTCCAGCTCTTTGAACCCTGTTGCTTTTCCCATATTATTCGCCTGCCATTATGTTATCTGTCGGGGCGGTCGAATCCAATTTAGAATTTTGTAAATCCTTAAGTGCCCTTCTGTAATCAACGGGTACAACTTTAACAAACATCGGTAGATATTGTTCCCACAACTCCAGAATTTGATACGCTCTTTGACTGCCTGTTTTCATATAGTGAGTTTGAATGAGCCCCTTTAGCCTTTGGGCGTCGTGTTGCAGTAAATCGGAGCTTAACATCGCCTCACCCACATCATAATCGTTTAACTCTATACTTTCCAACTCGATCATAGATTTGTTACACAAGTCATTGAATTCTCTTTGTTCGTCAAGGACGTATGCAATTCCACCGCTCATGCCTGCCGCAAAGTTTCTACCAGTCTTGCCTAATACAACGACTATCCCACCTGTCATGTACTCACATCCATGGTCACCAATACCCTCGACCACTGCCACAGCTCCAGAGTTTCTAACGGCGAAACGTTCGCCACCAACACCTCGGAAATAGCATTCACCATCCGTTGCCCCATATAGCACAGTGTTACCCACTATAATGTTTTGTTCTGGAGCAAAATTTCCAGTTTTTGCAGGGTAAATAATTATTTGACCACCAGATAGTCCTTTTCCGACATAATCATTTCCACCTCCCTCAAGCTCGATTGTTATACCCCGAGCTAAGAATGCACCTAGACTTTGTCCGGCACTTCCTTTTAGCTTAAGCTTAATCGTATCGTCTTCTAAGCCAGTGTGACCATACTTTCGGGCAACTTCACCGGACAACATAGTTCCGATTGTACGATTGGTGTTTTTAACAATGGATTCTATGACAACTGGTTTAGCGCTCTCCAAAGCGTCTTTTGCTTTTTCAATTAAAACGTTATCTAGCGCTTTTTCTAAACCATGATTTTGTTGCTCACAATGCCGGGTGGCGACGCCAGGCGCCGCATAGACTGAATGCAAAACTCTCGAAAGGTCAAGATTTTTTGCTTTCCAGTGTTCGATAACCGCCTGAACACCTAAGTGATCACGCCGCCCAATCATCTCCTCAAACTTGCGAAATCCCATTTGCGACATTAGCTCTCGGACTTCTTCTGCTACGAACATAAAAAAGTTAATCACATGGTCGGGCTGCCCTGTAAACAGTTTCCGTAATTCGGGGTCCTGGGTAGCTACTCCAACTGGACAGGTGTTTAAATGACATTTACGCATCATTATACAACCAGCAGCAACTAATGCTGCTGTAGCGATACCAAACTCATCGGCACCAAGAAGAGCACCTATCACTACATCTCTTCCAGTTCTAAATCCCCCGTCTACTTGCACGGATATTCTTCCTCTTAGTTGATTTCGAACTAGCGTTTCATGCGTCTCTGCAAGCCCTATCTCCCAAGGGCTCCCGGCATGCTGAATAGACGTTATAGGACTTGCACCAGTTCCACCTTCAAAACCTGAGATGGTGACATGGTCCGCATATGCTTTAGCCACACCGGCAGCGACAGTACCCACTCCAAGCTCCGAGACGAGCTTTACACTCACACGGGCTTTGGAATTGATATTTTTCAAGTCATGTATGAGCTGAGCAAGGTCTTCAATTGAGTAAATATCATGGTGCGGCGGGGGAGATATTAACGCTACGCCTGGAGTTGAATTTCGGACCCTGCCAATCCATTCATCCACCTTGTGTCCAGGCAACTGTCCTCCTTCCCCAGGTTTGGCCCCCTGAGCCATCTTAATCTGCAAATCTGTTGCATTAACAAGGTATTCTGCGGTTACCCCAAATCTTCCAGATGCTACTTGCTTAATACGAGACAGCATAGAGTCTCCATTTTCAAGAGGTTTAAACCTGATTGGGTCTTCACCCCCTTCTCCACTATTTGATCGCCCTCCTATTCTATTCATGGCGATAGCTAATGTTGTATGTGCTTCCCAAGATATCGAACCAAACGACATCGCACCCGTAGCAAATCGCTTCACAATCTCTTTAGCTGGCTCAACTTCGTCTAAGGGAACCGGAGTATCAATTAACTTTATATCGAATAGAGCTCTTATATTTCGTAGTTTTTTTGACTGATCGTTCATTTTTTTAGAGTAAGCACGATAACGCTTTTCATCCCCTGAACGCGCAGCATGTTGCAATAAACCTATGGTTTCAGGTGTCCAGGCATGGGTTTCACCTCTCAAACGAAATGCTAAATCTCCACCAACATCTAATGCCCCACTAAATTGAAGGATACCTTGATATGCAATCGCATGACGACGCACTGATTCATTAGCCACTCCATCGATATCGATCCCACCAATCGCACATTTAGTACCGGTAAAATACTTAGAGAGAAACGCCTCAGACAATCCAACTGCGTCAAAAATTTGGGCGCCACAATATGATTGATAGGTAGAAATACCCATCTTCGACATCACTTTAAGTATGCCCTTAGTAATAGCCTTTATATAGCGTTGATGAAGATCACTTATAGTAATTTTCTGTGCTAGTTTTGGGGCTAAATCTGCTAAAGCATCAAAGGCCAGATAAGGATTTATGGCCTCAGCCCCATAGCCTGCCAACAAACAAAAATCATGTACACGCCGAGCTTCACCTGTTTCAATAACTAATCCAGCACTTGTTCTAAGACCTGTTCGTATCAAGTGATGGTGAACACCTGCTGTCGCCAGCAACGACGGGATCGGGATATGATCAGCATCTACATCACGGTCGGATAGTATTAGTATATTAAAACCACCATTAACCGCTTCCTCAGCCTGGAGGCACAACCTATCAATCGCTTTTTCCATACCGGAAGCACCGTCTGTAGCTGGGTATGTAGCGCTCAATGTTGACGTTTTAAAAGCTTGATCCACGTGGTTCTCTATTTGACGCACGCGTTCTAAATCTAGGTTACTTATAATTGGTTGACGCACCTCAAGCCGATGTCTCGCCCCGGCACCTTCAGGTTCAAGTAAATTCGGCCTCGGGCCAATTAAGGACACCAGAGACATAACTAGTTCTTCACGAATGGGATCTATCGGCGGATTAGTCACTTGCGCAAAACATTGCTTAAAGTAATCAAAAAGTAATTTTGGTCGATCAGATAGAACCGCTATTGGCGTGTCTCTGCCCATGGAACCAATAGGATCATCTCCGTTTACACCCATTGGCGTTAAGAACTGTCTTATGTCTTCCTGCGTATAGCCGAATGCTTGCTGCCTTTGTATCAATGTCTCAGGATCTGGCGCCATAGCACCGATTTCATTGGGTAAATCTTCGAGTTGAATTTGAGTTCTATCAAGCCATTCCTGGTAAGGGTGCTTAGACGCCAGGGATGCCTTCAACTCCTCGTCCCCAATTATACGCCCTTCCTCCAAGTCAATTAATAACATTTTACCCGGCTGCAAACGCCATTTCTGGACTACGTTATCATCAGACACTGGCAAAACGCCGTCTTCAGAACCCATTATAACTAAATCATCAGAAGTAACCATATAGCGCGCTGGTCTGAGCCCATTTCTATCTAGGGTCGCTCCAACTTGACGACCATCTGTGAAAGCAATCGCTGCAGGACCGTCCCACGGCTCCATTAATGCCGCATTATATTCGTAAAACGCACGCCGTTCAGGATCCATTAGTTTATTATTATTCCACGCCTCGGGTATCATCATCATCATGGCATGGGCCAGAGAGTAACCACCAGCCACCAACAATTCTAAAGCATTATCAAATGTAGCGGAATCAGACGCCCCATCTCCAATCAATGGCCATAACTTATCAAGGTCATCGCCTAAAATTTTAGATGACATGGTAGCCTTGCGAGCAGCCATCCAGTTTATATTTCCTCTGACGGTGTTGATCTCTCCATTATGGCAGAGCAGACGAAATGGTTGAGCTAGTTTCCAAGATGGAAACGTATTTGTTGAAAATCGCTGATGAACAAGGGCCAAAGCAGATACCATCCGTTCATCCGACAGATCAAGATAATAACTGTCCAGATTGGTGCATAAAACCATCCCCTTGTAACACACGAGACGGGATGAGAATGAAGTTATGTAAAACACCCCCGTTCCATCGCCTTGGTCACCTTCGCCTGGATACCAAATCTTTCCATGCGCCTGTTTTCTAATAACAAAAAGTTTTCTTTCAAACGCTTCCTGATCAATTAAGCCTTCGGGCCTAGAAATGATGATTTGCTTTATAATGGGTTCGTTAGGCTTAACACTCTCGCCTAAGCATGCATTATCAGTTGGTACATCACGCCAGCCGAGGACTGTTGCCCCCTCAATCGTGACGGATCGAACGATACTTTCAACGCAGCGTTTACGTGTCTCCTCGTCTCGAGGTAGAAAAACCATCCCAACGCCATAATGACCGCATTCAGGCAACTCTATATCCTGTTTCGCTAACTCCTCACGAATTAGTAGATCTGGTATGTGGATCAAAATGCCGGCGCCATCGCCTGCTAACGGATCGGCCCCAACTGCCCCCCTATGATCCAAGTTTGCTAATATCTGCAAACCGTCGCGAATGAGTTTATGTGTTTTATTGCCTTTTATATGAGCTATAAAACCAAAACCACAGTTATCATGCTCATGATCTGGGTCATAGAGACCACCAGTCCTTTGTTTACTTGGGCTTAGTTTCACTTTATTTTTCGACAATCTCTTCCCCAATTACATGGCTAATCAAATAACCAGTCGAAGCCGAGCGTAGTCGGCCAGAATCAATACTTCATTGTTTCGATCTCTCCCCTCAGGAGCTCATCACTAACCTGTTAATATAGTAAAATTTAGTAAAGAAGGCAAATAACCGACGTTAAAACAATCAAAAAATTATCTCAATCGCAGAAAAAAATGATAAAATTGGAGGATTTCCAGACTGGGGCTTTTATCTTCCACTCTTGTGATGCGATTGTTTTTCAAATATCACTCTGGCTCTACTATGACTGAAATCAATTTTGAAAGAAAAATCATACGGAGTTTTCATGATTAAAAGCTGCGGATCTATTCTTTTTTATGTCCGGGAACAAGCCAAGAAAATCGGGTTCAATATCTTTCGAGCACTTCACGCGGCCGGTTCTGGCCATATGGGTGGGTCATTATCAGTCGCCGACATCTTAGCCGCATTATATTTTGCTATATGAAACCTCGCCCTAATGATCTCGAATGGCCCACCAGAGATAAGTTTATTTTATCAAGAGGGCACGCAAATGCAACAATGGGTGCTGTATTAGTTCAGGCGGGCTATATTAGCAAAGATATTTTGGAACAATTCTATGGATTTGAATCCTTGTTTAGAATGCATCCAGATATTAAACTTCCAGGGGTTGAGATGAGTACCGAGTGACTTGCGCATAGATTATCCATAGGTGTTGCGTGGAGCAATTGCTGAATTGCTTGCAGATTTGCATACTATCCCTATGCGTTTTGTCGGAACACGAGTGAATTTTCGGTGATAAGGCCAACAGCGCAGGTGCGAGTTAAGTATCGCATGTGTGTCTCAAATATTAGTCTAAATACACAGAACTTTTAAAATACTAATCTTGCGGTTCGAAGTCAGATGACTGTTTGACTTTTTTTAAATAATCGAGGGACCAATGAAAAACTATAAACATATCAAAGTTACACCAATTTCAACGGCGATAGGTGCGGAAATATCAAATATAGATATATCAGTGGACCTTCCAGAACCAGTCATTTCAGAAATACGGCATGCCTTACTGCAACATTTGGTTATTTTTTTTAGAGACCAGGATCTTTCAGACCCAGAGCGTCACCGAATTTTCACTCGGTACTTTGGCCATCTATTCATACACCCAAACTTCAATATGGGGCAAAAAGATCCTGAAATGGTTTATTTAATAAGAAAACCTGGTGATAAGTCCGTGGTCGGTGAAACTTGGCACGCAGACACCACCATGATGAAGGCGCCACCTATGGCAGCAATTTTATATGCCTTGGAGGCACCAAAGTATGGAGGAGATACCTTGTTCTCTAATCAGTATTTAGCTTTTGAGAGCCTTTCCGAGGGCATGAAACAAATGTTAAATGGGCTAAAAGCAATACATAACGATGCTAGGGTAGCCGGCCCCAAGGCTGGCTTTAACTCCAAACGCACGACACAAGTTAGGGAAGACGATAGATGGACGTTAACAGAAAATGCCCATCCAGTGGTACGAATACATCCAGAAACAAAAAGAAAAAGTCTCTTTATAAATAGTACTTACGTTCAAAACATTAAAGGAATGACGGTTGAAGAGAGTGCACCAATATTAAACTATCTTTACGAACACGCTACCAAACCAGAGTTTAGCTGTCGGTTTCGTTGGTGCACTGGTTCGGTAGCTTTTTGGGATAATCGCTGTGTTCAGCACTTGGCTATTAACGACAGCAATAACGCAACGCGAAGAATGCAGAGAACACAGTTGTTGGGTAGCGACGTTTTTTAAATAACCTAGTCAACTATTTAAGTAGAAATGACGTAATTGTCTCTATCTCTAATTTGCTCGTCAGGCCGGGACAATGGCCTACGCCTTCCATAGAAAGAACTTCTGTTTTAGGGCCGGTTATTTTCATTTTTTCGACAGTACTTTCAGATAACAAAGTTGATTCTGTTCCCCATATTGTGAGTGTCGGTGACGATATTTTATTCCAATCCCCCCAGATATTTGTGTCCTTAGCTTCTCTGCCCAGAACTATTTTTGGATCATAATGTAATCTCCATTTACCGTCATCACCTCTAATCAAACTGTCGACAGCAAATTTTTGGGCAATTTCTGGGGTGAACGGCCCAAATGCTTTTTTACTTTCTAAAACAAACTGAATAGCTTCATCTTTACTGTCATAGATACCAGCAGCAGATGCCAACGCCGCATTTCCAGCCCTTCCTTCTGCACTAACAAAAGGACCAATATCATTCAGTACTAATTTTCTTATAGGATTATTTGCTTTAGATGCCAACTCAATACCAAGCAACCCGCCCATAGATGTGCCAATCCAATCAACCGTAACGGCACCGGATCGAGCAATTAATGCTGTAAGTATACTATGAAAAATTGGGATTTGGTTAAATTCAGAGGTAAGATACTGATAATCTTGGATATCTTCCAACCAATCGCTATTCCCTCTGCCGGGTAAATCAATCGCAAGAATTCGGTAATGCGATGACAAGGATTTGGCTATAATATCAAAATCCAACCGGTTCCTCGATAAACCGTGAACACATATAAGAACATTGTTATTATCTGTGCCCCCCCACTCCCTATAACAAACTTTTTTAAAGCCCATCGACGTTAAAACTGTTAAATATTTATCTTGAGATTTATCATTTTTCATACCTGAATCCGAAGGCAATATGTTAGAAATAAAAAGCAAAAATTCTAATCAAGATGCATAATTAATTTATATAATTCTTGGAGTATATACATGACTGCCGAAGTCCACCACGACCAAATGAAATATGCAATTGGTCAATCAGTTCCGCGAACAGAAGATCCAAAATTATTAAAGGGTGAAGGTAAATACACAGATGACCTTAACCTTCCAGATCAAGTATACGCGGCAATTGTCCGAAGCCCAGTCGCCCATGGTATAATAAAAGATATAAATGTTTCCGATGCCAAAGAAATGCCTGGAGTTCTGCTTATAGTGACCGGTTACGATCTAGAGAATTACGGAAACCTGCCATGCGGCATGCAGATAAAAAGTAAAGACGGCTCCCCATTAAAAAAACCAAATCGCCCCTCACTCGTGACAGACAAGGTAAGGTTTGTTGGCGATCCAGTAGCGTGTGTGATTGCTCAAACACCAGACGCAGCCAAGGATGCGGCAGAGCTGGTGTCTATCGACATTGATATTTTGCCAGCAGCGACTTTAGCTACAGAAGCGGCTATGCCTGGAGCACCAGTTCTCTATGATGATGTTGCAGGAAATATTGCCCTAGACTTCCAATTTGGTGAGCCCGATACGGTGGACGAAGCATTTAAAGCCGCACACCATATTAGTCGAGTAGATATCAGAAATAATAGAATAGTTGTTGCGCCTATGGAACCTCGTTCGGCAATTGCCCATTACAACAATGAAACTGATTCTTTCACTATGAGGTTAGGATGCCAGGGAACATTTGGTATGCGTAATCAACTTGCTGGCATTTTAAATATGGAACGCGAGAAGGTGCGCGTTTTAACAGAAAATGTTGGTGGTTCCTTTGGAATGAAAAGTTTTGTCTACCCCGAATATATCTGTCTATTGCATGCCGCAAAAAAACTTTCCCGTCCTGTAAAGTGGACGGAGGAGCGTTCATCAAGTTTCCTATCTGATCAGCAAGGTCGGGACCATGAGGTAAAGGGCGAGTTAGCGTTAAATAAAGAAGGAGATTTCCTAGCCGTTAGACTTTTTTTACATTCAAACTTAGGGGGTTATTTAGCAGCAGTGGGTCCAAATATGGCTACAAATAATATGGTGAAAAATATAACTAGCGTATACAAAACGCCCCTTATAGAAATAAATACAAAATGTGTTTTTACCAATACAACCCCAATCAGTGCCTACAGGGGGGCTGGACGCCCTGAAGCTAATTACTACATGGAACGTCTCATAGAGACCGCAGCAAAAGAGATGGGTATCGATCGAATGGAACTTCGAATGCGTAACCACATTCGACCCGACCAGATACCTTATAAGGCACCGTCCGGACAAAATTATGATAGTGGAAATTTTTCTGCTATTTTAAAAAATGGGCTGAAATTCTCAGATTGGGAGAATTATGAAACAAGAAGAGAAATTAGCCGAAAAAAGGGCTTGCTGAGAGGAATTGGGGTAAGTAATTACCTTGAAGTAACTGCTCCAGTTGAAACGGAAATGGGCGGTATACGGTTCGAGGAAAATGGTGATATTACAATTATAACTGGCACCCTCGATTATGGACAAGGTCACGCCGCCCCCTTTGCTCAAGTTTTACATAGTCAATTAGGTGTACCATTTGAAAAAATACGTCTGCTTCAGGGCGACAGTGACGAATTAATAACTGGTGGAGGCACCGGTGGATCCAAGTCTATCATGGCCTCAGGCGGGGCTATTGTCGAGGCTAGCGTTGAGGTAATAAAAAAAGCAAAACAAGCAGCTTCCCATGTTTTTGAAGCCCCAATTCAGGATATTGAACTTCATAATGGCAATATGCTTGTTGCAGGAACCGACAGAACTATAACGTTATCAGAATTATCACATAAGTTAAAAACAGAACTTATAGGGGTGCCAGATTTACCGAATACTCTCGACGTAAAACTTGATCATGGAGGGGTCCCATCCGCCTTTCCCAATGGATGTCATGTCTGCGAAGTGGAAATAGATCCTGAAACAGGACAAACTATATTTGATGACTATTATATGGTGAATGATTTTGGTGTTTTGATTAATCCTCTTATGGTTGAAGGGCAATGCCATGGAGGTGTCGCTCAGGGCCTCGGGCAAGCCGTAATGGAAGATGTTGTATACGATGCCGATGGGCAGGTCTTATCTGGATCATTTATGGACTATGCACTTCCAAGAGCATCAGATTTGCCAAACTTCCATTTTGCAAGCCTTCCATCACCTGCTACGACTAACGCCCTTGGTGTCAAAGGATGTGGTGAAGCGGGTTGTGCAGGGGCAATGCCCGCTATAATGAATGCCATTGTTGACGCATTATCCGAATTTGGAATATCGCACATCGATATGCCGGCAACACCGCAAAAAATTTGGCGCGCCATACAAGAGGTTAAGCGACAGTGATTTTTGAAAAATAAATATACGTTAGTGTAATCGTTCTAATTAGGAGTTGCATAATGTCCTCTGGATCTATGATTGTCGCGGCCCAACCCGAAGCAGCGGAAGCTGGTGCCCGCGTCTTAATGGCAGGAGGAAATGCAATAGATGCCGCAATTACAGCAGCGCTGGTTCAAGGAACGGTCGATCCCCAGATGTGTGGCATTGCTGGTTTTGGTAATTGCCAAATTAAGATGCCATCAAAAGGTATTCATAGCTGTATTGATTTCCACGGAAAAACCCCATCCGCAGCCACGGCAGAAATGTGGGAGCCGTTGATTGAATCTGAAACTCGAGATGGGTTTGGGTTTGTTCTGAAAGGCAATGTGAATGATTTAGGGTATCAGTCCATTACAACCCCAGGGAGCCTGAAAGCTTATTATGAAGCTTTGGTCAACTTCGGCACCTGGGACTGGGCCGACGTAGTCGCGCCGGCGATTAGTCACGCGGAAACAGGTTTTATTGTTCGTCCACATGTTTCATTTTGGTGGAATTATGGTGCCAATTACGGTCGAGTTGGGGTAGACGAACGGCTCAAATTTTCCAAAACAGGGGCAAATGCATACTTTAATTCCAATGGAGAACTAAAGAAAATAGGTGATCGCGTAATAATTCCAGGAATGGACGCTACACTCCGAAAAATAGCGAAGTCAGGACCAGATATTTTTTATACAGGTGAGATTGCTGAACAAATAGCAGAGGATATGATCAAAAATGGCGGTTTACTGTCGTATGACGACTTATCGAACTATACAACGACACGAACTGATCCTCTCAAAGGATCTTATCGCGGATTTGAAATAGCCAGTAATCATCCACCAGGTGGTGGCATAATGTTACTTGAGATGCTGAATATTCTTGAGCATTTTGACCTGAGAAAAATTGGACATAACACAGCGGAATATATTCGAATTGTTTCAGAGGCGATGAAACAAGCAACAATAGACAAAGAAATGTTTGTAGGAGACCCCACATTCGTAGAAATTCCTGTCACACGGCTATTATCAAGTGGACACGCCTCTACTGCAGCGGAGCGAATAAAGTCGCACAAAAAGGTGAATGTAGAGAGAGTTACGCAACCTGAGACAAAAGATACAACCCACGTTGTTGTTGTGGATGAAGACGGCAATTGCGTAACCATGACACACTCCCTGGGGATGCCATCAGGCGTTATCACCGATGGTTTAGGCTTTATGTATAACGGCGCGATGGGCGTATTCGATCCGAGGCCAGGGCGTGCGGGTTCTATAGCTCCTGGGAAAAGCCGATTTACTTCACTTGCCCCGACAATTGTGTCGCGAGATGATCAGCCCCATATTGTCCTTGGTGCCCCTGGTGGCACGCAGATTGCGATGGGCATACTGCAAGCTATTATCAATGTAATTGATTTTGATATGAATATGTTGGAGGCAGTATCTGCCCCAAGATTTTCCTCCACAAGCAATATAATTGATGTGATGAGTAGAATTCCCACGTATGTTACCAACAGTTTAGAGGGCCAAGATTATGAAATAATGAGAAGCCCTTTAACGTTTGGTATTGCAGCAGTACACGGAATACGAATTAAAAATGGTCAGATGGATGGAGGGGCTGACCCTGGACATGACGGGGTTGCCCTCGGCATTTAATGAACATGACAGATACTTTAGAGACGCTGCCGTTTGAGATAAAAAACATCATAGCAAGTCGGGCTCGCATGGGGTTAATCGCACTGGCGACCGACCACGTTATAGAATATGAATTACCCCGACTAATTCATCCAATTTCTGGGACACAGATCTATACAACCCGCGTACCAATGGAGCCAACAGTGACACCCCAGACGCTTCATGGCATGAAAGCACGTCTGACTGACGCCGCAAAGACTTTGCTTCCCGGGGTTACATTTAACGTTATCGGCTACGGGTGCACATCGGCAAGTGTGATTATAGGGGAACGGGAAATATCACAGGCCATTCAATTAACTCATCACAAAACTGCGATCACAACTCCCATCACTGCGTGTATCGCTGCGTTAAAGGCGCTCAAGGCGACAAGAATAGGATTACTCACCCCATACGTAGAATCAGTCAATCAACCAATAAGAGAGTATTTTAAAAAAAATAATATCAGTGTCGTACGATCAGCAACTTTTTCCGAGATTGATGATAACCGCGCAGGAATGATCACTCCCTTGTCCATCAAAAATGCAGTATTAAATGTCTTTTCAGGTCTCGATTTAGATCTAGTTTTCATATCCTGTACGAGCCTTAGGGTGGCTGAATTAATCCCCGAGTTAGAGAGAAATTTAGGTGTTCACGTCACCTCAAGTAATCACGCTCTCGCATGGCATATGTTACGATTATCTGGAGTTTTAGATTATATTCCTGATCAAGGAACACTATTTATGTCCTAATAAATTTAAAATTTAAATAAATATTTCTTATGGGGTAAATACTGAAAAAATATTTAGAATATTTTCAAATTTTGAGTCATAATTGAATAAGAGTTTTACTCTTAAATGGGAGGATCGTTAACATGACGATACAAATACCATTCGAACCCAGAGGCGTTATTCCAGCTTGTTTACTTCCTTTCGATTCCGATATGAATATTGATGAGACAAATTTTCGGTCTCATCTTAGAGACCTTGTCTCAGTCGATGGGCTCAGTGCTATAACAATCAACGCACATTCTATGGAAGTGCACGCCCTATCGATCGAGGAACAAGCACTAACTACAGACATCACCTTGGACGAAATTGGAGATCAAATCCCTGTCATTCATGGGGTTTATGCAGACGGGTCTGAAAATGCCGCAAGAATAGCCAGACAAGCGGAATCCAAAGGGGTCAGATGTCTACTGGTGTTCCCTCCGAATACGTTAGCGATGGGGGGGCAAATGCGGCCAGAAATGGCGATAAGACACTTTGAGACAATTGCTGCCGCAACAACCCTGCCTATCATTCTTTTTCAATATCCGTTGGGACCCGGGCTTGGTTACCCAATCGATACGTTGCTAGAAATTTGCCACAAAGTACCTCAAATTAGAGCAATAAAAGATTGGTGCAATGATCCGGCTCTTCATGAGAGACATATCAGGGAATTAAGATCCCTTACCAAACCGGTGAATATACTATCAACACATAGTGCATGGCTTCTTTCATCTTTGGTTCACGGGTGTGATGGTTTACTTTCTGGAGCTGGGAGCGTAATCGCAAATTTACAGGTCGCTTTATTCAGAGCGTTTAGAAATGGAAACTTAAACGAAGCTTGCCGAATAAACGAGATGATTTATCCAACAGTTAGAGCATTCTATGATGCGCCATTTCTTGATATGCATAACCGTATGAAGGAAGCACTTCATTATCTAGGACGGCTTCCCCCGGCTCATGTACGCCCCCCACTTATGAAATTAAGCAAGGAAGAAATTACAAAAATAGAAAACTGCATGGATACAGCCGGTCTAACACCTGACAATATATACCGGAAAGTAGCCTAGTTTTTTAAAAGTTTCTGTCCATTATTTTAGAAAAGAAATCCGAGAATTTTTTCTCGGATTTTTTTTAATTAAAGAAATATTATTGTCTAACCTTGACTACGCCGTTTCCCCCCCGCCAATCTATCAATAGCTTCTCCTAAAACACCCTTTGGAAGAAAGATAATAAACAAAATCAACATTAAGCCATAAACCGTTGTGTCCAAACCAGCTAGATCAATACCGTCGTTCCTGAGTGAGGTGATTAAATTTCTAAATACTTCGATCATTAATAAAGTTATTATCGCCCCTATCGTTGGGCCAAGCATCGTATATAACCCACCAACAACCACTGCAAAAACTATCTGCAAAGAGATACCAATACCACCAATAACCTCCGGCCCAATAAACATTTGATACTGACAGTAAAGAGCACCCCCTAAAGCTGTTAAAACAGCACTAAGCATCGTGATTTTAAGTTTACTAGCCGTTACATGTACTCCTGCTGCTGCTGACGCGTCCTCATCTTCTGAGATTGAGTCCAAAGCAAATCGTATCATTGACCTATCGACGGCTCTCCAAATCAGTAAACCAATTCCCCATGCAATAAGAACCACGAAATAGAATTCTTCCTTATCGGCAAATTGGAACGCGAAAATAGACGTACCATCCCCGTGACGCTCGGGAGTAAAACCAAGAGACCCACCTGTACTATCCCTACAAGCGATAATAATCAGTTTAACAACTTCACTTAATGCCAAAGTTACTAAAGCAAAATAGTGCCCAACAATTTTGAATTGAAAACACGGGTAAGCAACCAAGAGCGCCATCATTGCTGCAGTAATCATTGAAGCAGGTATCCCTATCCAAGGGGAAATACCACCGTAATTCCAGAGCAACGCTGTTACATATGCTCCAATACTCATAAATGCACCATGACCCAAAGATACCAGACCAAAACGTCCCATTAATGACCACGCGGTGTATACTACGGACCAAATCAAAATCATTATAATAAGGTGCAAAGGATAGGCTGGAGCTACAAAAGGAACAGCTAAGAGCGCTATGCCTATTATATAAGGAAAAGATTTACCCATTATTTTTTCCCCAATAAGCCTTGTGGCCGAATAAACATTACAACAATGAAGAAAACGAAAGCAAGAACATACCCCCATTCAGTTTCACTGTAGAGACCGCCAATACTGATAATGATAGATAGAATGAAAGCGGCTAAAAAACCCCCAAGCATATTTCCCAGACCACCCAGAACACAGATTATAAACGTTATAGGACCAAAACTTATACCAACGAATGGATGAACATCATATTGCAAGACTAACAAACACGCTGCCAATCCAGCTAACCCTCCACCAATTGCAGCCGTAACCCAATATACTTTTTTCTCGTCAACCCCCATTAAAACCATAACTTCTCGATCTTGACTAATAGCTCTTATAGCAGCCCCGATGTACGTTCGAGTGAGGAATAAATAAACAGCAGCCATGCCAACAAGTGCCACCCCAAATGCAAGTAATCGAGCATAGCTAAAATACATTTCGTTAAATTCTAAAATAGGTAGCTTAAGACCGAGGTTTCTAAATTCTATACTCCACATTAGAGTCGCCGCGCTCTGCAAAAAGAACAGAAGCCCACCTGTAGCTAACAACTGATTTATGGGAGGGGATCCTAATATTGGAGAAATTATTAAAATATGAACCAGCAATCCCATAACAGAGACAAGGCCTATCGCTGCAATTGCTGCCAACAAAATATGGACATCATACACCCCAGCTAACCAATACATTGTGTACATGCCAAACATTACCAGTTCTGCGTAACAAATCCATACTACATCTACTACACCAAAAATCAGATTGAGCCCAAGAGATAGAAGGGCTAAAACACCGCCAAAAAGAATACCATTTACTATTGCTTCTAATAGGAAAATATCAAAAATTTCATCCATGAACTCTTACCCTTAACTTTATTTTTAAAGCCCCATGTAGGCTTTTCTGACGCCCTCACTAGCAAGCAAATCCGCCGAATTACCACTTTCAATCAGCTGTCCCGCCTCCAAAAGATACGCACGATCTGCAACCTTAAGTACTTGCTGCACATTCTGTTCAACAATCAAAACAGTATAACCTTCTTCTCTTATTCGTTTAACTAAGCCAAAGACTTGTTGCACAACAACTGGAGCCAACCCGGCAGAAGGCTCATCCATCAGTAATAATTTAGGTCCTGACATGATAGCCCGGCCGATTGCACACATCTGCTGCTCGCCGCCAGACATAGTTCCTGCTAATTGGTCGCGCCGCTCTTTCATCCTTGGAAATAGTTCATAAACAAAATTAAGATTCTTATCACTATCACCTCTCGCCTTTTTTGCGAAAGCGCCTAACTTTAGGTTATCTTCTACTGTCATTCCAGGGAATAACCTTCTGTTCTCCGGAACATGGGCTATACCAAGATTTACTATTTCATGCGGCTTAACCGCCCCGAGTGACTGCCCTTCCATCATCAAAGAGCCAGAAAATGGTGCAGTCATTCCTGAAATAACCCGCATTAATGTTGTTTTACCTGCTCCATTAGGTCCAATAACTGCAACCGCTTCTCCAGCCTTCACCTCCAGAGAAATATCAAATAAAGCCTGAAAAGAACCGTAACCGGCATTTACCCCATTCAAATCAAGCATCGTTTAATTTCTTTCCATAAAATGACATTTGAAATTTGACCCAGTTAAACTATTTGTCTGCAGCCGAAGCAGCAGTCGCCTGTGTTTCTTCCGAGTCTGTTCCCAAATAAACTTCCATTACCTTTGGATCATGAGCAACCTCCGTCGGAAGTCCCTCAGAAATCTTTTCTCCATGATCTAAAACCATGACCCGGTCGACGACACGCATAAGAACCCCCATTATGTGTTCAACCCATATTATTGTAATGCCCATTTCTGTCCTAATACGCTTTAACATATCCGCGGCTTGGTCCATTTCTGAATTATCAAGACCACCTAAACTTTCATCGGCCAATAATAATTTTGGTGCTGTAGCCAAAGCACGTGCAAGTTCAAGTTTTTTTAATCCTGCAGCACCTAAAGTTGATATCTCTACGCCGGCACCAGTTGGCAGTCCCACCATATCCAACGCATTTTTAGCTGATTCATATGACTCACTCCGCGTACTCTTGCCATCTTGACCAAAATAAGCGGCCACTAATGCATTTTCTAAAATCGACAACCGATGAATTGGCCTTGGAATTTGAAAAGTTCTACCAATACCCATATGGCAAATTTTATTAGGAAGTAATCCTCCTATTTCATTACCCTCAAAACGAATTGAGCCCGACGTTGGATGAAGCGCACCAGAGATCATATTAAAAATCGTGCTTTTTCCAGAACCATTTGGCCCAATTAAACCAACTATTTCTCCTTTATCCACTTTGAAGGAGACATTATTAACAGCAGTGAAGCCACCGAAGCGTTTAACTAACGCTTCGGCAGCTATTATTGGCTCAGCCATTCCGTTGACCACTTCTAATAACTCGGGCCGTCTGGGCCATTATTTTACTTGAAACACTCACTTTTTCATTACTTCGAGTAAGGAGAGCTTTTTGGCAAAGATAATACTGGATCAGTGGTCTGAAGTTCTTTAGGCCACGCAATCTTCGCATCACCACCGGTGTATTGGACAACAACAGGGAACGCGTCATTATTTTGACCAGCCATATCTGAACTTTTCGGCTCAAATTTAACTCCATACCCCATCAATGTTCCGCCCACTGCGATGTTTGTTTCTGCAGCTGCCTTACGGAGTGCCTCAGAGCTGATACCACCATACTTTTTAATGGCTCTCGGTAAAACATCATCGAAAAACGTGTAAACGTTACTGGCCGCCATCCCAACATGGGCTGAGAATGTTTTAACATCTGGCCTAGCCTTTTTATATTCTACTCCAACCATTTTGGTTATCTTTCCAAGACCTGGTGTCAAAGTTTCAGGATCAATTAACCAAATAGATACTGGGTCGACATTGAAAATATAATTGGCATCGTCACCCACAGCTTCATACAACTTATCTGGAACACCATAGCCTGCGCCATGGCCGACCAACGCTTTCCATTTCAAACCAAGTTCACGACTTTGCCGCAGGAATAAAGATATATCTGGGTTATAGCCAGTATGAAAAATAATGTCTGGTCGCTTGCGTTTTAACTTTGTAACCAAGGAAGAGAGATCTGGGGATGTGGCAGCATACCCTTCTTTAAGTACAATTTTAAAACCGTGCTTTTTTGATCCCTGTTCATTTCCACCGGCAACTCCACTACCATAAGGTCCATCTTCGTGAATAATGGCCACCTTTAGATCCTTAGGATCCACCCCAAGTTTTGATTTAGCATACGCTGCGATCATATCAGGGGAAGTTGTTCCAAACATCCCACCATGTGGTTGGATCCTAAAAACATACTCTAGATGCCTATCTTTTAAAACTGCTGGGGAAATACAAGTAGTAATCCACATAAATTTCTTCATGGCGTCTACTTTAGCTGAGACGGGGACACATTGAGCACTGGAATAAAAGCCCATTAACATATCAACTTTTTCCTGCTCGATTAGACGAACAGCTTCGTTAATAGCTATCTCTGGCTTAGACTGCGCATCGGCGTAAATAGCATTAATTTTATAACCTTCTACCCCGCCTATTTTGTTAAAATGATCTATCATTATTTTAGCACCGAGAGCCTGCAAGGATGATCCTCCAGCAGCCAATGGACCACTGTAGTCATAAATCACCCCTATTTTAATTTCTTTAGCGTTTACCGGCAAAGCAATCAGCGTCGCCAGCCCTAAACCCGCTCCCAACCTTTTTAGATATCTACTTAGCGCCATAAACTAATACCTCCATTTTTCTAACAACTTTGTCTATTTACTTTTTATATTGAAAATCGTGCCTAAAAAAAAAATATTTAGCAATACCTCGGAACTATTTTCTATTCTCAAAGGAAACATTTACAGCTCATAGTTATTTAAAACTGCATTTTAAATTGATTAATCCATTTTTTTCACACTCATTTTATTATTGGTTTTTATCTCCTTTAACCCTTTAGTTTCCAATGAAAGTAATCTAATTTCCGTCCGATGATTTAATTTAACCCAATATTGAATCTTAGATTCAATTAATAGAAGCATAAAAAATATTCATAATTTTTTATTTTCAATCGCTCATGCATCATATAGATGCTGACTAAACCTTTTTAGCAACCCTGATTTCAGTGAACCTATCCAAAACATAACACCCTCTAAATGTTCATCAGAAAAGAATTTCAAAAACATTAATGAGTTGATAAAAGTTAGAACATTACGAAATCAATTCGTTAAAAAAATAAACTTAGAACACTCAAACTCATACCAGGTGAGTTCAAAATAAACGTGCAACCTGATCAAAGGAACAAATTATGGATTTCACCCTGTCGAACGAAGTAGAAGAATATAGAGAAGCTGTCCGTAATTTTGTGGATAAAGAGATCATTCCATTAGAAGCTGATAAATCGAATTATGACCGTCATGAAAATATTGCTCTTAAAGTCTTGAAAGCAACGCAAGACAAGGTGAAAGCAGCAGGTTTGTGGGCCCCACAAATGCCAAAAGATAGAGGGGGACTAGGGTTCAATCAGATAGGGATGGCGGCATCCTACGAAGAGATGAATAGATCTATCTTTGGTCCTGTATGTTTTAACTGCTCGGCCCCTGATGATGGTAATATGTTTGTACTTGACCGTGTCGCAACCAAAGATCAGAAAGACAAATGGCTTCAGCCTATCATTGATGGCAGGGTTCGCTCTTCGTTCGTGATGACAGAACCTCATCCTGGCTCTGGTTCTGATCCATCTATGATGCTGACAAAAGCCGAACCTCTGGGAAACTCAAAATGGAGAATCACCGGCCATAAATGGTTTATAACAGGAGCAGAAGTGGCAGAGCATTTTATATTGATGGCTAAAACCTCTGATGATCCTCGGAAGGGACTTACCGCATTTATGTTCCATAAAGACCAGCCAGGTTGGGAAATCATTCGCCGCATAGAGATTATGGGACCAGAAGAGCATGGTGGACATTGCGAAATTAAATTTGACGGCCTCGAAATCGATGATGCGGATAGAATTATGGAGGTTGGCGATGGCCTAAAACTCACACAGATTCGTTTGGGTACTGCCCGATTAACGCATTGCATGCGTTGGCTAGGACTTGCAAAACGATCTATGGAAATAGCAACAGACTACGTAGAACAACGCGAAAGCTTCAATATTAAGTTAGCAGATAGAGAAAGTGTTCAAATGATGCTTGGGGGATTAGCTGCAGACATAGAACTTGGACGTTTGATCACGATGCGTGCTGCTTGGAAACTGGCTAACGGAGACTTTGCTCGAAAAGAAGTCTCAATGGCTAAAAATCATGTCGCAGACACGCTACAGAAAGCTGTCGATACCGCCTTACAATTAAATGGTGCCAGAGGTTATTCAAAAGATACACCTTTAGAGTGGATTTATCGCTATGCGCGCCAAGCCAGGCTCGTCGACGGGGCCTCAGAAGTGCATAAGATGGTCTTATCTCGGTCTTATCGTAACGAGAGAAATAATTTTTGGTCTTGGGGTCTCTAAATTGCCTAGCCCAAACCCACTTATTTTAACTGAGTGGATAAGGAACCAAACAAAATCAAATTCAATTGAATTAGTTGAGATCACCGAGTTACCCGGTGGCTCCCTCCATGAAAATTGGTTATGTAGATTACTTTTTGATGGTACTGATTTTAATGGAGAATACGAATTTGTTTTGCGTATGGAGCCAAAGCAAAAACTTCCGCAAAGCCTGTCTGTTACCGAGGAGCATGCTCTTCTAAAATTTTTAAATAATACAAAGGTCAAAGTGCCTAGGGTTTTTTTTCTTGCTCCTTCGTCAACAATTTCTGATTCTGAAATCTTATTCATGAGAGCCATCAGGGGAACAACCAACCCGATTGAGTTGCACAACATCGCACAAAAAAATACAAATGGGCGACAAATGGTCAGATCGCTTGGAAAATATACTGCTCACATACATAATGTTCAGCCAACTATGATCAATTTTGATTTTTTACAGCTCCCAAGTATATCCCCAGTTCATCAAAAACTTTTATTATTTCAAGACATTTTAAATAAATTTTCTTTTCCTTTACCTCTACTAGAATGGTCAATTCGCTGGCTCGCTATAAATGCACCAGCCAACCAAAATATAGCACTATCACATGGTGACCTCCGAATAGGGAATATAATGTATGAAAATTCATCATTGACGGGAGTTTTAGATTGGGAGTTCGCTTCATGGAGCGATCCTTTAGAAGACATAGGCTGGCTATGTGCTCGTTGCTGGAGGTATGGTAATGATAATATGCAAGTCGGCGGGATAGGAGATTTATCAGACTTCATCTCAGGATATATTGAAGTGGCTGAAATAATTCCAAATTGGTCCATGCTCTCTTACTGGAAAATTTTTGCTACAGTAAAATGGGCCCTTATAGCTCATCAACAGGGTTTAAGACATTCAAATGATAAAAAGAAACAGCTAGAATTGCTTTTGACTGCCAAGAAAGCAAATGAACTGGAACACGATATTCTTACTCAAATTAAAAATTTTTGTAGTAATTAAAATGCATGATAAAAAAACAAATTCAGATTTATTAGAAATAATTAGACACGTTTTCGCTACTGATATCTTCCCAAATCTGCCTGAAACCCAACATTCAACTGCCGAAATGATACAGCATGGGCTCGACATCGCCTCACGCGACCTTGAGCAGGCACCTAAAGACGCAGCGAGCCTAACTACCCTCAGCAACCAGAACACAGCAAACTTAAAAGCAACACTAGAACTTAAAAATTTGGCAAAAGATATTCGGGAGCAAAAACATGATAATAATCTTTTAGGGCCAATAGTCGGCATCTTAGAGGATCAAATCAAACGACGCCTGGAACTATCTAATCCAGATTACCTGACTAGTAGAAGAATTTTCTCAGCCAAACGCCAATTAACAAAAAAAATGGACTTTAGTGGCGATGTTGTAATTAAATATGTAAAGAAACACATAAATTCATGAGAGGTGAATATTATGATTTATGAATTAAGGATCTACCATTGCATACCTGGAAGGCTACCTGCGCTTTTAAAACGCTTCGAAACAATAACGCTTGAGCTATGGGAACGCCATGGCATTAAACAGGCTGGTTTTTGGACGGTGGGAATTGGAGATTCCAATCAAGACCTTTATTATCTTTTAGCTTGGGACTCTTTAGCGGATAGGGAAAAGAAATGGAATGCATTTGCCTCTGACCCCGAATGGCTTGAAAAGCGAGCTGATACTGAGGCCGATGGCCAAATAGTTGCATCTGTGAACAATCAAATATTGACGCCAACAAATTTCTCAGCTGTAAAATAAAAAATAAGGAGTTGAGCTTATTAAAACTCACCTTCTTGTGCGCCAATATTTTTGATTATTCACCGATAAGTTTGTACCGGAAACCGCCCGCGGCGTCACTAATTACATGCCCCATCGTGGGCGACCCAAAATGTGCTGGGCACAATAATGTGTCTGTGTCTGCTATTCGTTCTAGCATCTTTGTTCTACTGATAGCAGATTGCACTGGGTCTTCACACGCTCGGCTTGACCATTCGGGTCTGATTAGCTGCAGGGGATGATGGATAACATCCCCACTCATCAATGCTGAATTGTCGCCTGATTTTAAGTTTAGCATTACGTGACCAGGGGTGTGTCCAGGAGCTGGCTCTAGCCACATCCCATCATCAATTTGATGACTATCCTCTACTATCAATGCTTGTCCAGCTTCAACAACAGGTAAAACGCTATCTTCGTATACCAAAGGGACAGGTACTATCGCCCCTGAAGAATATCGTTTTTCCCATAACTCAAATTCATTTCGGGAAAAGATATACCTTGCATTTGGGAATGTTGGAACCCACCTACCATTTATCAGGCGCGTATTCCAGCCAACATGGTCGACATGCAAATGTGTACAAAGGACGAAGTCAACTTCTTCAGGCGTTACGCCAACTGCAGCCAATTCAGCCAGAAACGGTCCATCTTGCATATCCCAAGAAGGTCTTGCTGGCCTCGACTTATGATTTCCAACACATGTATCAACTAAGATCGTGTGATATGGTGTTTTAATAATGTAAGATTGGATACAAAGTATAACTTCAATACTTTTTGGGTCAATATATCTTGGCATTAACCAATCCCTGTTCGCTTCTATAACGTCTTTAGTTGCATCTGGGAAAAAAGTATAAGTGTCAAAGATGGGCACTTCACTCTCTACGGCCCTTAATATTTGCAATTCACCTAATTGATACATAGCAATTTCCAATCTTTTGTGGCTTGAGCATTTTACCACTATTTTTTAATCAGTTGGCAATTTCCTCGAAGACGAAATGTTGGCAGCAGGCGCAGTACCATCCTTATTTTCTCCAAAATATAATGTTGTGTGAGGGAATGGCATTTCAATACCCTCTGCATCAAACCGCTTTTTCATCCTTCTAAAAAATTCTCGTTTTACCCCCCATTGCATAATAGGTTGGGTTTTGATTCGAGAACGAATAATTACTGCACTATCCGCAAGTTCATGAACCCCCATAACTTGGATTGGTTCTAATATCCTCTTTCCCCATACTTCGTCAGCTTGTAGATCTGTTGACACTTCCTCCAAAATTTTACTCACAACATCGGTATCTTCTCGATAAGCCACTCCAATATCTAAAAGTGCAAATGAATAGTCTTTAGTGAGGTTTTCAACTGTAGTTACGTCACCAAATGGCACCGTGTGCACAGTTCCACCAATATCTCTCAGCTTTATTGTCCTTATTGATAAATCTTCAACTACACCCGTGTGACCGCCAACAGTTACAACGTCTCCCACTGAAATTGTGTCTTCTATTAATATAAATAGACCAGTAATTATATCTCTAACTAAAGCTTGAGACCCAAATCCTACAGCCAACCCCAGTACACCAGCGCCAGCTAAAAGAGGCGCTATATCGACACCTAATTCGGCTAAGATAATTAAACCTCCAAAAACAATTAACGCTATCAATATCGCCTTTCGGAGAAGTGGAAGAAGTGTTTTACTCCGACTTCCTACTTTTTTGTAAGCACCTTCGCCACTATTTCCGGCCAAAGCTTTCGAAATCGCACTTGAAGCAAACTCCCATCCTATAACACATAAAACTAAGACAAATATGATTGTCCCTGCACCCTTAATTATTTTTACACCAAGCGTTGGGGAGACCGCTTCATATAGATTGACCTGCCAACCCGACAGGCAGATCAATAAAACACAAATACTAATAAAAATATCGACTACACGTCTCATTATAGGTCGATAAAGGTTGCTCCTATCCTTAAGGCCTGGAAACTTTTCATTTATGCTTGGCTCTATCCTAAAGATCCGCTCAATAACTTGGCGAAATAAAAATGAAAGTAAAAAGCCACCGATTACGGCAAACACGGTTATTGCCGTTGCTTTTATAAGAAAAATAAAACCATTATGCGCGCCTGAGCTAAAGACACAAAACACTACAAATATATAGATAAGTGTAAGGACGTGCCAAATGTCCGCGATTCTATTACGGGCTTTACCTGCGCTTGCTCCTCGGATTGAATTTGCGAATTGCTCCTTTGACTGAAGTGTCATTAGTGACAGCATACCACCAACAATCGCAGCAAACAGAATTTCAACAGCATTACGGTAACCCGCCTCCTCTTGGGATATACCTAGTTGTGATATTATAAAACCCAAAACACTGATCGTCGCGATCCTCATAGTCCATACATAAAGATAGGCAGACGTCCTCGAGGTTATAGGCAATGGTCGTAAAAAATCTGCCTGAGGCGCAAGTAGAATTCTTGCCCCCACTCCTATCCCCGTAACCAGTGCGATTGCATTAATAAAGAGTTCGGCTAATTCTGCAGACTGCGTCGACCTAGGAACCAAATTCAACACCAAGTAACCTGCCATTAAAATAGCTATTACAGATAAGGCCTCCAATATCCCCCGAAGCAGGCCCGTTACTAACCGGTCCCGAATTGTGCTTAATTCTATTATTTTTAATCGCTGTATTGTACTTTTTAAGGTCCGGCCAACCAACCATTTGGACAACAAGGCTATAATAATCGGAAATAAAATACCGGCAAAAATAAGTTCGAACCAAAATTCTTGCTTTTCCTTAATTGATAACTGATCCAGAACCCAGCGAGGGAAACTGGTTATTTCATTAATATTTTTTATACCTCTAGTTAATGTATTAAAAAATCGCCCCGTATGTTCCTCAACAGAATATAACAGATTGTCCTTAAAACTATTTCTCTCGGGATTAAGAACACTACCATCTACCGAGTTATTTCCCCCCTCGACATCTTTTACTTTTTTACTTTCCTTAACGGTTTGCCGTAAACTTTCTAAAAAAAGCTTTCGTTTCGAAGGATCTTCAATAATGTTAATTAAATGCTCTAGGGTTTCTCCTGCCGATAAGGTGTTTATACTATTTTCTGATGCATGAACCTTCTGCATTTGCGGCAGGGTTAAAAAACCTATTATAAAAAGCCAAATAAATTTTTTCAAAAATAAGCCCTCATTTTCGTTCATAGATGAGTATAATAATCCTGGGAGATTGCAAACCCTTATTGTTCCGCAATCAAATTATTGAACCACACTAAACTATGGTTGTTCAACTTCGTTGAGAATGATTGGCTCTGGCGGATCATTACCAAGCACCAAATCGGCTCCCTTTTCTCCAATCATCATCGCCCCAGCATTTAAATTTGCGGACAACATTGTCGGCATAATCGACGCGTCAATCACCCGAAGTCCCTCTATTCCTTTAACTCTTAAATTATTATCAACAACAGCGGTAACGTCACTGTCAGGGCCCATCCTGCAGGTCCCCATAACATGGTAAGTGGTGCTACCCCAATGCCTCGCAGCATCAAGAAGCTCTTCATCACTTTTAATACTGGCGCCAGGGTATTCTTCCCCATCAAAATATGGTTGCATAGAGGCGGTATGCATCAAACTTCTAGCTAACTTCATAGCTTTGATGGTAACAGCTCGGTCCGTTTCTTCTGACAGATAGTTAGGCTGAATAACAGGTTTCTCGAATGGGTCCGAGGAACGGGCTCGCACCCAACCTTTACTGTCCGGCCTATGCTGCCAGGCTGCAACAGTAAACCCTGGGTGATCCGCCAAAAGACCATGATTTCCGAGCTTATAACTAGCAGGGGCAAAAACAAACTGTATATCGTTACTTTTTACAATTGGGTCCGAATGCCAGAACCCATACACCATAGATGGACTAAGGTTGAGGATACTTTTCCCACCAATGAAATACTTTGCAACTTCCCGCAGAAACTTAAATCCTTTTGATTGCTCGTTGATTGTTTCTATACCCTTAACCCGACCACAAAACCGAGGAGCATAGTGATCTCGCAGGTTTTCTCCGACACCTTTTAATTCATGTACAACATTCACTCCTATGGATTTCAAAAGCCCTCTTGGTCCAATACCTGACAGCTGTAAAAGTTGGGGAGAATTAATTGTTCCACCTGACACGATGACTTCTTTATTTGCGAACAGTTTCAATAGTCTCCCATTCCTGCCACCTTCACGCAATTCCACACCACGAGCCACTTTATTTTCTAGTAAAATCCGGGTTACGAACGCATGTGTCTTAACCGTTAAATTTTTTCTATTTTTTGCTGGGTTTAAAAATGCACGGGCCGCACTAACTCTTCTCCTTTTATAGGTTGTTCGTTGAACATAGGAGATCCCTTCCTGAACAACGCCATTATAATCAGAATTTTTAGGTATACCAATTTCCATAGCGCCAGCAATAAATGCTTCACATAATGGATGCTCATAATCTAAGTCAGTGACTTGTAAGCCCCCAGCTCGACCTCGGAACGTATCATCTCCAGTCCCAATCCTCTCTTCACATCTTTTAAAGTATGGCAGAACATCTGAATATCCCCAGCCACGGTTCCCACGCTGTGACCACATATTATAGTCCATGCGTTGCCCCCGATTATAAATATGACCATTTATAGAGCTAGAGCCCCCCAATGTTTTACCTCGCGGGACATCAATAATACGATCCGCAGTCCAGTACGAAGGCTCTGCTTTATACATCCAGTTAATCTCCGGATTATAAAGCGTCTTTATAAAACCAGCTGGGATATGAATGAACGGGTTCCTATCCGAAGGTCCTGCTTCCAACAAGCAAACCATATTTTTTCCACTTTGAGACAGTCGATTAGCTAAAATACAACCTGCAGATCCGGCTCCAACCACAATGTAATCATAATCCGATGACATCATACCCCCCTATTCGTGAGTAATTATTGGTTCCAGTGCAGGTTTCCCAAGGATCATATCCGCTCCTTTTTCTCCTATCATCATAGCCCCTGCGTTCAGATTTGCAGATAACATTGTTGGCATAACCGAAGCATCTATAACTCGTAAACCGTCGATACCATGAACACCAAGCTTTTCATTAACAACAGAAGTTGGATCCGAGGATGGCCCCATTCTACAACTACCCATCACATGAAAGGTAGTCGTTCCCCTCTCTCTCGCTATTTGTAAAAGCTCGTCATCTGTCTGAATATGATCTCCTGGGTACTGCTCAAAATCAAAATAAGGCTCCAATGGTTCAGTCCTCATTAATCGACGCGCCAGCTTCATTCCTGCGATTAAAACTTTCCTATCTTCTTCAGCCTCAAGATAATTTGGTTGAATAATAGGCGCCTCAAATGGATCGTTTGATTTAATATTCACAAACCCAAGGCTTTCTGGACGTTGTTGCCAGGCAGCAACTGTAAATCCAGGCCGATCATCTAACTGCGATTGAACACCTTCTTTGTAGCTTGCAGGCGTAAAGGTTAATTGCAAGTCATGATTTTTGACTGCTTCATTAGAATGCCAAAAACAGTAAACTAATGTTGGACTAAGGTTAACAATGCTTTTAGCTCCAATGAGATATTTTGCTATTTCCCCCCAAAGTCTCGGCCCCCTCCCACTCTCGTTAATAGTAGATATATTTTTTACTCTGGCAGTAAAACGTGGGGCGTAGTGATCTCTCAAATTCTGCCCCACACCAGGGAGTTCATGCAAAACCTCTACATTATACCTTTTCAACAAATCAGCCGGACCTATCCCTGAAAGTTGAAGCAACTGCGGGGAATTTATCGCACCCCCTGACAAGATCACTTCTTTATTTGCTCTTAATTCTAAAGAAGTTGAACTCTGAGAACCCTTTTTAAATATGACCCCAACTGCACGCTTCTTTTCTAAAATAATCTTAGTAACATGTGCGTTAGTAATGATTTCTAAATTTGAACGCTTCCTCGCCGGATTAAGAAAGGCCCTTGCCGCACTCACTCGACGACGTTTATGCGTGGTGCGCTGAACGTAAGAGACCCCCTCCTGCTTTGCGCCATTGTAATCGGAGTTCAGCGGGATCCCTATCGAGTTTGCACCCCTAATAAAAGCGTCACAAAGTGGGTCACGCCACTCAAGATCATTGATAATTAAATTACCTGTTTTCCCGCGATAGTTATCTTCACCCGCTCCTATTTTGTTCTCACATCTTTTGAAGTAAGGTAAAACATCGGCGTAGCCCCAGCCATTATTTCCCCTTTGAGCCCATGTATCAAAATCCATTTTTTGACCACGGTTATATACATGGCCATTAATTGAACTTGAACCGCCTAGTGTCTTTCCTCTTGGCACCGCAATAACTCTATTTCCAGTCCAATCGGTTGCTGTAGTTTCATACATCCAATTTATTTTAGGGTTAATTAACGTTTTCATAAATCCCGCAGGGATATGAATAAACGGGTTCCAATCCCGAGGTCCAGCCTCCAAAACACATACGCTATATTTCCCGTTTTCGCTAAGTCGGTTAGCCACGACACAACCTGCAGAACCCGCCCCAACTATGATATAATCAAAAGTCTCTGCCAAATATACCCCCACATCAGGCCACCACTCTACAGATTAATGCCCCAATTCTTCAATGTAAATCATATAGACAATCAAAATTCTTTTGCTATTCGGAAGCTAGTGATGTTATTTGAAAAAGTCAGAGACAGCAGATTATAAAAAAGAATAGTTTCGCATAATACTTAGGCAGGTATTCATAAATCTTATTAGAAACGCATAACTATCATCAAAATTTTATGAAGAGTATGACAATGGAAGCAGGAGCTGCATTAGTAAACACCATAATTAATGCTGGGATCGATACGGCCTTTACAGTGCCCGGGGAGAGTTTTCTGGCTGTCCTTGAATGCCTTAGATCTAATCAAAATAGAATTCGGCTTATATCGGTGCGGCAAGAGGGGGGCGGTTCCCTTGCAGCACATGGATATGCTCAAGTCAATAGAAAGCCAGCCGCTGTTTTTGTTAGTCGTGGTCCTGGTGCTACCAATGCATCAATAGGGATCCACGCCGCCCATCAAGATTCGATCCCAATGGTTATGTTTCTAGGCCAAGTCCGTAGTCATATGAGAGGCCGTGAGTCTTTTCAAGAAATTGACCCGAAAACTACATTCGATTCTATGACTAAAGCTGTGCTCGAACCAACAACACCCGAAGAAATGGTCAAAATGGCTCGCCAAGCAGTTGAACTTTCTCAATCGGGCCGCCCAGGGCCAGTTGTTGTAGTTATGCCAAGAGACTTTGGAGAGGCAGTAATTGAGGGCGATATCGAGAGCCAGCCATTCGTAAGAGAACCAATATTGACCAATAGCGAGAATTTAGAACAATTTACCTTAGCATTAAGTAATTCTGCTAGACCGCTGATATTAGCAGGTGAGTTGGCCCGAGGGGAAACTACTCGCAATTTATTGATTGATTTATCCAATAAGATTGGTGCTCCCGTCCTATCAGCGTATCGATGCCAGGACATCATAGATAATAACCATATAGCCTATGCAGGACATCTCGAAATTAATCCAGTCGATTACCAAAACCAACTTTTTGAAAATTCTGACTTTATTATTGTTTTAGGAAGCAGGCTCGATGGCATCACCAGCAGAGAAGAAACATTGATCCCAGCTGAAAAAAAATGGGCCCATATTCATCCAGATTCTGAAATCCTCGAGCGATTTAGCGCCAGTATTCAACTTCAATCCGACGCTAGTGTTTTATTATTTGAGATTCTAAAACAATTAAAAACGAGAAGTGACGACAATTTTCTATGGAGGTCTAAAGCCCATGATAATTATATAAAATTCTCAACTCCAGGTGCTTATCCGGTTGAGGGATTAGTAGACTTATCAGTAGTAGCCTCAACAGCACGAGAACTCCTACCATCAGACGCAATCGTGTTGACGGATGGAGGCAGCTACGCCCGTTGGGTCCATCGATTTTTTAGATACGATGCCTCTTTGACACAAGGAGGGACAGCCAGTGGTGCTATGGGAGCTGGTGTACCAGGAGCTATTGGCGCTGCATTAGCAAGTAATGATGATCGAATAATATTGGCTTTCGCAGGAGACGGAGGCTTCATGATGAACGGCCAAGAATTATCTACGGCTGTAAGAGAGCAAATTCCTATAAAAATAATAGTTTGTGATAACAATGTTCATGGATCAATACTTAAAGGCCAAATTGATAAATATGGTTCAAAAAATGCTTTTGGGACTGTCATGGAAAGCCCAGATTTTGCTCAAATCGGACGAGCCTATGGAGCAAAGTCTTGGACGGTAAAGACAACCGAAGAATGGACACCGGCATTTAAAGGGGCGTTATCTCATAAAGGTCCAGCATTAATCCACCTCGTTTTCGACGCTAGAGACATAGCTCCGTACGGTAATGAAAAGGACGCTGTTTAATCTATGTCAGATTAAACGTTTTTGTATTAGTTTTTTTCCCTGAAGCTATGAAGATAAAAATTCTTTAATCTTTTCTGTTTGAAAAGGGACGTTGAGAGCTGGAGCATGACCGCATCCTTTGCATTCTAAAAAGGTCGGGTAAGGGCCCCGATTTAACATTTTTTGTGTGGTTTTTTCTGTTAGTAGATCAGAGAACTCCCCCTTTAACAGAAGTGTTTTTGATCTAATCGCATCGTACTGATCCCACAGACACCAATCGTCCGGATGCACAACAAACTGCCGAACTATCTTGGGATCATAATGAGTACTTAACCTTCCATTCGGCATTCTCCTGCAAGAGGATTCTACAATTTTTCGCCATTCATCTCCAGGAATATACCCAAACGGCGCATAGATATTCCTGAGATATCGCTCCAACTCATTCATTGAAGTAAATTCTAATGGTTTTCCAACATAAGTTATTATTCGATCTATAGCATTTTGAGCTAACTCAGGACCAATATCATTTATAACCAGATGGGAGATGCGTTCCTTTAATAATCCGCCAGCAGCCCAGATCCCCAATGAACCTCCCATGGAGGTTCCTATCCAACCAAACTTTTTCATCCCTAATTGATCACAAAGCTCTAATGCAATCTGGGTATAAACTTTCAAAACAATAATCTTTATCTCCATCATCAGACCACTGACTAAGTCCACGGCCAATCGTATCAGGTGCAATAATACGATGTTTGTCTGCTAATTCTCTCGCTAGCGCATCAAAATCTTGTCCAACACGCGCTAGCCCGTGCCAAGCAAGAACGGGCGGTAAATGAGCCTCCCCCCACTCTAAATAATGTATTTCCCAGCCAGCACACTCAACATATTTTGATATTGGCGGATTTCCCAACATAATACTTCCCATCATCAACACACGCAAAAAACCAGACCACTTAATCAACACAATCTTATATTACAAACAATTCTAACGGCAATTCTTATCTTGCATCTTTCGCGTTGAACTATAAAACTAAAAGAAGTCTAACTGCCCCTTCTTAATACGTGAGAGATTGATGTCCTTCTCTATTTCCCTGGAAGCGATAACTAAATACTTTGACGAACAACCTATTTTTAAAAATTTGTCCCTTAATATTGAGTCAGGGACTTCGAATGTACTTGTAGGTCCCGCCGCATCTGGTAAATCGTTATTGTTAAAGTGTATTCTGGGGCTCTCAAAAATAGATTCTGGTGATATATCAATAAACGGCCGCTACGGTATAAATCGGTTAAAGCAACTGGATAATATTGGCGTAATGTTTCAAGAGAATGCGTTATTCGACAGCCTTACAATATGGGAAAATATCGTTTTTAAACCTTTAAATCAAAAGAAGTTTTCAAAAGAAAAAGGTAAATCGATAGCAAAAGAACAGTTGGAACAAGTTAAATTATCCTCAGATACTTTAAACAAGTATCCATCAGAATTATCGGGTGGCATGCAAAAACGAGTGGCCCTAGCGCGCGCGCTTTTAAACAACCCTAAAATACTATTTCTTGACGAACCAACAGCAGGCCTTGATCCAATTCTGACAAATGTCATTTGCCAACTTATCAAAGAACATGCACAGCGTTATGGAACTACAGTAGTTGCTGTGACCAGCAACATGAATATTGCACGGACGGAATTTGACTACATTCATTATCTTGCTAATGGTGACATACAGTGGAGTGGTTCGTCTCATTCATCAACACTTCACCAAAGTTCCGATGCGACAGACTTTTTACAGTCATAATATTTTTTTCATTTAATCAAAAAACTATGCTGCCTGAGCTGCAGACCTACCATCAGCAAATTTATTCACTGACTGCATCAATGACTCAACTAGAAATTCCTTACCAGAAACGATTCTCGGATGTGGGGCCCCAATTCCAATCGCGAGCGGTCGAGAGGACGGACCTTTTTTCAGCAGGGTCGCGATCACTCCTGCACCGGGTGTCGCTAGATTAGCCGTAATAATATAGCCTTTTTCTCTCACTTCATTAATACGGGCCATTACTTCGGACTCTTGAATAGCATCCTCGGGCCGCTCCGTTTCAGTATTCACTCTGCGGATCATTTTTCCAATCTCAGAGTCGTCCCTTTGGCTCGCTAGAACAATTCCTATAGCTGTTCGAAACATCGGCCTCAACATGCCAGGACGTAATTGAAACCTCAATCTTTGGTATGAATTGACAACGTGGATATACTGAGCTTCTACTCCATTTAAAACGCCAAGTATCACTGTGTCACCGGTAGCCGCATTTAGGTCCTGCAACATTGTGAGAAGATTATCTTGGTTTTGAGGCCCCCCCATCAACCAATTGCCAAGAAGTCCTACCCGAACACTTGGTGTATAAGCCCGAGATCGAACCTCGTAGTCGACAAAACCCTGAGCCAAAAGGCTCTTCATTAAGGCAGACATACTCGACTGGGGAACCCCCATCAGTCTCACTAACTCAGAGATAGTTAAAGGACGTTTTACATCCTCAAAACACTCAAATATCGCCATTACTCGGGCTGCTGATTTCACAAGACCATCTGACATCATTTTTTCACTTAACAGTTTCAATTGACTCAACCTTACGAAACATAGATATATCAGTCCATCATATATGTATTTTAATTAAAAATTTTACCAAAATATAATAAAAGATATCGTTTAGGCATTTCGTTCTGCAGGACGGCCAGATGTAGAAAGAATTTTCTTACCCTTTACCAACGACCAAGTCAAAAACCCGCCCAGCATTATTAAATTGGTCCAAATCAAAACATGCATCGATAGTTTTTTCCGATGCTTCATCTCCATAAACTGGTCCCACAAGCGCCTTGAATTTATCAGATAACTTTTGTGCTTGGAGGCATAAATCTCCCATTGGCACGCCAGCATCAGCGAACTTCTCTAGCGAACGTCCGTCATTCAAATTTATCACTACTTCAGATTGCATCCGAGAGCCAAACTTTTTATCTATGATCTCAATTTTATGTCTCAAAGCTACCAGGTCTTCCCTATTAGCCATAGTATCGTCGTATGAACCCAAACTCCCAGTATCAACATGCGCTAGAGCCATCGCCGCCGTATGACGCATACTAAACTTCGTTTCTAAACCCGTAGTCGGTTCAGCAATGTTGCAAACACTAAAATGGGTCTTTGGCACGAATTGTTGAACCGATTTGATTTGTTGAACCTTTACATCATGTTCATCCCTCAACGACTTAACGGCCTCTATTCCAGCGTGTGTTAAATAGCAAGAGGCATGATACTTAAAAAGATTTTCCTCTACTGCAAGCTTTTGGTTATGTGCAAGACTAACTGGAAGCGCTCTAAACCCATCTGCCTGTGTTGCAGCAAACCCCTGCGCGCACTCGATAGCGTCCATTCTACTAGTAAAACCTTTTTTTGCCAGGCGTGCCGCCAACAAACCATTAGATGCAGCCTTACCCGCATGCAGCGGCTTGCACATTGTTCCAAACATCGACTTGAGCCCAGCGGCTTGAGTAGCTGCGATACCTAGGGCTGTTATGGTTTGATCAGTATCTAAACCTAACAATTTTGCGGCAGCGGCGGCGGCTCCAAATGTTCCATAAGTAGCAGTTCCATGCCAACCTTTATCATAATGAGCAAAACCACTCATTTCGGCAAGACGTGTTTCCACCTCGTACCCTGCTATAAATGCAGTAATAAACTCAATACCAGTAACATTAAATTCATCAGACAAAGCCATAAGCACAGGAACTATAGGAACCGTGGGATGCCCATTCATTCGAGCGTTAACATCGTCATAGTCTAAAGCGTGTGATGCTGCTCCATTTACTAATGCGGCGTGTGATGCGACAAGTTTTGTCTCGTGCCCAACTATTCGCGCCCTACCATTAGCTTCCTCGTCTAATGCTACACTAATAATCTTCTTCGTCAGTTCATCTTGGGCCCCACCAACTGTCACAGCAATCCAATCAAGTATACAGTGCTTAGCCCACATTATTGCGTTCTCAGATAGATCACTGGAACTCAGATTTGCTGCCATTGACCCAAGGTCTCTGGTTGGCATTAATTCCTCTTCCCTATTATCTATTTGATCAAGACTTACCATTACCATCTCCCGTCATTTATCGATATAATTAGCCTAATAACTGCAAATAATATGTTTAGCGACCTAACCAATCCATAATTCATACCCGCCTCTCAACGCGATACCTTTTCTGTTTTCTTCATTCCAAGAAAATTACTCCTCCGCAGAAAAATTAAACATACCGATCCTGATAAACCCAATACGACTAAAAGCCCCTCATTTATAAGATGGGTTACCCAATCAAAAACCATAAAACCCTCATGAGATCCAGAATGCGCAAAAGCGGGAAGACTTAATAGTAACATGGTCGCTGTTAAACTTAGTAAAAACGGCAAAATAATCTCCTACCAATAATGATGAAGCTTAAGCATATTAAAGTACTTTCTCAGAAACAAGTTTGTTTGATTGAATTCGTTCTCTATTCCAAGCATACAGCCCACTGGCGACAATAACTCCAGCACCAGAGCACGTTATTAAATCAGGAATATCACCAAATACAACAAACCCGAGAAAAGTTGCCCATACTAAAACGATGTAATTAAACGGTTGTAAAGCGCTAGCCTCAGATAATGTGAGCCCTTTCATGATGCTGATATGAGCGACAAGCCCTAATATGCTAGCTACGATTAACCAGCCCCACTCTTGTATAGTAGGTGACTCCCATTGAGTGGGAACCATAAAACTTAAAATAATAAACCCTACTATTCCCGTATAAAAAGCAGAGGTACCAACGGAGTCGTGTCTAGCTGCCATTCGTGTCAAAACAAGGTAAACGGCAAATCCTACAGCTCCCAAAAGTGGAAGAATTAGTATTGGATTCCATTCTTCAAAACCAGGCCTTAGTATTATTAAAATTCCCAAGAAACCAATTATAACTGCTAACCAACGCCTGAACCCGACTTTTTCCCCTAAAATCGGTACAGCTAAGGCAAGCACCATCAACGGTACTGTTGCCGCCATAACATGAGCATCGGCAAGAGGCAGATAGCGAAATGAGTAAGTAAACAAAATAATCTCACTTACCAACGCAAGTCCTCTTAGGACTTGTATGATTAATATTTTAGTTCTTAAGGCCTGAAAGCCACCAAGATAAATAGCTAAAACAAAACCAAAAAATGCAAAACACAAATAACGTACCCAAAGTATCTCTGGCACAGGTAATAACGTGGTCAAATATTTAGATACTGCATCCATAGATCCAAACAGTAGCATACCCACTACATGCCAAATTATACCCTGCATCGAAGACGTATTGCTTTTTCGATTCATTCTTATTTAGTACCAAGTTTAAAATAAAAATATGAATATCTTTTTTGTTTAAAATATTTAAATTTTTCAGGTTAAGATAAATTTATGTATATTAAATATTAAAATCATACCCGAATAAACTAGCAATTATCGCAACCTGATGGTCAAACATGGGCCGACCATAGTGAACTTTACAGCCGCGGGACTTTGCTGCAAGTAAAATTGGGGTATCCTCAGGGTTCATAATAATTTCAGCGACAAGTTGATGACGCTCAAGTGTCCCAGGATTTATTGGAAGCGGGTCTTCTCTTTTTAAGCCCAAGGAAGTGGTATTCAATACTATATCATAACCTCGCGGGTCGGCATCAACCGAGTTAACCAAAATATCTGGATATGCCATATAAACAGAATGAACAAGTTCGTCTGCTTTTACTACTGTTCTGTTGGTTATACTTAATTGTGCAACTCCACTATCAGCCAACGAGAAGGCTATGGCTCGAGCGGCTCCCCCCGCCCCAATCATTAAAACTCTTTTATTCGCCACACTATAGCCAGCAGCTAACATACCATTTACAAACCCCGTACCATCGCAATTGTCACCAATTAATCTACGGCTATCATCAAATGCAGCAAAATTAACGGCCCCTACTAACTGACCTTGCTTACCTATCTCATCACACAACTCCATAATGGGTAATTTATGTGGCAGAGTTATTGCCATGCCGCCAAAGTTGGGCATTGCCTTCAAACTGCTTATTACATTATGTAAATTTTTTGACGAAATATGCAGGGGAACCATTACGGCGTCTATACCATGTTTTTCAAAAAGGGGATTGAATACCGATGGTGCGCGGACATGCTCTATGGGGTCTGAAATACATCCAAAAATTTTTGTTTTGCCTGAAATGGATAGCGTGGCCTTCATAGCGCACCCCTCTTACTGTTCAAATTGGATTATAATTTCAGAATATTTAGGGCTCGAGGTACCTGTCACGTCACCATACTTTTTAGATTCACTGGTCGAAAACCCATTATTTTTTCAAACCGCTCCTGGTACTTTGTCCAAACTTCTGGATTGACAAGTCTAGGTGGCTCTTTGCCCCTGAGAAGAGAAATCCATTGCTCTGCGCTTCCAGCTGACATATTTTTATTAGCTTCTTTCGTTATCCCAGCATGATGCGGAGTAACTAACACGTTATCTAATTCCATCAGGCAGTGCTCGGGACCTGGCGGCTCTTTCCAAAATACATCTACGCCAGCACCAAGAATTTCATTTTGTTTAAGCGCTAGAGCCAATGCTTCTTCGTTAACTATTCCCCCACGGGCTGTAGTAACGAAAACAGCATCATTTTTCATATCAGCAAATTGTTTGCTCCCAAACATATCAAGTGTTTCTTCTGTTCTTGGGCAATGCACTGTTATAAAATTAGACTCGCTAAGCAAAGTTTCAAGATCAACCTTGCATGCTCCGCGCAATGAAGTTTCTTTTTTGTTTAAATACGGATCGTAAGCAATAATACGCATTTTAAAAGCGACACGACAAAGCTCGGCCGTTCGGGTGCCAATTGCGCCGAGCCCCACAACACCGAGCGTTTTTCCTAACATCTCTGTTCCTATTAACTCCATGCGATCAAGATGGCTCTCCCTACGTAACCGTCTATCCGCCTGTATCATTTTTTTCGATACAGCTAGCATCATACCAAGGGCATGCTCGGCTACAGATTCTTTATTTGTTCCTGTCTGATTAACAACAACAATCCCTGCGTCTGTACAAGCTTTGACATCAATATAATCATAACCAGCTCCAGTGGACGACACTGCAACCAAGTTTTGAGCACGTTCAAGTAAGTCTTTATCGGGAAACCATGGATCAACAAGCTCAGTTCTCGATTGTACTTGATATCCATGTGCGCGAGACATCGCAGAATCGTTGTATGACTGATCCCCATTGTACCGCAAACGTTTAACTTGAATGTCCTCCGCTTTTTCCAATACTTTTTTTGCAGCTTGGTTGTCCATCCAGTCTTCGAAATAGACTAGTCTGCTTGCATTCTCACGCACTTTGTTATTTCTCCTTTATGGCTATTCACGAGAATTTAATGATTATTAAAAACCGTCACATTGGTTATATTCGCATTTATAAAGTGCCAATCATATATTACGCCCAACCCAGGGCCATCAGGGACTAAAACGCATCCATCCGGTTCAATGCTCTCAAGCAAATCTGAATATCCGCAAGCGTAAACTGGCGGAACTGCATTAGGACAATCAGGCCCAACCAACGCAACTTCATAGAAGTTTGAGTTACGCATAGCGCCCATTACATGTCGGTGGGCGGGACCACAAGCGTGAACCTCTACATCGATCCCAAATGCTTCACCCAAATGAGCGATCTTCATCCCCCCAGTTATTCCCATATCGTACTCTGGGTCCATCCTCAAGAAATCCGTGCCTCCAGCGATCAAAAAATCTGCTTTAGGTTCAACACCACGAACATGTTCAGTTTGAAGAAGTGGGGTTTTGATCATTTCCCTTAACCGCTTATGGGCAAAGGCTGATACACCCGAATCACGGTATGGATCTTCATACCAAAAATATCCACCTTCATCACATGCGCGACCAACATAGACCGCATCAGCGAAGGTCCTTAATTCACATGCCGGGTCCAACATTAAAGTCATTTTATCGCCAACCTTCTTAGCTACATGCAGAACATTAGCTGCTTCTTCGCGAGCATCACCATCATTCCATCCATGTATTTTAAAGGCGCGGTAACCTAAATCGTAACATTGCTGCGCAAAGCCTGCAAAAGCTTCCTTCGAGTCCAGGCCGCCACTTCGGTCCCCATGATACGTACTTGCATAAGCAGGTAGGCGTTTTCTATAACCACCAAGAAGAGTACTTATCGAACACCCCAATTGTTTTCCTGCCCAATCCCAAAGAGCTATATCTAGAGGCCCCTGCCCCATATGGTCGAATTGCCTCAGCTCCCTCTTCATATCATCATAAATACCTTCTCGATGTTCGGCTTCTCTTCCGATCAACTTAGGGGCTAACATTTTCGCCTGCGCACACGTAGAGGGAGTACCGCACCACTGCGTAACGTATTCTCCTTGACAACCATCTTCTGTTCTAATGACAACTGCAAATTTTGCCACCCGAGAAATACTGCCTTTCGCATAACCAACCGCCCCCACAGAATCCGCACCCGTCAAATTACCAAGGTTTACAGCATCAAAACCAAATTCATGTATTTCAACCTCAGTTATTTTAGTCATTATCTATATCCCTCTGGAGCTATAAATCCCCCCAAGTGATTTTCTATGAGTTTAGCAAAGTGAATAGTCGTCAAATCCTGCATGTGTGGGCCTATTATTTGTAATCCACAGGGTAATCCAGAACGCGTTAACCCAACTGGTGCTGATGTGGCAGGCAGATACACTACGCCAGGTAAACCAGCCCAGAACAACTGATCAACGGTTGGTTCTTGTCCGTAATTAATCGGTATAGTCCTATCAG
Source organism: uncultured Thalassobaculaceae bacterium (assembly GCA_964276085.1). Taxonomy (GTDB): domain Bacteria; phylum Pseudomonadota; class Alphaproteobacteria; order Thalassobaculales; family Thalassobaculaceae; genus UBA7326. The sequence continues at coordinate 30,646 of CAXYEO010000043.1, read as the reverse complement.
CCCGATCACCTGTTTGATCATGAGGAAAGGCTGCAGAGGCCGCAACTGGTGTCAAAAGTAAATCATAATCTTCAAAAAACTTCTGCCATTCTCTTTGAAGTAATTCTCTTTCGTTATTCCATGAAAGCCATTCGTGATGCGACATCGAAACAGCTCTATCTACTATAGTCTTATAGCTAAAATCTTCTGGATCACTTTTTATTGCGCGGGCTCTATGCTCTTCCAGCAGCTCTTTACTCAATCTCTCCCCGGTAGCAGCCCGCAGTAGCATCAGATAAACAAGATTTGCTCGTTTTGTGCTTGCTAAAGGTTTGACTTTATCATCTACCTTTACCCCCAAGGCGTTTAATTTATCGATGGCAACCTGAAGCTGATCAGTCAACTCACTATCCTGGACACAACATGCATCCTCTAATAATACCCCCACCTTGAAATCACTAATTTCTTTTTTGTGAGGTGTCGGAAGATTCAAACTTAGACCAGCTTGATCCCTCCCAGTTACACCTGCCATGGTCAGAGTTGCTACTCTCAAATCATCGGCGCCCCTAGCCAATGGCCCTATAACCGATATATCTGAGGCAACATCATTACCTGGTAAAGCATGTCCAACCTTCGGCAAGATACCCATTGTCGGTTTATGCCCAAAAACCCCACAATAATGCGCCGGATTTCTGATAGACGCCCCGATATCACTTCCAGCATCAATCCCAGTCATTCCAGCAGCCAAAGCAGCAGCGGACCCCCCAGATGAGCCGCCAGGAGTTCGAGTAACGTCCCACGGGTTATTGGTTGTTCCATATATTTCGTTAAAACTTTGCCAATCTGATAACATAAATGGCACATTAGTCTTACCAAAAAGTGTAACGCCCGCCGCCTTCATGCGTTTCACTGCAAGGCAATCATCATTAGCGATATTATCTTTGTAGGCTGGCACGCCAAATGTTGACGGTTGCCCTGCCACGTCAAAACTTTCTTTTATTGACATTGGGACACCATGAAACGGTCCCCATAATTCTCCTTTTGCAAGAGCCTCATCCGCTTCAATGGCGCGCGACCGGGCTCCTTCTTTATCCAAGATGATAATCGCATTTAACGTGTCATTAAATTTTTCTATTCTAGAAAAATAAAGTTCGAGTATTTCAAGACATCCTAATTGTTTGTTTTTAATTTTCTCAGCCAGTTCAGTAGCTGTTGAATAATGCAAATCCGACATACTTTTAATTCCACCATTATCTATTATTGAAAACTTAAAACTTTATAGTAAACGCCCTTACAAACTTTTCGAAGCCCGAACACGAATAAATCAGCCCTTTGTTCTATCTAAACGACCCAATCGTATTTCTGGCGTTATCCAAAATAATATAATGCAAACTAAACTTGAAAAAATAGATATACTGAATAACAAGTTGTATCCGCCAGTGAGGTCAAATAGCAGTCCCCCGAACCAGGCACTTAATCCAGCCCCTAAACCCTGCCCCATCATTGTCATTCCATATATCGCCCCAAGCCCGCGCCCAGCAAAAAGTTTGGCTTGTAAGGTTGCTATAATAGGTCCCCTGGCCCCCATGCTTAAGCCATATGGTATTATCCACAAAAGGATTAAACTTTTTTCAGGCACAAATTGTAAAAATGCTAAACCAATAACACCAAGGATAGTTAATAAATAACTAATGGTAGCTACTAAACTACGTCCATACCTATCTGCCGCAGCTCCTGTTAAAAACATCCCTGCAAACGACAAAATACCAGCAATTCCAAATGCACCAGCAGCCTCAAATTCTCCAAACCCAAGTTCTACTAGATACACCACCGATTGCACACTCACTCCAAAGATCGCAAATGCTGTTAAAAAATAAATAAGGAACATTGCCCAATAGGCACGCATTTTGAGCGCTTCATAAAGACTAAAACCTCCTTCAGCTCTGCCAGAGATTGTTCTCCTTGGATTATTTGGAGCACCTTTCTCAATCACTTTCCATGGCAAAACTGCAACAAAAGGCAATAAACACAAAAATGATAATCCAAAGTATTGATAAGTTAGACGCCACCCGTGGCTCTCTATCAATAGATTAGCTACTGGAGCTAATAGCAGTATACCAAAGCCAAAACCTGCATAAATAAACGCTAGCGCAGTCCCAAGGTTTTTGTCAAACCATCTGCTAATTAGGCTCTGTCCAGGAATTTGCCATATTAAAGCAGCACCAAAGCCGGACATGATGCCCATACAAACATAAAAATGCCAAAGTGTATTTAATTGTCCAGACAACCAATATCCAATTCCAAGACAGAATATCCCCCCTAAATAAATTGGCCGGCTTCCAAATTTATCAAAAAGATAGCCCGATAGTGGAGAAAATACTCCCATTGCTGCTACGTAAATGGCGTAAATCGATGCAACTTCACTTCTTGCTAACCCGAGGTCATTGCTTAACGGCAAAAGAAAAATAGCATAAGTGTCCCCCATTCCTCTGCCGATCGCAGCCATGATCAAACAAAAAATAATTACTCCAACACCCGTTGAAATATATTTCGAGATACCGACCATAGTTATAAAACCGTTACTAATATTGGTCTTTTCAGTTTAGAGTCTGAATATATCATTCGTCACATTCTAAAAACGCCAAAACGACTGTCCTGTATGGGGCTATTCAAAGCTGCGGATATGGATAAACCGAGTACTTGCCTCGTGTCCGATGGATCAATTATCCCGTCGTCCCATAAACGAGCTGAAGCGTAATACGGATGCCCTTCTTTTTCGTACTGGTCAAGTATTGGTAATTTAAAGTCTGCCTCCTCTTCCAAAGACCATGTTTCACCCCGGGCCTCTAGGCCATCCCTTTTCACAGTTGCCAATACGCTAGCCGCTTGCTCCCCTCCCATCACAGAAATTCTACTGTTAGGCCAGGTATAAAGCATTCTAGGAGAGTAGGCTCGGCCACACATTCCGTAATTTCCTGCTCCAAACGATCCACCAATGATTACAGTGAACTTTGGAACCTTTGCACATGCAACAGCCATCACAAGTTTGGCCCCATCCTTAGCAATACCGCCAGTTTCATATTTTTTTCCCACCATAAAACCTGTTATATTTTGCAAAAATAAAAGTGGGATTTTCCTCTGACAGCATAATTCTATAAAATGTGCGCCTTTCAGTGAGGATTCTGAGAATAGGATACCATTATTCGCTATTACACCAACCGGATGGCCAAAAATGCGAGCAAAACCACACACTAGTGTCGTACCATAAAGAGCTTTAAACTCATCCAATTCACTAGCGTCAACTATTCGCGCTATCACTTCTCTGACGTCATACGTCGATTTTGGATCTTTAGGTATTACGCCATAAATCTCCTTAATATCATAGTTTGGGCATCTCACATCTTTTATAAAAGTATTATGTGTCTTAGTTCTATTTAAATTACCGATAATTTTTCTAGTTATAGCCAACGCGTGCGCATCACTGTTTGCAAGATGATCCGTTACCCCAGATATTCGACTATGCACGTCAGCGCCACCAAGATCCTCTGCCGTGACTATCTCTCCAGTAGCCGCCTTGACCAAAGGTGGCCCTCCAAGAAAAATTGTCCCTTGATTACGAACGATTACTGCCTCATCACACATTGCGGGTACATAAGCTCCTCCGGCAGTGCAGCTTCCCATCACTACGGCGATTTGAGGTATACCTTTCGCCGACATATTTGCTTGATTAAAAAAACACCGCCCAAAATGCTCTTTGTCTGGAAATATAGCATCCTGATGGGGTAAATTGGCTCCCCCTGAATCAACCAGATAAATTACTGGAAGATTGTTCTCTTCTGCTATTTCTTGAGCCCGAAGGTGTTTTTTTACTGTCATAGGATAATAGGTGCCGCCTTTAACGGTAGCATCGTTACAGATAACAACGACTTCTTGACTGGACACCCTTGCAATACCAGTCAAAATTCCAGCTGACGGCGCCTCATTACCGTACATATTATGAGCTGCTATCTGAGAAAACTCCAAAAACGGGGAATCTGGATCAATTAGTGTATTAATTCTTTCATGGGGTAATAATTTTCCCCTCGATAAATGCCGGCTTTGAGACCGCTCGCCACCACCGTTTTTTACATTTGCAATAAGCTGCCTAAGCGCCAATACAGATTTCTCCATTTGACTAAAATTATTACGAAAATAATTTGATTTTATATCTATTTTACTAACAATTTCAGCCATATAAAAAATCTTCCTAATTTTTAGTTTTAAGATATATGCAACTTATTATTCGTCATGCCAAATTTTTTGAAAGATCCTTAATTAGGTAACTATCAAACACTCGAAATATAATTCTTGAGCTTTCTAGTCTCTAGGTAGTCTTCACCAAGGAATAGAAGAACCATCGTATGACAAAAATTCGCCATTATTTTTTTGACTAAAGCTAAGAATTTGTTTTTTCATTCCGGCTATACTCAATTGAGGTGTAACAGGAGCACTTGCTCCTCCCATGTCTGTCTGAACGTGTCCTGGATGAAAAAGCACAGCCGTGAGACCTTTATCAGCCAGTTCTAATGACATACATTTTACAGCCATATTCAATGCAGCTTTTGAAGACCGGTACACATAAGCATTAGGACTGGTTTCAGTTATACTTCCCATTTTGGAAGTAATAAATATCATTTGTTTACGGTTGCTGTTAAGAACATTCGGAACTAAGGCCTCGGCCACACGCATGGGACCAAAAACATTAGTATCCATAGCATTCGCCCACGCATTGTAATCTAATGTCCCAAAACCATCGCGTTGGCCTATGATACCTGCGTTGTTTATTAAAACATCGATAGGTCTATCACACAATTCCGACTTTAAATCAGAAACACTACCGATACTAGTTACATCCAGGGGAAAGATATCAATTTTTTCTAGTGAAATGGTGTCCTTGATATCATCTGGGTTTCGACAGGTAGCAATTATGTCCCAACCATCTTCCATGAACTGCGTAACAAATTCTTCACCTAATCCTCGACCGGCTCCCGTAATTAACACTGTAGGCACGTTGTTCCCCCTTAAAAATATGCTTTTATTTTCATTATAAACACAGATTAATCGACTACTTTTTTCTCTTAAGATTGCTACGAAGTTTCTCTATCTCCAAACGTCGATGACACCCAATAACGTGATCATTTACTATCCCCATGGCTTGCATAAAAGAATAGCAAATCGTTGGCCCAACAAAAGTCCATCCTCGTTTCTTCAAGGCCATCGATAATTCAATAGACTCCTCGGTCTTGGTAATTTTCAAAGCTTCTGAATAGGTGAACTTCTTTGGTCTATTTTTCTCAATAGGTTCGAAATGCCAAAAAAAATTGGAAAGAGATCCAAATTCATTCACAAGTTCCAGAGCTCTTTTTGCATTATTAATTGTGCTCTTAATTTTTCCTCGATGCCTTATTATACCAGCATCAGACATACACCGAGCAACATCTTCTTCATTATATTTTGATACTTGGTTATAATCAAAATTGTTAAATAATTTTAGGAAGTTAGCTCTCTTTCTTAAAACTGTAATCCAACTTAAGCCTGCTTGAAAACCCTCAAGACAGATTTTTTGGAATAAAAGCTGGTCATCAACAACCGGCACGCCCCATTCTTTATCATGATAATTCTGGTAGTCTTTATCCTCACCGCACCACGCACATCGAGATATTTGTGAAGCATCGGTCAACAAACCATCGTTAAGTTTTTTCTTCATATCAGATCAAGCGACCTATATCAGTTGTATTAAGCTGTATCTTTATATAATTCCCTGCCAATTAGCATTCTTCTAATTTCGGATGTTCCGGCGCCAATTTCATATAGTTTGGCATCTCTTAACAGACGGCCTGTTGAATAGTCATTTGTATATCCATTTCCTCCTAGACACTGTATTGCCTCTAAAGCCATCCAAGTTGCTTTTTCTGAGGCATATAAGATAGCACCAGCTGCATCTTTTCGAGTTACTTCCCCCCTATCGCAGGCTTTTGCTACACTGTAAACATAAGACTTTGAGGCGTTCATAGTCACATACATATCGGCCAGTTTTCCCTGCATTAGTTGAAATTCGCCTATAGCTTGCCCAAACTGTTTGCGCTCATGCACATAGGGTATAACGACATCCATACAGGCCTGCATGATGCCTATAGGCCCAGCGGCTAACACTGCCCGTTCATAGTCTAACCCACTCATCAAAACATTTACTCCTTTATTCTCAAAACCCAGGACGTTTTCTATAGGCACCTCACAATCGTCAAAAACTAGTTCGCAGGTGTTGGAACCTCGCATTCCTAATTTATCTAGCTTTGGGGATGTTGAGAAACCCTTCATGCCTTTCTCTATAATGAATGCAGTGATGCCTCGCTGCTGCGCAGCTGGATCAGTCTTTGCATAAACCACAAGCGTATCTGCGTTTGGTCCATTCGTAATCCACATTTTAGAACCGTTTAAGATGTATCGATCGCCCTTTCTCTCGGCTCTAGTAGCCATTCCAACAACATCTGACCCCGCGCCAGATTCACTCATCGCTAGTGCCCCCACATGTTCACCAGATACCAATTTGGGTAAATATCGATTTTTTTGATCTTTGGATCCGTTGAGGCGAATTTGGTTAACACACAAGTTGGAGTGGGCTCCATAACTTAAACCAACCGCGGCAGAGGCTCTGCTTATCTCCTCAAGAGCCACCACATGCTCAAGGTAGCCCATACCTGAACCACCGTATTCTTCCTCAACGGTAACACCTAAAACGCCTACATCTCCCAATTTTTTCCAAAGATCTTGGGGAAAATCATTAGCTGCCTCTATATCAGCAGCCCTTGGAGCTATTTCATTAAAAGCAAACGAACTAACCGAGTCTCGCAGCAAATCGGCTGTTTCACCAAGATCAAAATTAAATCCAGGTATCTCATTTGAAATCACGGAATGTGCTCCTTAAAAACGATTTTAAATAATAACAAAAAATCAAAGTTAATTACTGGAACCCCAATGTATTATTTATTACTATAAAGTGAAATATTTATTATTGAGGTATAAAATGCGTCTAGCTATTGGCGGTTTTAATCTAGAGTCGGTGACATTTCTTCCTCATCCGACCACGCTGAATGACTTTGAGGGTCTGGCCAAAAGAGGACAAGAGCTTATTAGTTCTTTTGAAGGAACGAATACCGTTCCTGGAGGGTTTATTGAAGAATGTAGAGAAAAAACAATTGATATAGTCCCTTTAGTTTATTCAGAAGCTGGCGCAGCAGCCTCTGCAACGGATGAGGCCTTCAATCATTTTTTAACAGAAATATCCGACGGTATTTTAAAATGTAGAGATCAGCTTGATGGTGTTCTACTAGGACTTCATGGCGCTTTAGTTACCCTCAGCGGAAAAACAGACCTCGATTTTATTCTAGAACTTCGGAACAGAATTGGCACTCAGATACCTATTGGTGTTTCGTTTGATCTTCACGGTAACTTAGATCCAAAACTTGCAGAAATAGTTGATGTGATGAGCGCGTACCACGAGAGCCCTCATATAGACATGGCTAAGACAGGTCAAAGAGTTGCCAACCTTTTAATTGGAAAAATCGATCAGACAATCGAGCCGTCTACCATCATAAGAAAAGTTCCTATTACTCTGCCATCTATTTTTACCGCAACAACTGTAAGTCCATTGCTCGAAATCATGGAGGAAGCAAGAAAGAGAGAACGAAATAACAAGGCGTTGTTGGATTGCTCTATTGTGATGGGATTTGCATATGCAGATGTTCCTCAGATTGGCATTTCCATCCTAATCACTGTCGACAAGGACATGGAAATTGCTATGAAGACCGCTAATGAGATGGCTTCCTTGATATGGGATCAGCGCGACAGCCTGTATCCTAAAAACCAAATTCTTTCTGTTTCCTCAGGACTATTAGAAGCTAAACAATCGATCAAACGACCTGGTAAACCAGTCGTGATATTAGAACACGCCGATCGAATGAATGACTCAACTTATGTCCTTAAAGAATTACTTAATTTGCACGGCATACGGTCCGCAGCTCCATATTTTTGGGATCCAGTAGCGGCTGAAATCGCATCAAAATCTCCAATTGGCTCAACTGTTACTTTAACTATTGGCGGTCATAGCTCAACAAAAGCAGGTGACCCCATCATTGTCACGGCAAGAGTCCTTTGGACAGGAGAACCAAATTTTTTTATGGGTGGAGAAATGGGAAAAGGCCGCCCCATAAGCTTGGGACCAACAGCTGTTATCGAAGCTCAAGGGGTTGTTATTTGGCTAATTTCATTAAACATAAGCGCTATTAATCTAGATCCATTCGAACAGTTCGGGTTTAATCACAAAGATTTTGATATAGTGCTATTACGTTCAAAGACGCACTTCAGGGCTGTTTGGGAAGCAGAGGCAGAGAAAATCATTATAGTGGATACCCCCGATTGGGGACCAGGACTACTGGACACTTTAACATATCAAAATGCACGGCCTGGTGTTTTCCCGATAACATAACAGACACTGTACGGGCTATAATTTGATCTAATAATTATTAGTTATTCAATTCCTCAAATCGGTCAATGCGACGAATTCCCGGGAAGCAACGCATCCATAAGGCCGTAATCACCAAGGTGGCAATTCCACCAAATAGAACTGCCGGGACAACACCTATCACAGCGGCACTCAGCCCTGCCCGAAAATCCCCCAATTCATTAGAAGCATTTATCGAAACTGCATTCACAGCACTGACACGCCCTCTCATTTGATCGGGCGTTACCAGTTGAACAAGAGTTAACCGTATGTAAACACTAACCATATCGGAAGCGCCATAAATTAGTAACGCGACCAACGACAGCCAAAATATTTGGGATAGGCTAAAGACAAGAATAGATAATCCAAAAATAATTAATGAAATAAATAAACAAGGACCAATAAACCTAGGAAAAGCCATTTGGGTCAGCCACAACCCCATAAATAAAGATCCTACACCGGGCATCGCTCGCATAATTCCAAGACCATCTGCACCAACATCAAGGACGTCACTGGCATAAATTGGTAACAACCCCATTACGCCACCGAGTAAAACAGCCATCAGATCAATAGAAATGGCGCCGAGAACTATTTTATTTTTCCAAATAAAATTGAACCCTCCCAATAGAGTTTCAAATGTCAATTTATCTAATAATTCAACTTTTAAACGAGCAGATATCATGATTGAAGAGATTGCCGATAAAGCAAACATTAATAACGTCACGATATAGGTCCAATCATCTGCCCACGCTATTAAACCACCACCAAGAGCTGGCCCAATAAGTTGCGCGGCCTTATTTACCGAGGAAGAATATGCAACAGCTTTTGGAAAAGTTAAAGTTGAAACTATGTTCGGTAGAATAGCCTGGCCAGCTGTATGAAAAAAAGCCCGGGCCGTTCCATGCAGAACTAAGATGCTAAGGATTATCCGAACGCCACCGTTGTCTCCCCAAAACACAAACATGAGCATTAAGACAACTAATAGATGCCCTGCGTTACAACAGAACAATATAACTCGCCGGTCATATTTATCAGACACATAACCAGCCACAAGAAAGAACAAAAGCGCTGGTAGAAATTGCGCAAGCCCAATGTAACCAAGATCTAAAGGATCTCCTGTTAATTTGTAAACATACCAACCAACAGCAACGGTAAGAATTTGAACACCCACCACATTAGAAAATCTACCTACTATGAAAAATAAGAAGTCTTTATTCTTAAGCAAAGGAATTTCCGGAATGTCAGTTCCTGTCATCTAACAGCCAACCATAAGGGAACTTTCGAAGTGTTGATAAATAGTTTGTGTTCAAAGGTATAAGGACATACCTCACTTTTTCAAAAACCACATATTATAAATTAAGTACGATCATAAATACGATTCTTTTATAATTGAGCTACCCGATTAACAATTAATATTTAAGCAAAAACCAAACCGCCTTAGAATACAAAAGGGATCTGATCTTTCTTTATCATATCGATAAAGGCCTTTTACGGAAATAGGTGAGTATGAGAAATATATTAAAATTTTTCAATTACCTAAAAGGCGGGATAAAGAAAAAATGGTAAATATCGAACCGACAGGTGGAGCTTGCGGCGCGGTAGTAACCGAAATAGATATCTCTGACAATTTAACTGATGAGTTAATGGCTCAGTTAACAACAGCATTATATGATCACCGCTGTATAATTATAAAAAACCAAGATATTTCAAAAGAGGCGTATTATAAATTCGCCAAACAATGGGGCAATCTAATCCTTCACGTTTTAGATTACCTACGAATGCCTGACTATCCAGAAATGATGGCTATCGGGAATACGGAAGAGAAAGACAAGGATGATGCAATACGAAACGGCGCGGCAGTTTGGCATACCGACGGATCGTACATTGAGGACCCTACAACTATAACTATGTTATACGCGAAAAAAATCCCTAAAATTGGCGGTGAAACACTTATAGCAGATATGGTTCAGGCCTACGAAGACTTAGATCCATCCCTAAAATCTAAAGTAGACACATTAATAGCAAAACACTACTATGGCCGAGCTCAATTTGACGAAGACGAGCACAGACCAGTGCCAATTAGAACTAAAGAACAAGCAAATACAAACAAAATTTGCGAAAAACCTTTAGTCTTTAAACATCCTGTCTCGGGGTATAAATCACTTTATGCTGTCGCACACTCGCCATTTCAAATAAACGGATTTACTGAAAAAGAAACACAAATATTTCTCGCCGAGCTCAAAGCTCACGCTACGCAATCTAAGTTTGTTTATTCTCATCCCTATGAAGTAGGAGATATTTTAATATTTGACACTTTATCAACAATGCACCGGGCAAAAGAACAAATGAATGTAGCGAAAACTCCTACATCAGATAACGCCAGATTGCTTTGGCGATTAAGCGCAAAAGGTATACCTTTTATTTATAGAAAATGACCTATCATATATCTAAAAACAAGATAAAACGGACGGTGGCGCCGATAGTGCGGGTATATTTCTTTAACTATTAATCCCCTCAAACCCCAAAAAAGCACGATTTAAGAGATAAAATTTCGCTTCGAACCAAAAAACTCCTACTAGAATTATGTTTAATATCGATATACAAGATATGCGAAAGGAGTAAAGTATGGACACAACATCTGCGCAAATTAGTGAGACTAAGTTTGCGGATGCACTTAGCGAAAGGTATATGGCATATGCACTTTCGACGATAATGTCGAGATCATTGCCAGATGTCAGGGATGGTCTCAAACCAGTTCATCGTCGTTTACTCTTCGCTATGAGACAGCTACGTCTTGCTCCAAATGAAGCATTTAAGAAATCAGCACGTGTTGTGGGCGATGTTATGGGTAAGTTCCATCCCCACGGGGACAGTGCGATATACGATGCTATGGTCCGTCTAGCCCAAGACTTTTCACAACGCTACCCATTAGTTGATGGACAGGGAAATTTTGGCAATATAGACGGAGATAACGCCGCCGCTATGCGTTACACTGAGGCTCGACTAACTAATGTGGCCGAACGCTTACTTCAAGGGATAGATGAGGACGCTGTAGATTTTAAAAATACTTATGACGGCGAAGGAAATGAACCCCTCGTTTTACCCGCGGCATTTCCAAACCTCCTAGCAAATGGGGCGCAGGGCATAGCAGTTGGCATGGCTACCGCTATACCGCCGCACAATGTGGAGGAATTATGCAATGCTCTTTTGCACCTAATAAAACACCCAAGCGCATCTTTTGAAACTCTTTTTGGATACATACCAGGGCCCGATTTTCCAACTGGAGGAATTTTGGTAGATACACCGGAATCCGTTACTGAGGCATATAAAAGTGGAAAAGGAAGTTTTCGCCTTCGGTCTCGATGGGAAGTAGAAAAATTAAAAAATGGCACATATCAAATAATAGTTACGGAAATCCCATATCAAGTTCAAAAATCTCGATTAATTGAAAAGCTCGCTGAACTACTTGAGAATAAAAAACTAAATTTGCTAAACGATGTGCAAGATGAATCTGCTGAAGATTTAAGACTTGTTTTGGAGCCTAAAAGTAGAAATATTGATCCAACTATTTTAATGGAAAGTTTATTTAAGCAATGTGACCTAGAAGTTAGAATAAGTTTAAATTTGAACGTGCTTGACTCAGATCAAACACCTAGAGTTATGTCTTTAAGAGAGGCTCTACAAGCCTTCTTAGAGCACCGACATGAAGTCTTGGTTAGGCGCTCTAATTTTCGTTTAGGGAAAATAGCAAGTAGATTAGAGGTATTATCTGGGTATCTCATAGCTTTCCTAAATATTGATGAAGTAATCCGTATTATTAGAGAAGAAGATCACCCAAAGAAGCAAATGATGGTTGATTTTGAACTTACCGATAATCAGGCCGAAGCCATACTAAACATGCGATTGCGTTCTCTTCGTAAGTTAGAAGAAATAGAATTACGTAAAGAATTTGAGGAATTGACTGTAGAAAAAGGAGATATTGAAGGTCTTTTACGTGACGAAAAACGACGATGGCGGGTCATAACTAGTGAAATTAATGATATAAAAAAAGAATTTGGGAAAAACTCATCATTAGGACCTCGACGCACAGAGATTGGTAAACCACCATCAGCCGTCGTCATTCCGCTAGAGGCTATGGTGGAAAGAGAACCGATTACCATTATATGCTCAGAAAAAGGTTGGATCCGAGCAATTAAAGGACATTTATCAGATGTCAGTGATTTGAAGTTTAAAGATGGTGATTCCTTAGACGCGAGCCTGCATGCAGAGACAACCGACCGGATCCTAATTTTTTCCAGTAACGGTCGATGTTATACAATAATGGCCGATAAAATACCGCGTGGCCGGGGACATGGTGAACCGTTGAAATTAATGATTGACTTGCCCAACGACGACAATTTTATATCCCTACATGTTTTTAAAGCTAAACAAAAATTTATAGTAGCTTCTAAGGATGGGCGTGGATTTGTGGCGCCAGCTGAAGATTTGATGGCACAAACAAAAACAGGTCGACAAGTTTTAAACATATCAAAAGATACGAGTGCACTAATATGCACGCCAGTAAACGGAGATAGTATTGCCGTCGTTGGAACAAATAGGAAATTATTAATATTTTCCCGACAAGAACTTCCTGAATTAACAAAGGGAAAAGGAGTGATTCTTCAAAAATATAAAGATGGAAAACTAGCTGATGTAAAGTCGTTTAATTTAGAGGATGGTCTATCATGGCATATGAATGGGGGTAGACGTCGAACTGAATTAGAACTTAACACTTGGCTAGGAAAAAGAGCTTCAGCAGGGAAAATGCCTCCAACAGGTTTTCCTCGACCCCCAAAATTTAATTAACTTTTCTAAATCGACAAAACTAAGCTCTCTCATCATATTCTAGTTGGATAGCTTCCAAGCTACTATCATCTTCATATTGTCGGCAATTCCCTTCAAAGAATGCTCCTGGTTCTATTGAAAGACGGTCTTGAATTAAATCTGCGATCACTTTTGCACCCTTAATTAATATGACATGACGTGCTTTTATCTGCCCCGTCACACTTCCAGCAACCGTAACCTCTTCCGCGTCAACTGTTCCTCTAATTACACCGGATTCACTGACAGTGAGCGTGAAGCTTTTTATATCACCATCGATAGTACCATCGATCTGCATATCTCCAGCACTCTCTAGATTTCCTGTAATGTTAAGGTCAGAACTCAACAGTGAGGGAGCAACACCTTTCGATGGTCCCGAAGTTTTAACTCCATTTTCTTTCTTATTGTTATTGAACATTTTTTGTCGCCCTTAGAAATTTCCGAGGATTCATAAATTTCCCATGATACTTAATTTCATAGTGTACATGGGGCCCACTACTTCTACCTGAGTTTCCTAGTAAGGCTATGGTATCCCCCATCGCAACCCGCTGGCCGACTTTTACACGATAACGGTAAAGATGGGCAAACCTAGTTGTAATACCATGTTGATGCTTGATATCTACAGTGCGACCATATCTACCCCTTCGTCCAACATAGGTCACTATACCCGGCGCTGTAGCTTCAATCTTTGATTTGTAGGGGGCAACAAAATCTATACCTCGATGCAGGGCCCAACGGCCATTAAATGGATCCTTACGACGCCCATAATGGCTTGAAACGTAGCCCTTAGGAACAGGAGGAATTAAAGGTAACACACCAACAATATCCCTAAGTTTTTCAAACCTATCCAACCTTACTTCAAGATCCGCTTCTAACATAACCTTGCCATCCGAATGTTTCATATCCGGATGATATGGAATGAATGGCCCCCCCACCCCCATAATCATGCTTTTTGGCAGAGGAGCTATATCTTTTAGATTTAACCCCGTTCGGTTCAAGACTGCCTCTAATCGATGAATGTTCTTTAAAGCCCGATCCGAAATATCCCTCAATTGCGTTTGATGCTGCAAAGCATCTTCGTCCAGCGTAGATTCGAGTTTTCCAACTTTGGTGCGAAGAGCGACATTCTGATTTTGAATTTGACCTTTTTCAACCAATAATACCCTTAAATTAGCTTTTAATGCTCTGACTTTTTCATCGAGTTGTTCGGCTTTGATATGAGAACTCTGTAAGTCATTATTCAAAGCCCATAATTGATCCCCCATCGCTGCCCGCTCTGCAACGATTTCTGCTTTTTCTGCCTCTATAGTTTCAAGGTTTCCCCGAAGGTTTCCAATATGACTTTCCAAAGCATTATTCTTTCCAGTCATTCTTCGCAATTCCTGACCAATCAACTGAAACTGCTTACCCAGGGCCTCACGTTCTTTATCGTTCTTATCTCCAAACACCTTTTCATTCTTGGGGAGCTTGGTTGTTCTGTGTGCAGAACCTTCTAGTCCCTCCTCTTTCTTAAAATGGGAAAGCAAAGTGGACTGTGTTTCTTTAAGATCTTTTGTGATTCGGACAATAGAAAGCCTGTAATCTGAAACTTGATCCAGTAACTGGCTATAGGAGTTTTGTGCATTCCAAATAGCCTCATTCTTATCAGAAACTTGCGAGGCTAGGCGCAAATAATCTACCGAAGAATACCCAACCCAAACAAAAGTTCCCATTGTACTAAATAGTAATAAAACAAGAACCCAGGACTTTAACGAGAAATAGCTAATCTTTCCGTTTGACCGAATTATGATTTCTCTATCACGAAACGCGTGCTTCACCGCCGCATTAATACTGGTGCGCTTCATGTTTCCTAATTCTACCATAGGATACTGTCTCCCACGTATCTTTTACCCTATGAAATGAGGTTTAGACAAGGTTCAGTGCGCAAATTTAAACTAAAAAACTCTGCCCTAGCTATTAAGAAAAAAATTATAACAAAAGAAATAGCTAAATAGCAGGCAAAACCATTATGTATTTGACCCATACAGTTTGTTATAGCGGGATTATTAATTGTGCTTTTAGAAAACCTTGTAACCCACTGGCGGACATTTGATTGATGAGCGACTATTCAATATTGAGCCTGATAAAAAATGCGTTGCACAGCAATAAAAAATGGGAGCGCGCCTGGCGTGATCCAGAGCCTAAAAAACATTACGATGTGATAATTATTGGGGCTGGTGGACACGGTTTAGCGAGTGCATTCTACCTGGCAAAGAATCACGGAATTAAAAATATTGCTGTATTAGAAAAGGGTTATCTTGGCGGCGGTAACACAGGAAGAAATACAACAATAGTTCGTTCCAACTATATGCTAGATGAAAACGCTCTATTCTATGAGAAATCCCTTAAACTCTGGGAACAGTTAAGTCATGAATTGAATTTCAATGTTATGTTCAGTCAAAGAGGGGTCCTAAATCTAGCACATTCAGATAGTCAAATGGATGCTGTCACAAGGAGAGGCAATACAATGCGATTAAATGGCATTGATGCAGAGCTCCTAAATAGAGAACAAATTGAGAAGATGCTTCCGTATGTAGATTTTTCCGATAATGCTAGATTTCAAATTAAGGGAGGGTTGCTCCAAAAACGCGGAGGCACGGCACGGCACGATGCTGTCGCTTGGGGTTTCGCAAGGGCAGCAGATCAACTCGGAGTTGATATTATTCAGAATTGTGAAGTTACCGGATTTAAAATGAAGGGGAATGCTATAAATTCTGTAGAAACATCAAAAGGTACAATTGACTGCGGCAAAGTGGGCTTTGCCGTTGCTGGCAGCACAGGCCATTTGGCGTCCAAGCTTGGAATGAAATTGCCAATAGAAAGCCACGTATTGCAAGCTTTTGTGTCCGAGCCACTTAAGCCTATTATTGACAATGTTGTTACATTTGGCGCTGGCCATTTTTATATCAGTCAGTCTGACAAGGGAGGGTTGGTATTTGGTGGCGATATCGATATGTATAACTCTTACGCTCAAAGAGGAAACCTTCCCCTTATTGAGGATGTCGTAACGGCCGGACTAGCAATGATCCCAGGGCTTTCACGATTGCGTATTGTCAGACATTGGGGAGGCGTCATGGATATGTCTATGGATGGAAGCCCAATAATTGGGAAATCACCCATTGATAATTTATATTTAAACTGTGGCTGGTGTTACGGTGGCTTTAAAGCCACCCCGGGCTCGGGTTGGGTTTTTGCACATACAATAGCCAACGACGCTCCACATGAACTCAATGCAGGTTTAAATTTTGACCGTTTTAGACAAGGCCGTTCAGTTGATGAAAATGGGGGCGGCCCCGTTCCAAACCGACATTAGAAAGCAGTTAAATGATACGTATCAGATGCCCCTTCTGCGGAGTACGAGACCATGAGGAGTTTAATTACATCGGAGATGCAACCAAAATAAGGCCTTCCGAACCCGGTCTTGCTTCCGATGAGGAATGGTACGACTATATCTACATCAGAAATAACCCAAAAGGGCCTCACGAGGAATATTGGCAACATGTGGCAGGTTGCAGAAGCGTTGTGAAGGTATTGCGTGATACGTTCACCCATGAGGTATTGGCAACTGGGTTGCCAGCGGATCAATTAAAAAAAAACTATGAGGCAAAATTATAATGTCTTTAATTAGTAATATACAACAAAAACAGAGAATTAATTCTGGTGGCTCAATTGATAGATCAAGTACGATAAACTTCAAATTTGATGGCAAACCATTAACTGGCTATAGAGGAGACACCCTTGCCTCAGCCCTGCTGGCGAACAACATAAAACTTGTTGCTCGTAGCTTTAAATATCATAGACCGCGGGGTATTTTCTCAGCTGGGACGGAGGAACCAAATGCATTAGTAACCCTGCGAACTGGTTCAAGAGAAGAGCCAAACACGAGAGCGACTAACATAGAGCTATTTGAGGGGCTCGAGGCTAAAAGTCAAAATCGATGGCCAAATTTATTTTTCGATTTTATGCAAATTAATAATCTAGCATCACCACTTCTAACAGCTGGTTTTTATTATAAAACATTCATGGGAATACCGGGATGGCATTTTTACGAGCATTTCATTCGTAAAGCAGCAGGAATGGGTTCGACTAAACTAAAAAGGGATCCGGATACCTATGATAAAAAACACACTTTTTGTGATGTTTTGATCATTGGGGGTGGCCCAAGTGGTTTATCAGCGGCATTAACGGCTGGTCGAGCTGGAGCTAGGGTTATTCTAATCGAAAGCTCTAAGTCCCTTGGAGGCCAATTAGCCTGGGAATTAGATGAAATAGATGATGAGCTGCCAGTTAAGTGGATTAACAGTGTAGGCAACGAGTTGAACGATCTAAATAATGTCACTGTATTAAAGCGAACGACCGCCTTTGGTTATTACGATAGTAATGTCGTTAATGCTATTGAAAATGTTTCCGACCATCTATCTGTTCCGGTCCCGTTTACTGTTCGACAGCGGTTATGGCAAATCCGAGCTGAGAAAGTTTTAATAGCGACGGGTGCTACAGAGCGACCATTAGTATTTGCTAATAACGATCGCCCTGGAGTGATTCTTGCATCTGCAGCTCGTCGATATGTCAATCAATATGCAGTGAAGCCTGGAAACCGAGCGGTTGTATTCGCTAATAATGATGATGGATACAAAACGGCAATCAACCTTTTTGAAAAAGGGATAGAGATACCAGCGGTCGTGGATAGTAGAACTAGTGTCAATAGTTTTTGGAAAACTAAATTAGGGGAAGCTGGTATAGAACTTATCAGCGGGTCAGCGGTCGTCAACACTCACGGCTTTTTTGCATTAAATGGTGTCGATATAGCGTCTATGAGCTTGGATGGTAAAAATATTAACGGACAGTCGCGATTTATATCAGCCGACTTGCTGGCTATTTCCGGCGGCTGGAGCCCAAATGTGCATCTATATTGTCACGCTGGCGGAAAACCGCAGTATGAGCCAAGTATTGCCGCTTTTGTGCCCGGCAAAAAAGCGCAATCTAGTTATCCGATCGGAGCTTCAAATGGCGCCTTCAGTTTAGCGGATTGTTTTGACCAGGGATCTAACTGCGGAAACGAAATGGCTTTAGAATTTGGGTTCTCAACATCAAATTACTCAAAACCAAAAACTGCAGAGCCCCCTGTAACGCCGATAAAAGCACTTTGGCGTATCCCTGGAAAAGGTAAAAAGTTTGTCGACATTCAAGATGATGTTACAGAATCTGATATCACATTAGCTCATCGAGAGGGCTACATTTCGGTGGAACATTTAAAACGATACACAACCCTGGGAATGGGAACAGATCAAGGAAAAACAAGTAATATGAATGGTCATGCAATTATGGCAGAGGAAAGAGGCGAAAATATAGAGGATGTCGGAACCACGATGTTCAGACCACCGTATACCCCCATTGCTATGGGGCCAATAGCTGGCAAAAACGTAGGGCATTCATACTCAGCAACTAGGCGATCTGCGATGCACGACTGGCATGCCGAAAACGGGGCAGTTTTTGTTGATGTCGGGCAGTGGTTAAGGCCGCAATATTATCTCAGAAATGGCGAAGAGAATAGCACCCAAAACATGGACATCGCAATCTCCAGAGAGGTAGTTGGGGCCCGGAATAATGTAGGTATGGTGGATGTATCTACGCTAGGAAAAATTGATATTCAAGGAAAAGACGCGAGTGAATTTTTAAATCGTATTTACACGAATGGCTGGACTAAACTGCCTATTGGCAGAGCTAGATATGGTCTTATGCTTCGTGAAGATGGAATAGTCTTCGATGACGGCACAACCTCCAGGCTCTCCGAACAACATTACTTTATGACAACAACGACATCTAATGCTGCCTCAGTCCTAAGTCATATGGAGTATTATTTACAAGTCCATTGGCCCGATTTAGACGTGAAAATAGCCTCAGTGACTGAACAGTGGGCTGCAATGGCTATAGCAGGCCCTAACAGCCGAAAGGTGCTTGAAAAAATTTTAAGAGTTGAAGACGTATCCGATGAAGCATTACCGTTTATGGGCGTAAAAGAATTTTTAATTAATGGGATCCCAGCTATTATTTTTCGGATAAGCTTTTCTGGAGAATTGGCTTATGAAATTAATGTTGCCGCTGATCATGGAGAGTATGTTTGGAACCACATAATGGAAAAAGGGATTACTGAAAACATCATTCCCTATGGCACTGAAGCGATGGGCATAATGCGCATTGAAAAAGGTCACGTCGCCGGCGGTGAACTTGATGGCAGAACAACAGCAGACGACCTGGGTTTAAATAAATTATTGAGCTCTAAAAAGGAATTCATTGGTCGTAGACTATTGGATCGTGAAGGGTTCGTAGATCCTAAGAGGCCAAAACTTGTTGGGATAGTTCCAACTGATGGGAAATCAAGAATAAGGAGCGGCGCGATATTAGTTGAAGATCCAAACGCAAGTCTCCCAATGGCAAAATTAGGCCATGTATCGTCAGGAGCCTATCTAAGCCCAACCTTAAAACATCCAATTGCCCTTGGTTTAATAACAGGCGGTACCAATAAAATTGGGAAAACCGTTTGGGCTGTAAGCCCACTTCATGGGGAGTCAAATCAAGTAAGAATTGTAGATCCCAATTTTTATGACAAAGAGGGAAAAAGATTAAATGGCTAGTGAACAAAATCTACTACCTCTGATTGCCAGAAAATCTCCATTAGATAAGGTTGTAGTCAATGGCATCTACGGCAACTCGGACCAAGGCGCTGACATTTTCATAAAAGAGCATCACCCTTTGTCAATCGTACAAATTGAAATAAAAACTGGTTCTACTGATATCTTTTTAAAGAAAATCAAAAAGTCCCTCGGGATAGAAATGTCACTTGAGACAAATAGATCAGCCTTCTTTAATAAAACACGTATCATTTGGACTGGTCCAAACAAATGGATTGTCACCGAACCCGAAAGCAGAAACCTTCAATCATTTTTGAACAGTGAGCTGAAAGGAATTGATATTGCCTTAATAGACCTTAGTCATGGGAGGTCATGCATAGGTATTAGTGGGTTAATGACTAGAGATCTTTTATCAAAAGGCGCAGCAATAGATTGGCACCCCAATATTTTTCTAGTCAACCATAGCGTTCAAACCACACTCTTTAATCTACCAGCTCTGATCTATTGTGAGGAAAATAATAATTTTAATGTTTTTGTTGCGCGAGGATTTGCTCGTGATTTTTGGAAGAGGACTACAGAGGCCGCTGAGGAATTTGGTTATGAGGTCGCCTGAGAATCAGAATTTAATCCCTAACTATTGAGCGATGTTTCCACTTACGTTATTTAAGATATCCTGCTTCTTTAAATCCCTCGACCTGTCTTTAGGCTCGCCATATCCTCCACCCCCTCCAGTTCGTATCACTAGACGGTCCCCTTCTAATAAAGAAAAATGTTGTTTTGACTGAAGGGGTATTTTTTGGCCGCCTCTCTCTACGAAGGTTTCCGCTTTGGCTCCAGGAAATCCACCTTTTAATCCTTGAGGTGCAATTTTAAATCGATCACCATAGGTAGCAAAAGTAACATCCTCCTCCAGAATTTTATAAATCCTTTGAAAACCCATACCTCCCCTATTCCTGCCATCTCCACCAGAACTAGAGCGGAGGCTGTAATCCTCCACCCTAAAAAAGGGATAATCCGACTCCATGCTCTCTATTGGTATATTTGAGCAATTTGATAACATTGAGTCCACCGCATCACATCCATCATTATCTGGCCCTGCGCCAAACCCACCACCAAATATCTCAAGATAAATATTATATCCTGTTTCTTTTCTATGGCTTAGACATGAGACTGATGTTGTATCGAAACCTGGTGCAATAACACGGTCTGGAACTGCGTTAGATAAAGCGTCCATTACTGCATTAACAACCCTATAACTAGGTAATAACCTTGCCCTGACGGGGGCTGGCGCTTTCGGGTTTAGTATCGACCCGTGGGGAATTTTTACTGTGATAGCCCTCTCAGCCCCTTCATTAAATGGTATATCCGGGTCGGTCAGAACTGCCTTGATACAGGCTATGGCAGAAGATACCGAAGAGGCAAAAGGACTATTTAAATTTGTTCGAACCTGATTAGAAGAGCCTTGAAAATCTACGACTATTTGATCTTTTCTTATTTTTACCTCAGCCTTTATAAGAACTGGCTCTCCCCCACGACCATCGTCATCCAGCCATGCTTGCCCACTATATGTTCCATCTGGTGCATTTAATATTGCGGTTCGGATCCGTCGTTCAGAATAATTCAACATTTCCTGCATCGCCAGTATAACTGTTTCTGCACCAAATTTACGGTACAGCTCTTTTAAGCGTTCACCACCAACAGCGTTTGCAGCAAACTGAGCATTCAAATCACCGATGGTGGAATCAGGCATCCTGACATTGGCCCTAATGAGACGTTCAAACGGACCACCTTTCCAATCATGTTCAATGGAATATCTACTTGGCGGTAATGTTATACCCTCTTCGTGTACGTCTCCTGCATTTGGGTTTAAGCCCGGAGCCCCTCCTCCAAGGTCAATATGATGAACAACAGTTGCGGTTATACCTATTAAATCTCCGTCCATAAAAATAGGCGTAAAAAGAAAGATATCGGGCAAATGTTGTCCACCCGAGTAAGGGTCATTATTAATTAAAAAATCTCCATCCCGAAGCGTATCTAACGGATGGTACTTCAAACACGCTTTGAAGGTGTGAGTGATAGACCCTAATTGAATTGGTATTAACTCCGCCTGCGCAACCACCTTTCCATCCTTGTCCAATATTGCAGCTGAACAATCTTGGGCTTCTCTGACAACGGGAGAATGGGCGGAACGAATCAACTTAACCCCCATCTCATCTGCAGCCGCTACAAGAGCACGAGTAATGACAGCTTGATCTACTGGGGAAACAACCATTTTAACTTACCTTCACTAAAATTATATTATCGTGCGCATCCTTTGAAACTTTCCATTCTTGTGGCACAAAAATGGTTGAATTCACATCTTGTATCAGCATCGGCCCATTGACTGATTCAGATGAAAGATTAGCCCTTTCTTTTACGTCTGCAGTTAATTGCTTTCCTCGTTCCGTGATTTTTATTCTTTTGGATCCAAGAGTACTGGAGCAAGTTCCCCCCACTTCATTTGTCGATAAAGTCTCGGGACTTATTTGCGCACCAACTCGAAATGAAATAATCTCTACTGGATCTCCCTCTATTTTTGAAAACTCAAAAATTTGATGGTGTGCTTTGGCAAATAATTCTGACAATCTTTGCGCGGTGAGTTTTTCTATATCTTCTTTTTTTATATCAACTGATACTTCAAACGCTTGCCCAACATATCTCATTTCCAAAACTTTATCATATACGATTTGCCCCTCTATTTTAAGGGAGTTGAGATAATTGGAAGTTTCATTCTCAAGTTCCACAATTACGCTTCTAATATCTTTAATATTATCATCTATCAAAGCCAAACGTCGCGTTCTTGTTCTATAGTGAATATGATCTGACAATAATAAACCACACGCAGATAAAACTCCGGCGTTTGGTGGAACCACCACTTTTTCAATATTTAAATCTTCAGCAACACGAGCTGCATGGAGTGGCCCAGCCCCGCCAAATGGCACAAGAACAAAGTCCCTGGGATCACTGCCCCGTTCAGTAGAAATTTGCTGTATTGCTCTAACTATATTTGCTTCTGCAAGCCGTATTGTATTATCAGCCATCTCTTCCACCGATAGTTCAAAAAAATCACCTAATTTCGCGAATGCATCTTTTGCTAGTTGAATATCGACATTCATATGCCCTCCAAGAAAACTATCCGCTTGAAGAGTACCTCTGATCAAATGTGCATCAGTTACTGTTGGCTCCGTACCCCCCCGGCCATAGCATGCTGGTCCCGGGCTAGCGCCAGCTGATCTTGGCCCAACCCGCATCAATCCTCCATCGTCGTTCCAAGCAATGGAACCACCGCCGGCACCAACTGTCGCAATGTCTATAACTGGTGTTTTCACAGGGAGTCCATCAATCATTGTCATAGGGGCAAGCTTAGATTCTCCGTTTAAAACCAGAGAAACGTCAGTACTGGTTCCTCCCATATCAAGCGTAATTAAATTATCATAGCCCGAAGAAGATATTCCACGTATAGCCCCGACCACACCAGCCGCCGGCCCAGAAAAAAGTGCAGCGATAGCATTTTTAGCCATAGCTTCTGCTGGCATCCTACCGCCATTGGATTGCATGATGCTAAATCGCCCCTTAAAACCATACTCTTTTAAAGAGTTTGAAAATCTTTTTATATAACCAGCAATAACTGGTTGCACATACGCTGCCAGAGTTGTCGTTGATGCACGTTCATATTCCCTAAACTCTCTAGTCACATCACATGAACAGGTCACAGGTAGATTAGGAAACTCCTGATGTACAATTTCTTCCAGTATTCGTTCATGTTCCAAATTCGTATAAGAATGTAAAAAGCAAATAGCAACAGAGTCAAACCGCCCATCTCCCAGGGCATTTCTAACCTGTTCTGCAGCATTAATTCGATCAAGATTAATCACCACAGAACCATCTGCAGACATTCTCTCTGTGATTTCATAAGTATCGTGACGAGGAATTACTGGTTCCGGTTTTTTATAATGGAGATCGTAGATCGAACGTCTGTCATGCCGTTGCAACAGCAAAAGATCCCGGGTCCCCTTAGTTACAAAAAAACAGACCCGCCCACCTTTTCTCTCCAAAACCGCATTAGTTGCGACAGTAGATCCGTGAACCAATTCCTTTATCATAGAAGCGTCTATATTTGCTGCTAGAAGCGCATTCATCGCTCCTTCGTCAGGGCTTAAAGGCGTGCTCGGGACTTTTACTGTTTTTATTTTGTCTCCGTCACTCGCTATTAAATCGGTAAATGTCCCACCAACTTCTATCCCAACTCGAAATTTATTTTTACTCATAAAAAAATACCTCTAGTTACGTCACTCCCTTAAACAGTTCAGGGAATTTTATTTGGATTGTAGTTTTTATTTTAATTTTGGCAGCCTTATTAGTAAATAACTGGCACCTCTGAGGGAGCTCTTACCGAAAGCATCTCCGGTTCTCCATCTCTAATAACAATATTTTCCTCATGAACCATGATCCGACCATCACCAAATTCTATGCATGGTTCCAACGTCATAACCATACCAGGTTTCATTACCGTTTGGTCACCACTCATGTTCGAAGGCCATTCTGTTAACTGCATTCCTAGTCCATGTCCAAGCCTTCCAACAACATTTTTTGAAGCAGACGATTCACTCAAAATGTTTGCCATCGCCTTCCATAAATCCTCAGCAGTTATTCCGGGACGAGCTACTTTCAAACCCGCATCGGTAGCCCGATAAACAATATCGTACGCTCGGGAGACTTCATCATCGACGTGACCAAAAGCAAAATTACGATCAAAGTCAGAAAAATATCCATCAAATACTGCGCCTGTATCCATCATCAGCATGTCACCTTTTTTGATGGTTCTATTAGAAGGCATGCCTATCACCTCGGTGGGGCCATTAGGCCCCGATCCACCAACAAGATATGGGACCTCGTCAGCCCCCCTATGAAGTAAATCTATTCTAAATTTTCTAAAAACTTCCTTTTCCTGATCACCAACGCTTATGAGTTTGTGTAACTCAGAGAAACCCTCAGATACCCGCTGGCAAATATATCTTATTTTTGAAATTTCAGCCTCAGATTTTATGGCTCGTAACTCTTGGATCAAATTTGTGGCATCGACAATATCAATATTAACAATATTTTCCCGAAGTTTGTTGAAATCAGAAAAAGGCATTCTTATATGGGTCTCAGTTCCCATTGGTAAACCTATTATCCCACTTCTCTTAGTCAGCCCATTTAAGGTCTTGGATAACTCTGTAATTCCCTCATCGCTAGGCCTCGGCGCCGGCCATGTTATGATTTCATCCAGCCAAGTATCAGCCATTCGGGCCCTACCTATTTCTGGAATTACAGCAATCGGTTTGCCTTTTCTGGGCACTATTAAAAACCAAGGCCTTGTAGGACTTAACCAAAACGCCGTGTGGAAACCAGAGAAATACCTAACTTCTGGTTCTGTTGTCAGCAATAAAGCATCTAGATCAGTCTCCTCCATTAAACGCTGCGCTCGTTCTGTTCGAACAACAAACTCGGAACTTTCAAAGCCGAGTGGAGGTATAGTGGAGTTCACTCTGGATCAATGTTAGAGAATTGCATCAATAAAAGCACTAAACCATCTTTCCCAGCTTTTACCTCCAATGGTGCTTCTTTAGGAGAACGATAAAACCCTGAAAGCTTTGTGAGATTTTCTTTTTCCCCAACCGCAAAACCATCAATGACTATTGCGTATTGCCCACCAGCGGCAGTATCAGTATCCACCTCAGTCGTTTTTCCAGGTGGGATAGTGTAGAGGTAAGCACATGTTCCATCTTCATCTATCGACATTACCTCTGCACGGCAAACGTTAACCACCCGCTCCATCAAATCAGGATCGGGAAAACTTATATTCTCAGCCATCCTATGTTTTCGCCTCACCTTTTTTAATTTATCCCTCGCCGCAGGCATATATTTCGCTCCTGAATCCCAACGAGCGCGCAAAGTGAAATAAACTACTCCTGATGGTCCTGCAGTTATGGGACCATATGGTGAATGCCCTCGGGCGTAGTGGAGCGATAATGGGTTTGCAGTATGCCTACCTAGACGCGCCCCTCCATCAACGAAGACCTGATATTGCTCATGATCGTGAAAATGGGGGGGAGTTATTGAATTAGATGGTTGCTCTACTAGAAACCCCTGCGGCAACCCATCATCATTTTTTTCATTTCCTGGCACATAACTCCCTCGCAGAGGCGCACTGCCAACATATGGACTAAGGTGGTAAGTCTGACCATGCACATCGATCGCTTTTCGGCTTGCTTTGGCACTTACAGCTGATGTTATAAAAGGCATGATTTGATCCTACAGGTATTTGGTTATCGTTCGACTTAAAATACAAAATAGCACGACAAAAGAGAACAACAAATCAGAATCCCGATAATATTGAATATTGCTAATGAATGTTCCTTTGCTTATAGAAAAGAATGAGTAACGCGATAGTTAATGTCGGGTATGATTTGAAAATTATGGGGCTTGTTGGGTCTGCGCATGCGGCCAGCCACTTCTTTCACCTAATTCTGCCGCCTCTATTTCCAATATTAAAGACAGACTTTGGCGTCAGTTATGTTGAATTAGGGTTACTGACAACTTTTTTTTATGGCGCGTCTGGGGTAGCTCAAACAATAGCAGGCTTCTTAGTAGATCGATTTGGTGCACGAAAAGTGCTATTATGCGGCCTAACACTACTTTCATTAAGCGTTATTGGGTATGGTTTTTCTTCCAGTTTTTGGCAGCTCTTACTTCTTTCAATAACAGCCGGCCTTGGCAATAGTGTTTTTCATCCTGCAGACCTATCGATCTTGACAACAAAAATAAGCCCTAAACGGCTTGGAAAAGCATACGCCGTTCATGCTTTCAGTGGGAACGTTGGGTGGGCATTAGCCCCAATATTCGTTGTGACAATCGCTAGTTTTTGGGACTGGCGTGCAGCAACGATGACGGCAGGAGTAATTGGTCTAATTATTGTTTGCATTTTTTTTCTCAGCAATGACCTCCTAACAGACGGCGGGTTAAAGGACCAAAAGCTAAACACCATACCAAAGGGAAATCTTAGTTCAAAGTGGGGCGGAGCAGAAACCTTCTTTTCGGCGACAATAATGTCATGTTTTTTCTTTTTCACTTTTCTGGCAGCAGCGTTAATTGGAATACAAACCTTTGGTGTTTCCGCTTTACAAAGTTTGTATGAATTAGATCTGACTACTGCTACGACGGCTCTCACTGCTTTTTTGATTGGATCTGCTCTCGGTATCCTTGTAGGGGGCATAATTGCCGATAAAATTAGCAGACACGAGACAGCAGCAATACTGGGTGTCGCTCTAGCCAGTGTTATACTCATAATCATAGGCAGTAAACTGATCTCACCTTATTTTGTCATACTGGCTTTAGCTTTAGCTGGTTTTTTCTCTGGGACAACGGCACCTTCTAGAGATATGTTAATCCGAAAAGTAACCCCTAATGGAGCTTCAGGACGCATTTTTGGCTTCGTGTACTCAGGGTTAGATCTTGGATCATCTGCGATGCCACTTTTAGCGGGAGCATTGTTGGATAGCAGAAAACCGCATATGATCTTCTATGTATGCGCTCTGATGTTAATTATTGCAATTTTAACTATCAGAAAACTTCGGGGAAATTTTATATTTTTTAAAGATATTAATGTGAGTAAAAACTAACAACATCGGATAGTTAATAGAAATCTCCACATCAACTGATGTTGGTCATGACTTTATTCTTCGACGATGGATATTTTGGGCAATTTCGTCTAATTCAACCTGTTCAAGTGCTTGCTCATGTTTCTTATTTTTCTCAATCATCTCATCGCGTATAATTTCTGCCTTCCGCATCTCTCGATAAGCTTCCGCAACCTTTTCTCGCGCGCGCTCGTATTCCTCTTCTTTTAATTTTATGGCTGCCGTCAACCATTCTCTTTTTCGAATTACACTACTTGCAAACTCATTATAAAGAAATCGCGCCTCCAAGGACTCCCCAGCAATCTTTTGTTCGTTTTTCAATTCTACATGTAATCTATTAATTTCATCTTGCAAAGAATTGATTTCAGATAAAATTGTTCCTGAATCACGTCGTCTTTCGTCGAGCTCAAACTCTCTTAACTGCACAAGTTTCTCAAATTGAATCACGTACGTCTAACCTGTCTATGCATCATTTAATATAGTAACTTCATCAGCTGGGCTTTCATTATTGAGTTCCAGATGCTCAAATTCTGCCCCATCATCAGTATCATTTATTTCCAATATTGACGCTAGAACAGAATAACCTTCTTCTATATCCGCTCTCTCATTTTTTTCTTGAGCTAAAAAGCTTTCTAGAGCTGGGTAATGCTTTATCGCCTCATCCAAAACTGGGTCACTACCTCTTCGATAAGCCCCTAAGCGAATCATATCTGCCATTTGTTCATACGATGCCATTAGCCCTCTAGCTCGAACGACGATCTCATTCTCTTTCTGAGTGTTACAATCAGGCATCATTCGAGAAACACTTTTTAAGACATCTATCGCAGGATATCTTCCCCTGTCCGCTATTGATCTACCGAGCACTATATGCCCATCAATAATACCGCGAACAGCGTCAGAGATAGGTTCATTCAAATCATCGCCCTCAACTAAAACGGTGAATAGCCCTGTTATATTGCCAGTACCCTCAACACCCGGCCCAGCCCTTTCCAAAAGCTTTGGTAATTCAGAAAATACCATTGGCGTATATCCTTTACTGGCGGGAGGCTCTCCTGATGCTAACCCGATTTCACGTTGTGCCATTGCAAATCGTGTCACACTATCCATCATGCACATCACTTCTTTCCCTGCATCTCTGAAGGCTTCAGCGATTGCGAGTGTCATATATGCAGCCTGTCGCCTCATTAAAGGCGACTCATCCGAGGTTGAAGCAATAATTATACTTCTCGATAAACCCTCGTCCCCAAGATAATCCTGTATGAATTCTTGAACTTCTCTTCCACGTTCACCAACCAATCCAATAACGTTAACCTCTGATGACGTAAACCGAGCTATCATCGACATTAAAATTGATTTGCCAACACCAGAACCGGCGAATACGCCCATTCTTTGCCCATGGCACATCGTTAAAAAAGTGTTAATGGCTCGAATTCCAACATCAACTTTCCCCCCTAATCGTTGTCGTTTATGCGCTTTAGGTGGAGAGCCTTTAATAGCATACCCCTTAGGACCATCTTTGAGAGGTAATTTATCGTCCATTGGCTCACCCATCGCATTAATCACACGACCTAGCCAACTTTCGTCTGGATAAACAAGTGGGTCTGAGTCGCCAATTTCAGCTTCACTTCCAATACCAACACCATCAAGAGCACTAAAAGGCATGGCCAGTGCCCGTCCTTCTCTAAACCCAACGACTTCGCAAGCAACTCTCTCATTTCGTTTGCTTGTCAAAAGCACTCGATCGCCTATGGATAACGCACGTTCTACTCCTCCAACCTCTACCATCATTCCTAAAACAGACGTAACGCGACCAATTACCGAATAATCTGGTAGCTTATCAATTTCAGAAGCTAAATCGCCTATGATAGTTTTCATATAGTACGTGCGCCTTTACAAAATAATTGATTACTTCTTTATTCAGCATAACATAATTCCCACATTTTTTTTAAAATTAGCAAATTATGTTTTTCCAAATAAAAGCTTGATGCTTTTTATTCCACTATCGAGAAAAATATCTTTAGAAGTTTTGTTTCAAATTAGTTTGTTTGATTGTAAGTTAAACGTGATAGATCAAACTGTTTCATGACGAATGGAAATAATGGCATGTCCGATATTTCAGCTCCTTCAGCCGATAAAAATGACTCTAATAGAGGAAATGGAGATGCAAAATTTCAAAGAGGTAGCGGTCAAGGTAGACGCAAGGGTCGACCGTTTCTAAAAGGACGCCAAGTAAAACCAATTGCATTAGAAGAGGTGAAGAACGTACTTGGTAAACGTCCTCGAAAAAGAGAGCTGCTGATTGAACATTTGCACCTTTTTCAAGATAAGTTTGGGCACTTGTCTACAGCCCACTTAGCCGCTTTAGCCCATGAAATGAAAATGGCGATGGCGGAGGTATACGAAGTTGCTACTTTCTACGCACACTTTGATGTAATTAAAGAAAATGATTGTCCTCCGCCGCCAATTACCGTCCGGGTTTGTGACAGCCTCACTTGCTCTCTGTTCGGGGCAGAGGGAATTTTAGAGGAACTTGATCAAAAAATAGGTACGGATGTTCGAGTAGTGCGAGCGCCATGTATCGGGGCCTGCGATAAGGCTCCAGTTGCAGCGATTGGCCATAATTTGATAGAAAACATCAGCACTAAAAAATTAGAAAAATATGCGACAAAAGAAAAAATACCTCACAGAAAAATTAACCCCATCAAATTGGACCCGTACATAGAGTCAGGTGGGTACACACTTTTAAAAGAATGTTTATCTGGCTCCAGAAACCAACAAGCTTTTATCAAAGAATTAGAAAAATCGGCCCTGAGAGGATTAGGTGGAGCGGGTTTTCCAACAGCAAGAAAATGGAATTTAGTAAGAGAAAACAATGG